>NZ_JBHIOE010000122.1:0-505 GCF_042195335.1 Bartonella sp. CL25QHWL | reverse complement strand
GATTATCCGGGCAGTTTGACCCCTCAGAGAGCTTACCGAGCAGTATGCGGACGTGGGCAGTATGAGCCAGGGGGCTCTAAGGCCACGTCTCTCTCCCAACCATCTTACAGATATATTCATGCCATTCTTACCCGGTCTGTGAGTGGTCGGGGAGATAGCACGGGGGTTCTTAGCCGTCAGGACTTATTATATTTATATTCCATGGTGAAGAACGTACCACTCCATTTAGGGCATGTTCTAGCCTAGTACCTTCGCCACCAGGGAGAGTATGCTAGGGTTGGAGTAATCTTTACAAGACCCTTAATTACGAGGCTTCTCATTGGGATGGGCCTTAGAGATGGCATACGGAGGGCCGAAAAGACAGTGACACCGGCCCCTATCACTTTGGAGACCCTAAGACTAATGGGGATGGCAAGACGCCATAGACGCATGGGATGTATATTCTGAAAGTGCCTCAAGCACAGGGAGAGGGATCGCAGCCTACATTGCAGCTGCCTTCAACAGG
>NZ_JBHIOE010000121.1:0-507 GCF_042195335.1 Bartonella sp. CL25QHWL | reverse complement strand
GACAGGTTGTGTCGTGCTGTAGGCAGTGGTTCTTTGACCCTTGAGGGACGCCCTGAAATCATGGCGGATCAACCTCTCATCCTTCAAGGGTTTCGTGGGCAAATCAATGGTCCATGGAAAGCCGCGACCGTCACCCACTGCTATGAAAAACAAAGCGGATACACCACAGAAATCACCTTTAAGGCACCAGACAAGGGAAAAGAAAGCAATGAGAACACTGAACATGCTAAAAACAGAAAATCCAAGAGATAATTTTGCTTCTTCTTTTCGTCAACTTCCCCATAATATTGAAGCAGAGCAGGCATTACTTGGAGCAATCCTGATTAATAATAATGCACTCGATCGCGTTTCAGACTTTCTCAAAGCAGAACATTTTTTTGAAACGCTACACCAAAAGATCTTTGAGATTGTCTTACAAATTATTCAAAATGGTCATCTTGCAAACCCCATTACAATCAAGCCCTATATCCAAATGGAAGAAAAAGTTGGAGATATTACTGTATACCA
>NZ_JBHIOE010000120.1:0-510 GCF_042195335.1 Bartonella sp. CL25QHWL | reverse complement strand
AGTTTAGTTTTGGATTTAATTCTTCTCTCTTCATCTTCTTCAGGAATAACTTCAAGATCAAAGAGAACAGCAAGCAAGCGCCCCCGAGAGGCTTCCCCTGAGCAGCCCAAGTATAAGAAACCCGAGCATCAAGAACGATTTGAGAGATTGGAGAAGCTCAAGTTCGGGCAATCGGGCAGCCCGGATTTGGTTACATTACGGACTGCCGAATGGGGAGATATGGTCGCAGATGAGGTCGAGGGACTACTTGCCGTAGGAAATTGGCAACGATTATTATACATTCGAGACCCGGCCATCAAATCTTTGACTCTAGAGGTTCTCGCCTCGTTTGAGTTTAACAGGTCCTACAAGGATTTATCTAGCGTCGACACGATTCAGTTCCGAGCATTCGGACGGGACCACCATATGAGTATGACGCAGCTGTCGATCCACATGGGATTATATGATGAGGACTACACCGAGTCAGAGGAGGACAAGCTCCCACCCACAGATGATCCGGGCACTTGGCCT
>NZ_JBHIOE010000119.1:0-510 GCF_042195335.1 Bartonella sp. CL25QHWL | reverse complement strand
TACCATACAACCCTGAAAAAAGAAAAGAAACTAATTTTTTTTTTTGTTTCAGTTAAACTAAATTATATCAAGAGTATTGTTGCTTTATTATGATTTTCAAAATTTCTTAAAAAAAATGAGTTCTTTGACTTTTAATAAACTATTGTTGGAACTTTTGACTTTTTTTTTTTTTTTGAGAAAAGGTGGATAAACCACTTCAATTAAAAGAGAGAAAAAAGCAATACATCAAAGAGTAGTCAACCACTAGATGTGGTACGCACCAACAAAAGTAAGAGAAAACAACAAAAACCAGAGGAACAGGCCTCCTCACGGACCATAAAAACAAACAAAGCTACTCCGTGGGTGAGTGCGGAGCCTCCTCGGCAGGTAACACTGGGTCCCTCTCAGTACGAGAACCTAGGAACTCCAGGCTTCTACGAATGGATTGCATAGGTTCCTCCAAATTGGTCTTGACATTATCTGCACAAATTGAGAACCAGGAAAGAAGCATTCGATCAATATTCATAATGA
>NZ_JBHIOE010000118.1:0-510 GCF_042195335.1 Bartonella sp. CL25QHWL | reverse complement strand
ATGAAAAAACTATTTCAGCCCTAATTGCTCATTTCGGTTGCTCCTTCCGTCCAAATCGCTCGCCTGTCCTCGCCGCCGCATTCAATACTAGTGGTGGGATCTTCTTCCATAGAAGCTCAACAAGGTGAGATTTTGTTCTCTTCATCTGAAACCATTCTTCTCCCCCTCATCTTCTCATTCTCCTTTTTTCTTTTCATCTTCGCTGGAGAATTAGGGCTAGTGGTATTTGAAAGAGTGGGAATGGATTCAAAGTGGGAGGAAGAAGAGGAGAAAGGGAGGAGGTGGAGTTGGAGAAGAAAGATGAGATTTTTGTGAATGAGTTCAGGGATTGTAACTTGAGTTTCAGAAGAAAGATGAAATTAAGGAAAGTGAATTGAGTTTCAAGGAAGTGAGAGAAGTTGACAAAAAAGGATTATGGTCAAGTGAGAGAACCTCCAATTAATTACAAACAACCGTGAACTTCCATGATTATATATTAATTATATTATTTTGGTCATCAAAGTCTGCCAC
>NZ_JBHIOE010000117.1:0-522 GCF_042195335.1 Bartonella sp. CL25QHWL | reverse complement strand
TGAAAAAAAAACAACTTTCGCAAACAGAAACAACCTATCAAGCTATAACAAATAGTCAGAAAACTGAACCTAAAACAGTAGACTTTTCTAGTGTTTTTCTCAAAGAACCAGAATCGCTCTATAAGAAAGATAAGCTTTCAAGGGCATCATATCAAAAGGTATTAGAGGAAGAAAACAAAATTTCTGGGACTTTTGATCAAGTAGGTAACTCTATTTTTGCCCGTTTAGAATTTATATCGGTTCTAGATAAAGCTATAACTTTAAGAACTTTTGAAAACGTAGAAAAGCGTTTTACATACCTTAAAGCGCTATTCGATGAACTTCAAACAAAAGAAAACCTGAAAGAAATTGCAGATCTTCAAGCACATATCGATGGTTCGTTAGCCATGATCCAAAATGAATCTATAAAGATGCAAATGGTAGCGCATTTACGTAATGCCGAGCGATCACTTATCAAAAGGAAAAGACGCGAACTTGATATGAAAATTTTTGACCATGAAAAAAACGGGATGCCTACCATAC
>NZ_JBHIOE010000116.1:0-523 GCF_042195335.1 Bartonella sp. CL25QHWL | reverse complement strand
ATATAAAATCAAAGCCTCAAATTTATTAATGAATGCATAATAAAAGTCATGAAACACAAATTCCTAAGGTTCACATGTCCAAATACCCACTAGGGGTTTAGCTCCTCATGGAGCTATACAATGCCATGGAAAGATTAACGGAAATGAATAACGACATAGTAAAAACCCCTTTTGTGCGCGTGGTGACGATCCTCCAAAGTCTCCAAAAACCTCTCCGAAACTCTAGCCGCAGCCCCTCAAAGTTGGGGAAGAGTCCCGAAAAGTCTCCGCCAAAGTATATCAAATTAATTCTGAAATCGGCCTTAAATAGACCAAAAATCGGGGATCCACACGGCCGTGTGGAATTTCCACATGGCCGTGTACAGAGTCGCAGAGCTCATCCAGAGCTTCACAGAGGCCGTGTGAGCGCCCCCTGTAGCCGATCCAAAGAAGGCACACGGCCGTGTGGAATTTCCACACGGCCGTGTGGATCCCTGCAGAGCGTAAAATCTCATTCACGAGAGGCCACAGGGGCGTGTGAGTG
>NZ_JBHIOE010000115.1:0-528 GCF_042195335.1 Bartonella sp. CL25QHWL | reverse complement strand
CTTTGTTAAGCTGCCAACTAACGTGAACTTCTATAACGTAACAGAAGAAAATGTTTGACTATTTCGTGACAATGGAGTTCGGACAGTCTTTAACTCTATAATATCCTTTAATTCACGACAATCGAACACCACGGCCGAGACGAGGAACTGTGGACTGCGCCGTTTACGTCATGCGGTTTATCGAGCTAATACTAGAAGGTGAAAAGCTACGCGTTCCGCAAAAAGATGTCCCTTATTTTAGATTAAAGTATGTTGCCCGCATACTTGTTGAAGGTCGTCGATCCGGTCTCGTAGAGAAAGGCGAGTCTTCTACTGGGGGCGGGAAGTTGGCATGAGTTTATGTTATTCATTTAGAGTACTTGTTACCGCGTAAGCATGGAAGTCTGTACGTAATTAAATATGTCACCATTTACATTACAATGTCTCTGTGTAAATTTGGATATAGACCTGTACATTATCTATTTCGTCGTTAACAATGTCTTTAGTTGTTCAAATAAACAACTTTTTTGGTGAAACACCAGAAGTTAA
>NZ_JBHIOE010000114.1:0-529 GCF_042195335.1 Bartonella sp. CL25QHWL | reverse complement strand
TTCACGGCGGGGGAGGGGACGGCTGCGTCCACCGTTAGTTCTGCGTCCGCGGTGCCAGCGACAGCCTTGATGTTCTTTTGCCGCATACCATCAAGCAATATCCGCGAGACGTATAACAGTCTCAGATATGGTATGTCCAGCTCTTCTCCTTGTAGAATTTGCTCCATATACCGAACGCAGAATGTTGGACAGTCATTGGTGCCGGGCTCTTGTTGGGGGCGGTCACGCACATGTTCAATAGGCAGATCTCTGAACTGAGTGTGACCCAAATTCATCTCCAGACATAGTTCAAATAGATCCCGCTGAATCATGAAAGCGAATGTTATCAAATACCATATTAAACGCAGAAAAGTAGTGTTTGAGAGGGACGTACCATGTCAACAGCATCGGAGTCGTACACAGACGACTGAAGGGAGGAGTAGTGCAGGTACTTCGAATTAACCAGGTCGAGCGTCAGCAAATGATAGTGGCCATTGAAAATAATTGGCATGAGGATAACGTCTGCGCCTTTATGACCAAACAGGATGTC
>NZ_JBHIOE010000113.1:0-535 GCF_042195335.1 Bartonella sp. CL25QHWL | reverse complement strand
AACTTTCGAGCGAGAAGCGAGTCAAGGCGAGAGCCACGGCGGCCCAATTATACGTGTTGTACATGAAAAAATTAATTAAAAATAAACATCGCGAAAATTGGTGAGACAGTCGCGAATTGTCAGCTGTTCTCGCATGGCGGCGGCCATTTTGTTCCCACTTACTTACTTTAAGGCTAGCGTGCGTGCGTGCGGGCGGGCCTGCGGCGACATGTTCCTCCTGACACCGACTTTCCCGGCAGTTTTTCACCGTACACAATACAAGGAAACACAAGAAAACACCACTTAAAGTTAATAATGGCGATTTTCACGCGATTTTCCGCAATTAAACTACGAGCCGGTAATGCAGATCGCGCAACGAACACACACAAAACCGAAATTATCACACTTTCACCGGTGGTACAACGGACGCGACCGCCGGAAGTTAATACGCGGGAAAACACGCCGAAAAATCCGTGGAAAATCACTAGCGCGTCCGACGGACGACCGTACGCCGACATGTAAACCGCGAAACTGTCTCGAAAAAACAAGAGACAAG
>NZ_JBHIOE010000112.1:0-540 GCF_042195335.1 Bartonella sp. CL25QHWL | reverse complement strand
TCAAATAAAATTATCTGCTAAAATTATTTTCAGTTATAAAGGGTGTCTCATAACTGCTGGGAGGGGATGCAACTCCAAATTTTCAAATGCAATGATACTATTTTTATTGCATTTTCGGATTTCTTTTTGAAAATAAAGGTCAGTTTCATTAGCTTTCTTTACACTTAAAATCGTTGGTTTTCGAGATAATCAGAAAAAACTACTTTGGCAGCGTCTTACGCCATTTTGAATATCTCGTGAACAATCAAAGTTAGAGCAATGCGATTTGAACAGTTTGATTGGAGAAGAAACGTACTATCGTTTTCACTACTTACACAAAGCTCATCGTCAAAACAATGTTGAGCTTTCTAACTGTCAAAAAAATTTTTTTTGAATGTCGATAACTTTTTTTTTCTTAAATGGAAGTATGTATTTTTTTCTTGCTCAGTAGATGCAAAATTTAATTTACTTTCTTCTGATATAAGGTTATTGGCACTTATTTCCAACAAATTTGGTGAAATTTGCATTTATTGTAAAATGTCAGGTTATCAAGTATGCCTT
>NZ_JBHIOE010000111.1:0-549 GCF_042195335.1 Bartonella sp. CL25QHWL | reverse complement strand
GCATTTTCTTTTCTTTGCGCTTCGCTAATCATCTCTAATAATGTTTTGAATGCTTCTAAATCCTCTTGTGAAAAATCTTTTAAAGTTCTAAAAAACATGCCAACAGTTTTACGCCTCAACGGATCAGAAGTCTTGATTGTAAAACTTTTGCGACAAGCATCCGATTCTCTTCTCAAAATTTCTGCTACCTCTTGATCTAAAGCATAGAGTTCAATTATCTTTTCCTCCAGTCCTACAGGAACAGATTTTTTGCCAATCTCGACAGAAGATAAAAATGCTACAGATATGTCTAATTTTTTAGCCATATCTAAAAGGCGTTCGGAGTGATCAATGCGAAGTTTCCGTAAAATTTTACCAAAAGATGTAACCATATAAAAAGTCCTATTAGAGAAGAAATATTTTCTTCTGATTCTAACAAATCTTTTTATGATTTTCTTCAATTATTACGAATCAAGAGTTCTTTTCGGGGTGGTTTTTTAGCAAAACCAGAGGTCCAAAGGGTCTCTAATTCTAAAAAGTCAAAATCCTTAAAGATCTCTCGAACCGCAT
>NZ_JBHIOE010000110.1:0-558 GCF_042195335.1 Bartonella sp. CL25QHWL | reverse complement strand
CTTTGTCGCTTGTTGAAAATTACACTGCACTTTTTTTACAATGCGTTACTAAATATTTTTTACAGAAATTATTATTAAACTTCTTGGATTTTACTCGGCGGCATAGCAATCTGGAATACTTCAAGCTTTCGTTTGTTGTGATAATTTTGAAAATATCTCAATAAATAAGCTCAAGACGGCGGTGTAAACGTAAAAGCGTACGTGTAATAGGGTGTTTTTTGGTTTTACCCCGTTTTAACCCCCTTAGGGCTGGAATTTCGAAATGCGACTTGCTTTATTCTTCCCCATTTTACGAAAGGAACCTACCCTGAAAATTTCAACTCGATAGCTTTAATAATCTGGCCGCAATAGTGATTCTCGGTCAGTCAGTTAGTGAGTGAGTGGTTTTCGTTTTTATAAGTAGGTATAGATTTTTTAATATTTTCCCGCAAGTTTATGCAGAATCTAAAAATCAGATCGTTTAGTGGTCGCAATGTTGGGATTTCAAAAGACTTGTAAGTGCAGCTTTGTTTACAGAAAGCTGAGATCATAATGCAGAAGACAGACGTAAAGCCTCTT
>NZ_JBHIOE010000109.1:0-563 GCF_042195335.1 Bartonella sp. CL25QHWL | reverse complement strand
GAATGCCAAAAACCGTGTGTAAAATCAGTTTTGGCAATGACACCTGCAACTGCTGCACTTGCTGGCTGTTCTATGATCTTTCCATCACGATTTACCTTTACAAATGGGTCAACTATGATGGCGCGCTTTGAATCAAAATCCTTTGCTGTGCTAAGTGCTGCTTCATCTGTGCTGTTTGGTGCATCAAGCACCACAATAGCACGCAGACGCTCTGCAATGCCAATCAGTTCTGCTGCGACGGGGTTGGCAGTTGCACCAGTTCCATTCTCTTCAATATTCACACTGGAAGGGCGTTGATGTGTAAAGCCTGGAGCGATGAGAATGCGTGGTGTTTGTCCCACAATGGATTGCGCTCCAATCAAAGCATGGACGCCTTCATAAGCGCCATTTGCATTCACACCACCCAGAATATTGGTGAGTGTTGCATTTTCATTGTCACCCTCGTGCACGCGTACGACAACGACAATGGCGCCTACTTGTTTAAAAATAAGATCAAGGGCATTGGGTAAGGTACCTTGACGCTTACCCGTTTTATCGAGTTTTGCAGCTTGTGAAAGAGAGCC
>NZ_JBHIOE010000108.1:0-573 GCF_042195335.1 Bartonella sp. CL25QHWL | reverse complement strand
GTGAGTCACCGCATAAGTCATGGTAAATCTGGCCCGGGGTGACGCCAGGAGGGAAATCAGTCCACAACTCCTGGTAGTCGGGTGAGTCGATGAAGTCCTGATCATAGAGCCCTAATGTCATCGCGAACTGAGTCAGTGACATCCCATGGAAAACCCCAAGCACTCTGAATCGAACGACGTTCTCTGTATCAAAACTCGCATCGGGCCGCTCACGGCTATAGGTAAACGTCGTCAGAACCTCCAAAGTAATATCCCGCCGGACAGCGTCATGAATGGAAAGAAGTCGCTCCCAACCTCCAACCTGTACCAATCCTCTAACCTCATCGGTGAGGCCAATAGCATCGAGTGTCTCCCAACAAATATAACGTGATTGCCCAAACTTGAGATTTGAGAGACGCTCAAATCTATGCTGATGAGTGTTGTCAGTAAACTCGAGATCAGGTGCTGGAGTGGTGTCCCTGTCTTGGCGAGGGCGTTTGTGGGCTACTTTCTTAGTTCTAGGTGCCATACCTGCAAGAAAACATCAAAATAAATCAGTTCGGCATGATTTCTAGAAGTGCAGGAGGTACCCGC
>NZ_JBHIOE010000107.1:0-579 GCF_042195335.1 Bartonella sp. CL25QHWL | reverse complement strand
TATCGGTCAGACCGATCAACAGCATCATCAATGGCATTAATAACAATATTATCCACCCGACTATCCGTATATTTTTTCGCATCATCAAAAACTGTCTTAATCTGCTGCTCACTGTCATGTAACAACCACCAACCAGCCCCCTCCACGACTTCTGTCAAATTTGCGTAAAACACACCACTCTTCACACCTTT
This sequence comes from Bartonella sp. CL25QHWL, assembly GCF_042195335.1. Classification (NCBI taxonomy): domain Bacteria; kingdom Pseudomonadati; phylum Pseudomonadota; class Alphaproteobacteria; order Hyphomicrobiales; family Bartonellaceae; genus Bartonella; species Bartonella sp. CL25QHWL. The sequence goes on along the minus strand of NZ_JBHIOE010000107.1, from coordinate 388 downwards.
TCTCTTTCTTTATTTTCAACATTAATGCTGGCACTGTTATTTGTGGGTGCCGTTCTTTTAATCGTACAACCCTTTTCGCCCCTGTCTTGTATAGACAGGAGCATTTTTGAAAATAATCGTAGTGAATTTTATTAATTTAGAGTTAAGCTTAATCCTACACCTACACCCCAGCGCCCTCCGGCACTTGTCACAGATAGACTAGAGCGAATATTTCCATCTTCAGATGTATAACCAGCACCAAGAGCAAATGCGGACTGATTGAGCCATATACCACTACCAAGTGCAACACTTAACTTTCCTGGTGCATCATTGTAACGTAAGTTGGACACCGCTAGACCAATAGCAGCAGCTTGTCTTGCTTCTTTCCGAACATCCTGAATAGCATAAT
>NZ_JBHIOE010000106.1:0-582 GCF_042195335.1 Bartonella sp. CL25QHWL | reverse complement strand
GCTTTCATCATCTATGGTTGGCTCATCATTCGGGGCGCTATAGATATGCCTCTCTCCGGATTTGTAAATCGTTTCCTACGGATAAGTATTATTACTTCAATAGCTCTTACCACAGGACTTTATCAAAATGAAATTGCGAGTTTGATAACACAAATGCCCTATGAGTTATCAAAAGCGCTCTTAACAGATCCACTCAATGATACACAATTAATGAATTTACTTGATACAGCAGCAACCAAAGGATTTCAATATGCAGGACGTCTTTTCCAAGAAACCGTCTTCTTCGAAGGCAATGGTCTGCTTTACAGTCTCTTAGGCATCATCATCTTGCTGGCAACAAGCCTCGTAGTCGCAATCGGTGGTGGTCTCGTGCTCCTAACAAAAATCGCTATTACGCTTCTCGTAGGATGGGGACCTCTCTTCATCGTTGCTTTGCTCTGGCAACCAACTCATCGCCTTTTCGAACAATGGATAATCCAAGTCGTCAATTATATAATCCTCTTTCTACTCTTAGCCACTGTATTTAATCTGATGATGAATATCTTTGCAAACTATTTGAGCGATATGAAACTCGATTACGAC
>NZ_JBHIOE010000105.1:0-589 GCF_042195335.1 Bartonella sp. CL25QHWL | reverse complement strand
TGTGTGATCGGTAGGAACTGAGAAAGCCGTTGAAACGGGACGGCTTCGAATTGGCGGTCTCTGTTCGTGATGATTACAGCCGGGTCACTGAAACGTGCAATCCGGTTACCGAATAGAACTTCTGCAGCTGCAACTGTAGAAGCTCTGATGTCCTGGATTGGGATTGCTTCCGAGCATCCTGCGAAGCTGCCAATTGCCGTGAGACAGTACGCTGCACTCTGATGGGAAATCGCCATGGGTTACAAACGTAACAGGAAAACCTGTGGAAACGATAGACAATAAATTGCTCTACAATGTGAGACCGGTTTAATCACCGTTTGGCCGTCAGACTCCTGTTGATTTCCTCCAGGCGGATTCGGTGCGGAAGAAATCTTGAATGTAGTATTTGTAATGGACTACAAGGAATATCTCGCGAACGGTTCAAGCTACGACGTTCTTTTTGGTGTCAAAATGTTCGTCTTCGAGAGCACTACAAGGCAAATTTTACAAAATGGCGCTAGCTATTATGGTTGCCGAGTTATGGCGTTTGGAAAATTTTCAAAATGGCGGCTAAATATCTCGCGAACGGTTCAAGCTACGACGTTCTTTT
>NZ_JBHIOE010000104.1:0-591 GCF_042195335.1 Bartonella sp. CL25QHWL | reverse complement strand
GTGATTTTGCTACAGTAGTGCTACAGTGCTTTTCACACGCCCGTGTGGGTTCTCTGGAAAGCTATTCTTAAGTCTGCAGTACTCCGATTTACTCCGTTTTCGCGCCGAACAGCTTCTGAGAGTCTCCTTCTTCATCGAGGCCACCCGTCGGGCACACGACGAGTGATAGATTGCGTTATTTCGTCGTTTAAAATTCCTTTGTCGAATCTTCTTCAAATTAACTCGAGTTAGACTTTGCAAGTGCGACTGTCTTTGTGATAAACGCCTAAATGTACGTATTCTTTATGTATTCGGGCGTATGTATTTCGTATTTTTATATGAGTTGACGCCCGTTTTTGGTCTAAATTGGTTCCTTTCGTGTTACAGGTACAAATGAGGCCCTAGAGAGCTCGTTAACAGAATCAGAGAAGAAATGAGCATCGAAAGCACTGTTTCTGAGCCGGGGATACTGTACCGGTACTGTAACATTCCTGTAGCACGGAGAGTAGAAGAATTGGCTAAGTCTGGAAGCTCATGCGGGTTACCATGCGGGCGTATTACAGACCGTATGACACTTTGTCCAGTGCACTGTAGCAACTTACGCGATTTCGC
>NZ_JBHIOE010000103.1:325-599 GCF_042195335.1 Bartonella sp. CL25QHWL | reverse complement strand
TGTGATTTTTCACCTCTAGAATATTCCCTAGCAAGACAATAAGCAGCGGTGGTGAGATCAGCCGAAAGCAAAAACTCTTTGCCTCTCTCTCCATAATTTTTTACACCAGAGCCAATGCCAATAATGCGATAGGGAAGATGATACTGGCCAAAAGTATCACCCACGTTATCACGATAAGGCTCCCAGCCCAGTCTTTTTAAAATCTCTGTGACATCTTTGGTTTGCATCATGACTCACTTTCCTTGTGCAAGAAGCTCTGTTAAACGGCCCGGAT
>NZ_JBHIOE010000103.1:0-264 GCF_042195335.1 Bartonella sp. CL25QHWL | reverse complement strand
TTGTTCTTTAGGCCAATTTTTCTTAAAATCATCTAATGCTTCCTCAAATTTTTCTGCACTTCCTTTATAATCTCTCTTAAAATCGCTGAGTTCTTCTTGATATTTATTTAGCTTTTCTTTGTTTTTCTCAAGGAATTTTAAAACAACATCTCCTGTGGGTTGCGCATCTCCTGTTTTATACTCCTTTTCCAAAATCTTTTGGTTTTCGGTTAGACCAGCATTACCCGTTTTTACCTCAACAATTTTTAATTCACCATCCTCTAT
>NZ_JBHIOE010000102.1:0-611 GCF_042195335.1 Bartonella sp. CL25QHWL | reverse complement strand
TAATTCTTGCTGCACCCAAAGTAAAACGAAGAAATTGAGTTATGCGATTGCCGGAAAACAGAGTGGAAAGCCGGAGAAACTCTTGAAAGACCCGCTTGAATTGGAGAACCAGCAATGTTTTGGTGGTATCGCCTGCATCTCCTTCCCTGCTTGCTGCAATTGTAAAACTCGGTTCTTAAGAGTGGTTAGAATACCTGAAAGGGGCTGGCTAGATGGACAGGTGTTAGCGATTCTGGGTCCTGAATCGAATGGTACCCGGTTCGAATTTCCAATTTTTCACGGTTGCTTACATATCAGAAGTGGGATGTTGCATATGTAATGTCCACAATAGGTCATTCCTGGTTGTGCGAGACAGACGATAGCACCAGACTCACGGGAGAGTGAGATGGATGAAGGCATTAGACTCACAGAGACACCTCGCGACGAATTGCGTTACAGGATAGCCGAATGTAAGACTTTGTTCTTGGGAGTGGTTCGAATACCTACGTAAAAGAGACGGGCTTGTGGTTGTCAAGTGTTAGCCGATTCTGGCCATGAATCGAATGGTACCCGATTCGACCCCGATTGAAGTCCCAATTTTTCACGGTTGCTTACAAGAAGACAATGGAAAC
>NZ_JBHIOE010000101.1:0-626 GCF_042195335.1 Bartonella sp. CL25QHWL | reverse complement strand
AAGGAGATAGACTCTGATCGTCGCGTGGAATAGTGATAGCCCTGAAGCTCAAATGTACTCAGTACCTCCAAAGTAAGCTCGCGATAGGTGGGTTCATCAATATGAAGTACGGTGTCCCACCCGTCATGCGAGATAAGATCCCGGACGGTACTGGCAATGCCCAAAGTTCTCAAGGTTTCTCAATCGATTGTCCTGACGGTGCCGAATTCCCGTTGAGACAATAACGCGAATCGCGCCTTGTGGACTTCATGCTTGAAGGTAAGCTCGCGAATGGGCGGTGGAGAGACACGCCGAACTCGCTTGCCGGCTCTAGGTTTGGGCGGCATACCTACAAGGCGACAACAACCATCAAAAGCCGAAATTTGGGTTAAAAATGATAATTTAAAATAAAATGCTGAATTTCTAGGGTTTGCTACAGTAAAACCGGGAAACTTTTGCAAGAGTCTCTTCTTGTAAAAGTAGCAAACCAAGTTTACAACGCTTTAGAATCCAGGCAAACATTCACAAGACGCATTAACAACAATATTCCCAAGAATTTCAGCCCAAAAACCCAAACAAAAACCCAAGAAATGGAGAGTTATGGAGCTTACCTCAAGCTAGGGCACCAAAGTGAGGATGAAGTGGAA
>NZ_JBHIOE010000100.1:0-630 GCF_042195335.1 Bartonella sp. CL25QHWL | reverse complement strand
AATGGCCTATGCGGCCGCACGGCACCCCGCACAACCATCTGGAAACCCTCCACACTCAAAACTAGTGAAAAATCAGCCCGAAACTTCAGCATAGACATCCTAGCACTCTTAAAACTTGCGAAAACGAAGCCGAAAATACCCACAAGTGATAGAATCATGGACTATGAAACACCTACTATCTAGGAAAAATAGAAGAGACATAAAAATAGAGGTGCAACATGGTGAAATAAAATACGGGAAACGGCTAAATCAACACAACACCAACAATACAAAAGTGACAAACAAAACCCACAAACACAAGAAAAATACGAAAAATCACACACAACAACTATAAGAAATACGGAAAAGTAAATGCAAAGAATTTAAAGACTTGGGTTGCCTCCCAAGAAGCGCTTGTTTAACGTCACTAAGCTTGACGTACCTGACCTTACCTCATGGTGGCTCATGTAAATGAAGAATTTCATTCTTTGCAACCTGCACACATGATGGACAAAAATGTTTCATGCTCAAGGAAAATTGTTGAAACATGTTACCAACTGAAGGAATAGAGTGCTCTTCTTTGGTGTGCATGTTCCCCATGGCTTGAGGTTGCTTCTTATGGCGGCGCCTTGTTCTTTTGATGCGACGGAA
>NZ_JBHIOE010000099.1:0-644 GCF_042195335.1 Bartonella sp. CL25QHWL | reverse complement strand
ACGGAGTTACAGGCTGAGGATTGTGTGTAAGAGGTACTTATGTTGAGGTAGATGAAGCACCAATGACGCCACAGGACGACGTTCCTACACTGCAACCAGACAAGGCGCAAAGAAAGAACAAAGGAGAAAGATCATGGAAGAGAGCATGGAAAAAGCTAGGCACTAAGGTCAGCAAGGCGAGCAAGAAATCTAATGACGAGGTACACACTGCTTGCTTCATCGACCTAGGTATGGATAACATTGACTCTCTCCTTTCATTGAATTTACCGGGTGGATCATCATTTGCGACAATAGCCACTTCAGGTAAAACTTTCTCCTTTGCACCACCATGAGTTGAAGAGACACGTGAACGTCAACCTCGTGACGCTAAACAAGCGCTCTTGGGAGGCAACCCAAGCTTTTACTATTTTTCTAGGACTTAGTTTAGATTTAGGTTGAATAAAAGTCTTAGTTTCGATGTTCTATCATGATTATGCATGTGCTATGATTTTTCTTGTGGATCTTGATATTTTTCGTGTACCTATTGATGATTGACGAAGTTTTGGGTCGTTCGAGTGTGTTTTCATGGATCTCTAGTCATATTTCCATTGTATATAGAGGCTCTGAATGTTTTGTTTAAGTTTCTGATTTTTTCTGAAGAGTTT
>NZ_JBHIOE010000098.1:0-661 GCF_042195335.1 Bartonella sp. CL25QHWL | reverse complement strand
ATGGTGCGCTTAGAACAAAGCAATAACCTGATTAAAATTAAAGATCATTCCAATCCTTATAAAGTTATTTACTCCACAAAGGAAATATTAAAAACCGAATATGATATGGAGCGGAGTGTTGTTTCGTTGTCTCAAACGACAGGACACGGTGTAAAAGATAGACAGGTTTTAGAGGCAATAAAGTCTGTTGAGAATAAAGATAAAAGTGATAGATTTAAATTTTCAGAAGAACAAAAATTAGCCGTTCAACATATTACAGATGATAAAGGTATTGCGGCGGTTGTTGGTTATGCAGGTGCTGGAAAATCCACTCTATTGGAAGCCGCAAATATTGCGTGGGTTAATAGTGGGAAGCGTGTATTTGGAGCAGCTCTTGCGGGGAAGGCTGCGGAAGGTCTTGAAGAATCTTCAAAGATAAAAAGTAAAACTCTTGCTGCGTGGGAATTAGCGTGGAAAAATAAAAAAGATGAATTACGGGTTGGTGATGTTTTTGTCATTGATGAAGCTGGAATGGTTTCTTCAAAACAACTTTCGCATTTTGTCCAAAAAGTTGAAAAAGCAGGCGCAAAAATTGTTTTAGTTGGTGATAATATGCAGTTGCAACCCATTGAGGCTGGAGCGGCATTTCGCGCTGTAGTTGATAATATTGGTTATGTAGAAT
>NZ_JBHIOE010000097.1:0-682 GCF_042195335.1 Bartonella sp. CL25QHWL | reverse complement strand
GGGATGAGGTAAAGAGACTTCCCCAAATAGGCGATGAGATGAACGCCATATGATAGAAACGGGGCAAGTCGCGAGGCGCAAAGGGTGTGAAGCCTCGAGAATGATAAGTCCTGTAAGTACAAGGAAAACATATCACAACCCAGAAAATAAAATAAATAGAGGGAGAGACGAGTGAGTCAAGACTAAAACAAGCAAAAGAAAGTTTAGGAGGGCCAGAACCCTGACTAACTGCAAAGTACAAAGTACTAGCACACAAGTCTAGCAAAAATAACAAAAAAAACAAAACAACAGTAACTAAAAAGAAACAGTGCTGTGGGTCTAGAAGTCTGGTGGTGGTGACTGTCTAAGTGGTGCGGTAGCAGCGGCGGAAGTGCCGGCTGATGTGGATGAGCTGCGCAGATATGACAAGATCTCAGTCACGCTGCTCTCAATACGGCTCTGAGATACGGCCAACTCCCTCTGTGACGTGGCCAGCTCCCTCTGTGATGTGGCCAGGGACTGCAACTGCTGGCGTACCTCAACGCGGAACTCTGCAAAACTAGTCTCCAGAGACGGTGTACTCCCGCTGGGTGATGCATCAGGCTCGGGAGAAGACTCTGAATCAGAACCAGAGCCAGTCTCAGAGTCCTGAGAGGTGCTGGGATCGTGAGTGCTCTGGCTTCTCCTACGCGCGAGGCGATAG
>NZ_JBHIOE010000096.1:0-684 GCF_042195335.1 Bartonella sp. CL25QHWL | reverse complement strand
GTAATTCATATTGATAACGCTTTTCTACAGAAGGACCGTCTAAATCAACCGGAATTTCTGTTTCTACACAAATCCTATGCCTATCATCTTCAATCCCCTCTTCTCCCTTTCCAAGCTCTTTGACAAAAACACAATAAAAACGCGTTGATAAAAGCATCTCTAGCCTTCTTACCGTTTCAGCCTTATCAAAGGAAAGCATATTCATATAATCTTCTTTGCTATTTAAATGCTCTGGATAATCTATCATCTACCCCTCCTAAATAAAATGCCGTGGATAACTACAGCCACGGGCGCCAGCCGATTCATAAATGGCATTCCGTATAATGATTGCACGCAGATGTGGATTGATATTCGTAGTATCTGACCAGTCTCCACCAGCCAACAATGCATACATATCTTTTTTAAACTGTACATTTGGTGAGGTTCCAGTTACCGTTTGCATGAAACAAACATCTTTCACAAATTGCCAAACATAACCGCAACCATCTTCACAACCGATATGCGAAACCATCCGTATATTTGCCGTATTCTTATAACCTCCAGAATGTTTTGGTGAAGGTGCTTTTTTGCCTTGAATCCCACCACCTTCATTGCTTCCATACATCGCGGAGGCAAATTCTGTATTATTGAGCAAAGCCTTCCTAACACGCAGCATATCGGATATGTGATCTGTTTGTAGACGGT
>NZ_JBHIOE010000095.1:0-687 GCF_042195335.1 Bartonella sp. CL25QHWL | reverse complement strand
CTCAAGCAACAGCACTCTGCAAGTGATTTTTGGCTATGAGAACAGCATCAGTGCCTTTATGGGGCGTTTTGTTGTCGAGTCGGTTGTAAGTTGTGGTGGCAGTGATGGAGAGATTTTGCGCCTTTGTGGCAAAAGTGCCTCGATGCGTAAAGAGCTCAAAGAACAGGTGAGTGAGCATTTTGATCACAAAACTGTTGGTGAGATTGTTGAGACACTTGCCAAACGTCATGGCTATCAAGCAAAGGTCAGTCCTCAGTTCACTCAACAAACTTTGCCTTATGTGATTCGTACAGATCAATCGGCGGTTGATTTTTTAACCCGCCTTGCCGATCGCATGCGGGCACGTTTTTTAATCAAAGACAATAAGTTTTTGTTTTTAAGCGGAGATAATTTACCAGCATTAGCAATCCATAAGTACGACTGTTCCAACTGGGAATTTACCCTAGAGCCACGTACGCAATATGGCACCATTGAAGCTTCTTATTTTGATCGCTCAAAAGGGCAGCAATGCCAAGTCAAACATCAGACAGGGTTTAGCGGTCCCGTGCGGCGTTTGCGGACTTGTTGCACTTGTGAGGAGGAAGCACGAGCTGCTGCTGCTTCCGAGTCGGACAGGTTGTGTCGTGCTGTAGGCAGTGGTTCTTTGACCCTTGAGGGACGCCCTGAAATCATGGCGGATCAACCTCT
>NZ_JBHIOE010000094.1:0-691 GCF_042195335.1 Bartonella sp. CL25QHWL | reverse complement strand
AGATAAGGATGGAGGAATCGGCAGTGCAAGAGTAAATCCCTTTGTAGATTTGCACTGGTCCCTGAACGCTATCTCAGTGCCCCCTCACACTACCTCGGTTCATCCTAAGTCACAATGTGTGTGCTCAAAAGCTATGTTGCATCTATGCATTCAAGATTGCAAGATAAATTGCTAGACTGTCACCCTAACAAACATGCGAATGAAGAACACACTACAGTTATGCAACACAATGTTTAACACAAGCAACAATTAGGCCTCCATAGTTGAATAGCAAGAGTGTATAAGCATAGACTTCACAATGTTCATAAACAAAGGCACTATGGCCAGTTGACCCCTGAGGGAAGGTACACAAGAGAAGAATGAAGAAAGAACAAGAAGATGAGAAAGAACTCCCTCCAAGCTCTAAAACCACTCTTTCTTGCAGTGTCCTTGCGCCAACTCCACCCCTTGCGGTGCCTCCTACTCGTCCTAGATCTCCTTAGGCGGTGTGGAAATGCTTGATCTCTGATCTCATCAAAGTACTCCCGGTGGAGAAGAGAATCCCCAAACAAAGATGAGTTCAAAACCCTAACTTCAGGAGTTGAAAAGGCTGAATCGGCGCCCGACACGGCCTCAACACGGGCGTGTCATCGACCGTGTTGTCTTCGATGAGTTTCTGGAGTGAAAGGCGTGTAATCTTCAACATTTGGAA
>NZ_JBHIOE010000093.1:0-699 GCF_042195335.1 Bartonella sp. CL25QHWL | reverse complement strand
TGAGTAAGAGTTGAATTGCAAAACAGTAAAGGAAAGATAAAATGGTGTAGAAGGTAGGAAGATTATGATCGAGTGTTTCAGCAGTATGAGAGTAATGCCCCGGGGTGATCCCTAAAGACTATTGCATGCTATCTTGCCCTAAGTGCCTACCAGATACATTCCAATGATCCAAGTGTGTGCTCACAAGCAATGTTGCATCTATGAGTTCTCAAATACACATCGAGTTTTACCCTAACAACCGTGTGGATCAAACACATCGAGTTATGCAAACACAAGATTAACACAAGTATCAATTAGAACTCCATAGTTGATTGATAAAGAGTGTATAAGAATAGATTCCACAAGTGCTCATAACCAAGGCACTATGGCCAGTTAGCCTTTTAGGGCAGGTACACAAGGAAAGACGAATGAAAGAACAAAGGAAGAGAGAAAGAACCCCCTTCAATCTTCAAGAAGTCTCCCTTGTAGTGTCCTTGCGCCAACTCTCCACCTCTTGCTATACCTCCTACTCATCCTTGATCTCCTTAGGTGGTTTGGTGAAGCTTGATCTTCGATCTCATCAACGTCCTCCCGGTGGAGAAAAAAATCCCCGAACAAAAGATGAAATAGAACCCTAATTTCTGGAGTTAAAAAGGCTGATTCGGCGCCCGACACGGTCACGACACGGGCGTGTCATGACCGTGTAGTCTTCAGTGAAAT
>NZ_JBHIOE010000092.1:337-703 GCF_042195335.1 Bartonella sp. CL25QHWL | reverse complement strand
CACTTTAGCAAGCATTGATAGGATGTCAGAAGAAGAATTTGACGCTTGGATATCAAATCCGAAAAATAAAGCAATTTTTCGGCAATTGCATGGTGCTGGTAACGGGTATTAAGAGTGCATTTTTATAGAAATTAGCCTGTTTTATGCAGGGTTATGGTCCGGCTTTTAAGCCGGTTTTTTTTACAGCAAAGAAAGGTAAAATCAATGGCATTAACAACAGTTAGAGCAGATGATCCTCATGCGATAAGCACGTGGTCAAAATTATTAAATACAGAAGTTTCAAAGGCGATACCTATTGCCCCCCTTATAGGCAGGGGTTCAAACAGCATTATTCAACTTAAAACCGAAACACAGAAGGGCAGAGGG
>NZ_JBHIOE010000092.1:0-261 GCF_042195335.1 Bartonella sp. CL25QHWL | reverse complement strand
ATGAAGAGGCATTACAATTCCTTCATGACAGACTATATATTGACGAACTTTCGCATGCAGTTCGTGTAGAAAATGAAGGTAGTATAGCGCAACAACGTACAACGTTTGATTTGCGTGACGAAGCAAAAGATGGCTTAGTTGATTGGTATGCAGATCGCTTAAGCTTGATGTTTTTCATTCAAGCTTGCGGATATACAGCAAGGACAATCTCTTTTGAAGATCGGATGATAGATATCGAGAATGTGCATTATGGATTTAATG
>NZ_JBHIOE010000091.1:0-711 GCF_042195335.1 Bartonella sp. CL25QHWL | reverse complement strand
TAGAAAAAGTCCCTTTGAAAAATCTGAAATCGGACTTAAATAGGCTGATTTTCGGGCATCCACACGCCCATGTGGATTTTCTGGAAATTCAATTTTGGCGCGCAGTGAACAGTAAATGCTACATGTTTTGCTACAGTACCACGCCCAAATGCTCCCGAAAACCTCCGTCTTCATTGAGGTCACTTTGTCGGGGACACGACGAGTGGTAGATCGCGTCGTTTCATCGTTTAGAGTTCATTGTCGAAGCTTCTTCAAACTTACTCGAGCTAGACTTTATGAGTGTGACTGCCTTTGTGCCCCTCCAAGTTGTGAAATATGTTGAGCACATTGGAGGTTGGCACACACCCACAAGTCTAGACTCTAGCCTTGATCTTACTTGGTCCAAGAAACTTCTCACAAAACCCGGACACTATCTATTTTTGCTCATCTTCTCTCTAACTCTTCTCCACAACCCTATATGCACAAAAGAACACAAAAACACATATTTTAGTGATAAAATCTGGTAAAGATGATATTCATTTGTAAGTAAATAATATGTCTAATTAGTGTATTTCAAGCACTTATCAAAGACTCATCATTCTCATGTGAATGAAACAACTCAAATGTGAATTTGGTCTAAACTTTTAAGAAAAAATTATTAGTTAAATGTTAATATATTGAAGTAAATTTTAAAAAAATTAGCTTGAACATAATAAGATTTAATACCTCAAT
>NZ_JBHIOE010000090.1:0-718 GCF_042195335.1 Bartonella sp. CL25QHWL | reverse complement strand
AGTGAAAGCGTCAATGCCTATTTGCGTGATTTAAAAGCACAAGGCGCCATTCTTGGTGGGCGTTGTACGCCTGATCTAGAGTTGAATACAGCAAGCGCCATTGAAGGCGGCAGAGTCTATTTCAATGTCGAATTCACCCCCACAACACCAGCAGAACACATCACATTCCGTTCACGCATTGTGAATGATTATTTAGAGGAGATTTTTTAATGGCTATCCCCGTTTTACCAAGAGTTTTGAAATATTTTAACATTTTTGTCGACGGCATTCCCTATCAAGCAAAATGTGAAAGCGTAACATTACCGAATTTGAGTTTGGTTGTTGAAAGTTATCGTGGCGGAGGCATGGATAGCTCTATTGAAGTTGACCTTGGTCTTGAAACCCTCACACTTAGCATGACCATTTCTGATTGCTCTCCAGAATTGATGGCACTGTTGGGGCGCACAGATGTCGATATCTCATTACGAAGTTCAATGCAAGCGCAAGGCACACCAGCAGAAGGTGTTGTCATTACCATGAGAGGACTATGCAAAGGCTTTGAAATGGCAGAATGGCAACCGGGCAGCAAAGCAACATCCACAACTACCTTCACATTGCAGTATTTCAAATATGTCCAGAAGGACGTTGAAATCGTTGAGATAGATGTCCTCAACTTGGTGAGAAAATTCAATGGCGTCAATCAACTCGCAGACCATAGAGAAAATATAGGATTATAAAA
>NZ_JBHIOE010000089.1:0-733 GCF_042195335.1 Bartonella sp. CL25QHWL | reverse complement strand
GTAATGTCAACATAAAAATACCGTATAACGAAAATTATTTTATGAGTATTCATCTAAAGATTAGTGTGTTTTTATAGATATTTGGAGATTTTATGAAAGGTTATAAGACTGCCAAAAGAAAATTTTTACAATTGTCAAATGAAGAAAAAACAGCAGTTATCGCTTTTTTGATTCGATTAAAGTATGAAGAAACGCTAAAACTGCCCTCCGTTCTTCTTCATTGCAAGACGAATATAGATCATAAAAATCTTGATCTATCTTGCTTAAAGCCGGATACGGAGGATACTCCTTAAAGAAACTGTGTAGCTTCACTAGCTCTTCTGCGGTGATATCACGGTAGGCTTTAGAGTCAGAGTCATCAATCGATAATAAGCGCGTAATAGATGATGGACTCAATCCTAAATGTTGCCCTAAAGCCTTACGGCTTCCATGCCCCATTTCATTTAATTTTTCATTAATCCACATTTTTATTAGCTTTTGAAAATCCATTTTATTTTTCTCTCTTAAAATTATTAAATAATCAATATTGCGTATTACGAAAATTTTGCTTATATTTGCGTAATACGTAAATATATGACAGAAATTTTGGATTACATGATTACTCCAGCAGTTATGATTATAAAATATTTAGGTGGTGCAAAACGTGTGTCGTTGATTTCTCAATGCCATGTGTCTGCTGTTTATAAATGGACTTACCCCTTTGAAAAGCGAGAGGGTAAAGGCGGAATTATAC
>NZ_JBHIOE010000088.1:0-742 GCF_042195335.1 Bartonella sp. CL25QHWL | reverse complement strand
AATTTCCTATTGGCCTTACTTTTAGATTATTGTTCTGCTTTCCAAATGTTATTCAACCAAAAGTTAGATTGCTACTCTTTTAAAACTTTTGAGTGTTTATTGATGTGTTCTCCGCAAGTGTACGGGTCGCACACAAGTAATACAGTGGTGCTCAATGAAGAGCAGGGTTGTCGAACCTCAGGAAACTGTACTTAAAATACTAATCGATCCTTTGATGTCTAGTGAAACAAATAGAAGAAGTATTGGATCATAACAACAATGAATGAAAGATGGTAATGAAGGTGATGGAGGAGATTAGAACTAAGTACTCAGCAATCACAAGAGTAAATCCCTTTCGGAAGTTTACAATGACTCGTGCACACTATCTCATCCTAGTTGACTACCTTGGTACATTCCAATGATTTTCGTGTGTGCTCAATAGCAATATTGCATCTATGTGTTCGTAGATACACCACAGTTTTGCTAGGACAACCTAACAACTATGCACTCCAAACACACTACAGTTATGCAATACAAGATTAAACACAAACATCAATTAGAACTCCATAATCAATTACAATGAGTTTATAAGCAATACAGTCTGACGATTGCCCACAACCAAGGCACTATAGCCAGTTAGCCACTGAGGGCAGGTACACAAGGTAAGGCAAATGAAAGAACAAAGAAAGAGAGAGAGAGAACCTGCTTCAATACTCAAGATAACCTCCCTTGTAGTGTCCTTGCGCCAACTCTCCACCTCTTG
>NZ_JBHIOE010000087.1:0-742 GCF_042195335.1 Bartonella sp. CL25QHWL | reverse complement strand
ACGATTATGAAACACGAAAAAGATGGTGATTTGGGAAATCAGTATTTGAAGAGTCATGCTGCTTGTGTTGGTCCTTATCAGTTAAAAAGTTGGCGCCCTGGAGAAGCTCTTTTGTTGCGTGCAAGCTCTCACTATTGGGGACAAGCGCCTAAACTGAAGCAGATTTTAATTCGCCATGTTGCAGAGCCCGGAACACAACGCTTGTTGTTGCAAAAACATGATATTGATGTTGCTCGTAATTTGACACCTGAAGATCTTGCAGATCTGCAAAAAACAACAGATGTTAAAATCAAGGAAGTGTTAGAACCATCCATGATGTACTGGGGATTCAATATGACAAATCCCATTTTTGCTAAGGAAAAAGTACGCTTGGCGATGCGTTATCTTATAGATTATGAAGGTCTTGGCAAGAAGCTTCTTAAAGGGATTGGTGTTCCACGGGCCAGTTTTATTCCTCTTGGTAATTTTGGGGCTTTAGATGAAAAAGAGGGGCAACCCTTTAAGCTTGATATTCAAAAAGCAAAACAGCTTTTAGCAGAGGCCGGTTATCCGAACGGATTTGAAGCAAATTTTATTGTCTCAAATGCTCCTTATACTTTGTTACTTGCTCAGTCACTTCAAGATAGTGCTGCACAGGCGGGCGTGCGTCTTAAAATTGAACGTGTAGCAGGTACACAGTTGTTTTCAAAAGTGAATGCACGGGCTTTTGATACGGCTTTTATCGGATGGAATAATGATTCTG
>NZ_JBHIOE010000086.1:0-746 GCF_042195335.1 Bartonella sp. CL25QHWL | reverse complement strand
TAATATTATTGCTATTGGTAACAACATACAGGTACATTCACAAAATAACCTGTTTGAGGCTGTTACTATTGTTGGCAACAACACGCAAGTCAACAGTGCTGGTACTACCGTTATTGGTGGACGGTCAAGAGCGGAAACGTTGTCCAGTGTTGCTCTAGGTGCAGATACTGTAGCCGATAGGGCTAGTGGTGTTTCTGGCTATTCTCCTTATAAGAAAGCGAATGCAACAGGTGCTGACGCTCAATGGAAGAGTGGTTATGGTGCTGTGAGTGTTGGTGATGTCAGCGAGAAGAAAACGCGACAAATTATAGGGGTAGCAGCTGGTTCTGAACTGACTGATGCTGCTAATGTTGCGCAGATAAAGTCATTACAAAATTACGTAGATAAAGGTTGGCAGCTGTCTGTTGGTGGTGCAGATGCTACAACTATTGGTATAGAGAGCAAGATCGATTTATTAGCGGCAAGTAAAAATCTTCAAATTAGCAAAGGCAAAGATGACAATAATATAAAATTTGATCTAGCTAAGGAAATCGCAGTCAATAAAGTAACTGCAGGAAGCAATACCCTAGACGCAACAGGCTTAGTGATTGCCAATGGTCCGAAAATAACCACCGGAGGTATTGATGCTGGAGGTAAAAAGATAACTGGAGTGGCAACGGGTACTGAAAGCACCGATGCGGTGAATTTTGCACAACTGAAGGAAATAAAAGAACAAGTAGCAGCCAGTAGTTTTATTAAACAAGATG
>NZ_JBHIOE010000085.1:0-774 GCF_042195335.1 Bartonella sp. CL25QHWL | reverse complement strand
TCTTTATCATCTTTGCAACTCTTCACCATTGCTAAAAGGATTTCTTAGAGATCCTCAACAACGCACGCGATTCAACCTCAATCCTCAATTGCTAAATACAAGTTAATTCACCCATATAGAGATGATTTCCAAATAAACCAATTTACAAACTAAAGTCACACTGATCATGGTGAAAGTATTCAAGCCATCACATACACCTATGTGTGCCAAGACATCCACCAAGTCAATCATTAAAGATCTTTAACATGCTTCCAAGATTTACACATCATCGACTAGCCACAAACACAAACCTATAACCCTTCGCAAATTCCTCAACAAAGTGTCATTACTCTCAAAACACCAATATTAACCTCACTTGTAACAATTTCCATATCAAAGCTATCGAGATTCAACTTCCATTTCCTTATTGGCGTTATATCGGACAATTTACAAAATCCTTCAAATTCACTTTCAAAATTCAATCCAATTTAGCATATACCACTCATGTTATCCATCATTGTTCCTCTAAAGAATTTCCACTTGTAACAATATAATCATATCAAACCATGGATTTCAGCTCAACAATAATTATAGTCGGTAACATACATCCCATCGATATATTTACAAATCAAGCTATACTCCAATTCCATATACCTCTATCATAGTATCATACATCAAACATTCAAAGATCCTTGAGTGTTTAGATCATCCATAGGTCACACATGACCCTAGGCAAGTTTTGGCATCAAACACCTAAAGATTTCTCGAAAAGTATGCATCATTTAAATCCATTAT
>NZ_JBHIOE010000084.1:0-774 GCF_042195335.1 Bartonella sp. CL25QHWL | reverse complement strand
GCTAGCGATGTATTTAGGAGGAGGAGCTAGCTATGAAGGTGGCGAATGGAGGGCTCCGGAATTCAAGGTTGCACAATTCAATTCTGATGGTAGTTCGTCAGAAAAGAAGATTTATCATGATGTAGCAGGAGCTTTTGATGGTGTCAGTGATGGTATGACGAGTATCAACGACCGTATTCATGATGTTGAGAAGAGTGTGGCGAGCAATGGTTTGAATTGGAATGAAGAAGAAGGCGCGTATGATGCGAAGCATGATGGTAAGTCGAGTAAGATTACGAATGTATTGGATGGTAAGATAGAAGAAGGTTCGCAAGAAGTTGTTAATGGTGGTCAGCTTTGGAGCACGAATGAGAGGGTAAAAGAGGTTGAAGACAAAGTAGATACGATAGATCAACATGTGAAAGATATTGAAGTAGCCGTAACGGATGGCGTTGTTAACTATGACAAAGATAGTGATGGGAAAAAGACCAATAGCATTACGTTAGTAGGAGGCAATGACAGCGAACCTGTTATGATAGACAATGTAGCGGCAGGCAAGATTGAAACAGGTTCTCAGCAAGCTGTTAATGGCGGTCAGTTGCATGATTATACTGAAGAGCAGATGAAGATAGTTCTTGAAGATGCCAATAAGTATACGGATGAGAAAGTTAGTAGTCTTGTCAATGATGCTGTTAACGAGTCGAAATCCTATACGGATATGAAATTTGAGACGTTGAATTATGCTATTCAGGATGTTCGGAAAGAAGCAAGACAAGCTGCTGCTATTGGTCTAGC
>NZ_JBHIOE010000083.1:0-782 GCF_042195335.1 Bartonella sp. CL25QHWL | reverse complement strand
GTAATTTTGATTGCAAACCTTTTATCGGCTTGTGCATTAGCACCAAAGCTAAAACAGCCAAATGATAGGAACCGTGTGCCTATTAATAAAACAATCCCTGCCGAAATTAAGCGAGGAGACAGATGAAAAAGCGATTTATTATAACAGGAATGATTACCCTTTTGGGAATGATAAATTTGGCACATGCAGTGAATATTGATGGATCTCATATAGATCCATTCAGGAAGACATATATTCTACAACCACGTACTCCAGCGACACCACCTGCTCCTTCAGTGAATATTGGTGATATAGATTCACTCAGGAAGACATATTTTACACAACCACGTACTCCATCGAATTCACCTGCTCCTGCAGTGAATGGTGGTAAAGCTCATCTAGATTCATTCAGGCATACATATGCTATACTACCACGTACTCCATCGAATTCACCTGCTCCTGCAGTGAATGGTGGTAAAGCTCATCTAGATTCATTCAGGCATACATATGCTATACTACCACGTACTCCATCGAAATCACCTGCTTCACCGAAATCACCTGCTACACCAGCAGAATATCTGGAGCTTATTAAGCTATTAAAAAAAGAGGAAATTATTGAGCTCTTAACAAAACAGCTTGAGTTGAAAAAAAAACAACTTTCGCAAACAGAAACAACCTATCAAGCTATAACAAATAGTCAGAAAACTGAACCTAAAACAATTGACGTTTCTAGTTTTTTTCTCAAAGAACCAGAATCGCTCTATAAGAAAGATAAGCTTTCAAGGGAATCATATCAAAAGGTA
>NZ_JBHIOE010000082.1:0-792 GCF_042195335.1 Bartonella sp. CL25QHWL | reverse complement strand
TGAAATAAAATTCTCTACACAACATAGAAATCCATTCCCGATAAAATTCAACGTATTGCAAAGTGTTAAAGAGCTTTGCAATACATCAAATATATCATGATCATGTTTTTTATATTTTATAAACCTGATACCTTCTTATTTTTCAATTGCACTATAAAAAATACGTGGTGCACTATTCCAAACCCATTTTTTAACATCAGGTGTCATCGCTATCGTGTGATACGTCTGATAGATAAAAGCATAAGGTCCTTTCTGCATAAATTCACGTTGCAAATCAGCATACATTTGCGCCCGTTTTTTTGGATCTTTTTGAAACAATGCATCTTGAACCTTTTGATTCATAGTTTCATCCAAATACCCATGGCACCAACTCGCATAGCCTGTATTTTTAGCCTCAAACCGATTATCAGGATTGTAAATAAGGCGTGAAGCCATTGTATGGGGATCCGCAGAATCATTATTCCATCCGAAAAAAATCGTATCAAAAGTACGTGCAGATAGTTTTGAAAATAACTGCGTGCCTACGAAACGTTCAATTTTAAAACGCACCCCCACCTTTTTTGCATTGTCTTGGAGAGACTGAGCAATAGGCAAAGCAAAAGGATAAGGAGAGGCACCGGCAAAAATACTGGCCTCAAAACCATCTGGATAACCTGCCTCTGTTAAAAGTTGCTTTGCTTTTGGGAGATCAAGTTTAAAGGGTTGTCCTTCTTTTTCATCCAAAGCCCCAAGATTACCAAGAGGAATAAAACTTGCACGTGGAATACCAACATCTTTGAGAAGAGTCTTACC
>NZ_JBHIOE010000081.1:0-807 GCF_042195335.1 Bartonella sp. CL25QHWL | reverse complement strand
ACCCTAGACATGTTTGATGATTAAAACGACTGCTAAAGCAGACTTTTTTTCTTTGATGAGAGGCTACCGCCTCTCAAACTCTCTGTACGCTCACCAAAATCATGATCTCAGACCCGCGTTTATCGAAGGGCTAACAATCCTAGGTTCTTAGGGTCAAGGCAACCCCTACGGGGCGCCTAACGGCGACCTTGACCCAGAACCAAACGGATTGTTTCAGCCTTCTCACGCGGCTCCGAAATCATGAAATAAAGGTGGTAAAAACCCCTCTAATCCCCAATACCATTATCCTTTTCCCCCTTGCGTTTACGTCTCTTTGCACGCATTTTTAAAAAATGTTCTCTACGCTTGATCAATTTTTCTTGTTCGTTTTCTTGACGCATCAATGCAGCAATACCGAATAGTTTTTTCATTTGATCGTTTTTAAGCCCTTTAAATGGCTCTTGGAGCGCTTTTAATTTATTCCCTATGGATTCCACCATTCTTTGCATCTTTGTCGCTCTATGGGCATTTTCGTGGCTTTTAGAGGCTATTGCGATTGTACTTGCAAATTTTTCGTTTACTTCTTTGCTTAATCGACTAGCAACACACTCGGAAGTTTCAAATGCTGTTGCTAATCCAATTTTCTCAAGAAATCCTCTTGGTTTTAACTTTTTTGGTTCTATTTTTTCTGGATCAATGGCGATATATGACTCGATTTCTTTTCCGATAATTCCGTAATGCCGTTTAACGGCTTGGTGTTGTGCTTTACTCCCCTGTATACCTCTCTCTAAACCAAGGTTTTGCATGATTTCAGCAAAGGTTGTTTGA
>NZ_JBHIOE010000080.1:0-826 GCF_042195335.1 Bartonella sp. CL25QHWL | reverse complement strand
CCTTCCTCTTTTGATCGAACAACTACCGGTCATAAAAGTTTATTTTGTTCCAACGACACACATTTTTTTTCTTTTTCTTCTTTTTCGAGACTAACATGAACTGCAAATCCACATTACCTGGAGCTTTGCACATTCATATATACGCGCTCATACCTTCATAGCTTTTGGCTTGAGAAACACTCTGGTTAGGAGCAAGAACCCCAGGTTACTTCGCTAGTAGGGTAGAGGAGCACTGTCCTTTTTATTTCTTTTTCTTTGTCTTCTTTTTCATTTATATTTTTCGTTTTAAAGACCGTGTTGAAAGACAAAACATAGAGGAAAGTCCTTAAGAGTCCATTAGGAAGTACGTCTAACATGTCAAGGCACGAAACCACTTGAATTGGTTAGCATCTAAGAGGGTCATGAAGGTAGCTGTCTTTCCTCACCTAGGTGTCCAAGGCTCTACTTAGGCGGTAAGTGCAAGGGAAATGCCAAGAATGACAAGAAATACTTAAGAGTGCAGGGTCGCAATTAGCTAGGTGTTTATCATGATTCTATGCTAGAATACACTCATTATAAAGCATGCCGTCCTAGGTTTTTAAAATAAAATCATGCAACAATCCAAAAATTTCTTCAATTAGGTTCACGAACGAAACAAGTATTCAAGAAAATACACCACCCCCCACTTAGAGTAGTACATTGCCCTCAATGTACACTAATCATGAAAATCATGGCAAGATAAACAATAAAAACAGTAGAGGAGGGTGAAAACGAACTTCCCCGGTTATTCTTGGTCAAACGGCGAGGGGTGACCCGAACACAAAGTACGGCGAGTAATACATGTCGG
>NZ_JBHIOE010000079.1:0-851 GCF_042195335.1 Bartonella sp. CL25QHWL | reverse complement strand
GAAGGAACTTTCTAGCAGCCTTCAGTCTGATGATTCAGCTGTTGTTCATTACGATAAAAAAGATGGTGATAATGGCGACATTGATTACACGAGTGTGACTTTAGGTAAAGGTAAGGATGAAGGACCAGTTGCACTTCATAATGTAAAAGATGGTGTAATTTCTGAAAAGTCGCATGATGTTATCAATGGTGGTCAGCTTAATAAGATCTCACAAGATGTAGCCAAGTTTCTTGGCGGTGATGCAGCGTTTAATAATGGTGCGTTTACAGGACCGACTTATAAATTATCTAAAGTTTCTACAGAAGGTGAGGTAACAGAAGCTTCCTTTAGTGGTGTAGATACAGCGTTTACAGGGCTTGATGAGAATATTCAGAATGTTAATGCACGGATTAAAGAGGTTTCTGAAGGAGTAGCGCAGGATTCTTTATCTTGGAGTGATAAGGAAAAAGCCTTTGTAGCAAAGCATGGAGATGGATCGGAAAGAAAAAATAGCAAAATTAAGTTTCTTGAAGATGGTGCAATCTCTGCGGATTCAAGTGATGCAGTGAATGGTTCACAGCTTTTTGAGACGAATAAGACTGTTGCAACTTATTTAGGTGGTGGCGCTGAATATAAGGAAGGTCAATGGAGTGCTCCAAGCTTCAAAGTTAAGATCGTCAAAGAAGATGGCAGTGCCGTTGAAGAGCAGAGCTATGATGATGTTGCGTCTGCCTTTGCTGGTGTTGGTGATTCATTCATGAATATTCATAAAGAGCTTAAGAATGAGATTAATAAAGTTGTAGGAGATAGTCTTGTTAAGCAGGATGATGCTACGAAGGTAATCAAGATAGGTGGTGAAAAAGAGGGTAGTG
>NZ_JBHIOE010000078.1:0-857 GCF_042195335.1 Bartonella sp. CL25QHWL | reverse complement strand
AAGCGTTGCAAGTGCATTGATGCCCAAATCAAGACCAACAATAGCTTGGTTCTCGCTCAGTGACTCTTGATTATCTGTTTCAACGCTAAGACTTACAAACCACCGATCCGCTTTACGGCTAATGGTTGCTGACAAGATCTTTCCTTGAAATCTCAATTGTTCTCGCAGACGAATCCAACCAAGCTTGGGAATTCTTATCTTGAAACCTTGCAACTGTATTTGATCATTGGTCAAAGTAAAACGAGCGTGCACTCCTTTCTTTCTAAAAGTGGGAGATCGGCTTCTCCCTGAAAAGAAATTCTTAAAAGCCACACCCAATTGAATAATTGCCATTTGTGGGGCATTTTTAGTAACTTCCATCATCCATGGAAATTGTTCTCGTTTTAGAGAATGGAATTGTCTACGTAGCGCATAGTCATTAGGCTTTGGTAAATTATTATCTTTCTTCCATGCTTCGTATTGCTGCTGCCATTCCTTCAGTACCCAATTATAAGCAAAGCGCGCGCAACCACTGGCTCGAGCCATGTAGCTTCGTTGTTTATTGTTTAAGTCTAGAGCTATTTTGTGAGCAACAATCATTGCGATGCCTCTACAGCTTGACGAACATTCTCTAATAACCTTTGATTTTTTCTCGAACGACTTCCATAAAGACGAGCACTAAAGACAGTAATAATTTCTAAAACATCTTTGGCTAAATCCTCTTCAAAACTGCTTTCTTCCCCCTGATTAAGAATGACAACCTCAACTTGTTTGACTTCACAAATGGCGAAGACCAATTCTGCACCAAAGCGCAATAAACGGTCTTTATGCGTAATCACCAAACGACCTATCTCATTTTCAATGAGAGCATCCAATAA
>NZ_JBHIOE010000077.1:0-857 GCF_042195335.1 Bartonella sp. CL25QHWL | reverse complement strand
CTTCTTTCACGGATTTACATAAAGAGATTACCAATGAAATTAGCACTGCTCAGGCTGATGCGTTGTTGTGGGATAAGTCCAAGGGTGCGTTTGTAGCGACGCATGGTGAAGAGAATGCAAGCAGCAAGATAACATCGCTTACCAATGGGTCTATAACTAAAGACTCAAGTGATGCTGTAGCGGGTAACCAGCTATATGCTCTAGGTGATAAAGTTGCGCAGTCTTTAGGTGGTGGCGCTAGTTATGAGAATGGAACTTGGAGTGCGCCTACATTCACGGTTAAGAGCTTTAAAGCGGATGGGGTAACAGAAGATAAAGAATATAGTACTGTTGCGTCTGCCTTTGCTGGTGTTGGAGATTCATTCGATAAAGTTAAAGATAAGTTCAGTAATATTAAGGATGAAATTACTAAAGAGATTGAAAAGGACATCACCACTGTTCAAGGCGATGCGTTGTTTTGGGATAAGTCCAAAGGTGCGTTTGTAGCGACGCATGGTGAAGAGAAGACAAACAGCAAGATAACATCGCTTTCCAATGGAGACATTAGTGCTACTTCAAGCGATGCTGTAGCGGGTAACCAGCTTTATGCTCTAGGGAGCGGTGTTGCGCAATCTTTAGGTGGTGGCGCTGAATATAAGGAAGGTCAATGGAGAGCTCCAAGCTTCAAAGTTAAGATCGTCAAAGAAGATGGCAGTGCCGTTGAAGAGCAGAGCTATAATGATGTTGCGTCTGCCTTTGCTGGTGTTGGTGATTCATTCATGAATATTCATAAAGAGCTTCAGAATGAGATTAATAAAGTTGTAGGAGATAGTCTTGTTAAGCAGGATGATGCTACGAAGGTAATCAAGATAGGTGGT
>NZ_JBHIOE010000076.1:0-858 GCF_042195335.1 Bartonella sp. CL25QHWL | reverse complement strand
ATTTGCGACGTATTTTGGTGGAGGAGCAGGTTATGATAAAGATGGACAATGGAAGGCTCCAAATTTTGTAATCAAGAAAGTTAATGCAGAAGGGACAGAAAGTGAAGAAAGTTATAAGAGTGTAGCGGAAGCACTTTCTGATATTAGTAGTTCTGTCACGAATGTTCATCATGATGTAACCAATGTAGTGAGTGAAAGCCTTGTCAAGCAGGATGATGAGACGGCTCCTATCACTGTTGGTAAGGAAACAAATGGCACTGTAATTAATGTTGCAAACAAAAGCGGTGTGAAACGGGTTATTTCTGGTGTAGAGGATGCAAAAGATAATAATGATGCCGTTAACAAGGGTCAGCTTGATGCAAGTCTGAAGGAACTTTCTAGCAGCCTTCAGTCTGATGATTCAGCTGTTGTTCATTACGATAAAAAAGATGGTGATAATGGCGGCATTGATTACACGAGTGTGACTTTAGGTAAAGGTAAGGATAAGGCGGCTGTAGGTCTCCATAATGTTGCCGATGGTCAGATTGCCAAGGGTTCACATGATGCAATCACGGGCGGTCAGATTAATAAAATCGGTGAGGATGTAGCTAAGTTTTTAGGTGGAGAAGCATCCTTTAAAGATGGAGCTCTTACACAGCCAAGGTATAAATTATCGCATATTTCTGAAGATGGTCAGGTAAGCACGAGCGCCTTTGATGGTGTAGGTGGTGCGTTTGAGGGCCTTGATACAAATATCAAGAATGTGAATCAGCGTATTAAGGAAGTTTCTGAAGGAGTCGCACAGGATTCTTTGAATTGGAGTAAGGAAGCCAATGCGTTTGTAGCTAAGCATGGAACGGAAGGAAGCAATAGCAAATT
>NZ_JBHIOE010000075.1:0-866 GCF_042195335.1 Bartonella sp. CL25QHWL | reverse complement strand
CACTCACCCGCCCCTGTGGCCTCCCTTGGGTGAGAGGTTACGCTCTGTAGGAATCCCTACGGCCGTGTACCTTCTCTGGATCGGTCACAGGGGCGCTCACACGGCCCCTGTGAAGCTCTGGATGAGCTCTGCGACGCTTCACACAGTCGTGTGGAAATTCCACACGGCCGTGTGTTTCCTCTGGAAGACTTAGAAAAATTTTCAGGCTCTAACAGAATAAATCAGGAACATGTATCAAAGGTTTTAGAGCCTAAATACTTTAAAATTCTCTTCCAGAAGTCTATGAAAACACACAACATGATCCATACTTCATCAATCAACATTAAAGCACACGAATCCATTAAGAACAACGATAAAATTTCAGCATAAGCACGAAATCATGCATGACACCAACACTAAGACTTCTAAACTAAGACTTGACACTAAAAACTACCGAAACCTTGGGTTGCCTCCCAAGAAGCGCTTGTTTTACGTCACTAGCTTGACGTACCTGTCTTACCTTATAGGGAGCTCGTGGAGGTGAAACACCTCCTTCTCGTTATCACTTACCTCCCCGCCGTAGTATGGCTTCAATCGATGCCCATTTACCTTGAATGTCCCCTTGTCTGGATGAGTGATTTCAATTGCTCCATATGGGGACACTTGAGTGACGGAATACGGACCTGACCATCTTGACTTTAGCTTGCCCGGGAATAATCTTATTCGAGAGTTGAACAACAAGATTTGGTCGCCCACCTTGAACTCTTTTGCTAACTTTGTGTGCTTGTCGTGCCATCTCCGAATTCGTTCTTTGTAAATCCTGGTGTTCTCATAAGCTTTCATCCTCCATTCATCTAGCTCATTCAGGTGCAATAGTCTTTTCTCCC
>NZ_JBHIOE010000074.1:0-868 GCF_042195335.1 Bartonella sp. CL25QHWL | reverse complement strand
ATTGCAGTTTGCATTTCGATATTGGCCGTGCTCAGGAGCGAGTGTTTAGGGTTTAGGGTTTTTCCGATGGTTATGCAAACTGAAGCACTTTTGTGATATTTATAATGCATGATTCCCCCTCGAATTTGATAAGTTTTAAGTTGTGTTCGAATGTATCAGTTGAAAGTTTGGGTCTTATGTGTGATAAAAGTTGTCTTCGTGTAATAATATTGTTAATCATTTAAATAACGATGTTACCGTTTAACAAATACGGTTTATGATTAAACATTTCGATTACTATTTAACAAATAACGTTGCTGTTTAATACATCACTCTGAACAGTTACATTGTTCTTGTTGTAGGTTTCTGGTCATGGCGGTGAACCTAGTTAACGGCCGATGCTACCTGACACCGGTTTGCGAGACTCTGAATGAATTAAAAGCACACATGAACAGTCAACATTGGGATATCATCAGAAGGACACCGTTCGCGGCTTTGACGGAGATTGAAGCCGTCCTCCAAGAGAGACCTCTCCTTGATTCTCTGCTGCAGAGGTACGATGGCCGCACGAACAAATTCAGGATCGGGGCCAGCCTATTGAGTTTCAGTCCTCAAGACGTGGGTCTCATCCTCGGTCTGCGTTGTGATGGAGACGCAGTCGTATTCAAGAAGAAGAAAACACACTCGGCGTTCGAGCAGAGGTATTTTTCAAGAACGTACGAGAGAAACAGAGAGGCCATCAAGAGAACACTGGAGGACACAGTTCGGCAGAGGGGGAAGAGGAGACTTTTGTAAAGATCCTCATGGTGTACCTCATGGGTACTATCCTCTTCCCAAACACTTCCCAGTATGTTCCTATTTGGATCGTTGACTACGTCAACGACCTACA
>NZ_JBHIOE010000073.1:0-926 GCF_042195335.1 Bartonella sp. CL25QHWL | reverse complement strand
AATTTTACTATAGCTTTTTAACTGAGCACTGTAGTGTGTAAATAGATATGTTTATTAAACTGCGTGTACGTAACATAAGGAAAAATACACAGACTAAAAAGGAATACCAAAGAGCAATATCTGAGTACCAAAGTACAGTATCCAATGGAAAAGAAAGCTTGTACTCCACGTACTTAGAAATGAAAGGTAAAGAAACAGTTTCTTTATAACTATTTGGGAAAATTAAAACGACAAGCGCTAAACTTATTAGCTTTAAAAGTCTGTGCATATACTGTTGTAAATCACGTGTTAATGTCTTCCAACCTGTTGTATTGCCGCGTTTGTATTTTGGATTGTTCTGCAACTCAAAAGGAATATGAGAATTGCATAAAATTGCAAAAACCGCTGTGACTATTACCAAAGAAACAGATGCGAATGTCAAAATACTTTGAATAAAGTAGGGATTTTTTTTAATTCCTAAAAAACATAAAAATATAAAAGTTATAATGCCAAACAAGGCTCTTAGCTGCTTATCTGTAAACATATTTATTTCCTGCGGTTTTCGATAATTTTTTGATCTCTTTATTGATCTCATCTATAAGAGGTTCGTAATTGAGAACGCTTTTCGGAATATTCCCACCGTAAACCCATGCTTTTACTTGCGCTTTGGTACTAAAATCCGCATTTTCTGGTATGGTATAATACTGTCCGCCATCAAACTTTTCACACTCTCTTGTGCCATCTTCATATTCGTAGAGGTTGTAAAAATACTCCTCTGCTCCGTCCCCCCAAGGAACATAACCAACAGCTGTTGCAACAAACTCTTTTTGCATGGGTTGTTTACGCTTTTTTAAGAACAGGTCTTTTAATATTCTCATGTTTTTAGTCCATAATTTTACCAATTGGTCTATTTACCTAAAATTTGACCGTACAGAGCGTTTTATATT
>NZ_JBHIOE010000072.1:0-949 GCF_042195335.1 Bartonella sp. CL25QHWL | reverse complement strand
AGATACATGCTAAACGCGTTATTCGCATTTATACATTACCTAAGTATTTTCATTACGATATCTTGGCTTTGATAAAAGCTTTCTGCCTCTCTGAAATGTTCGGATAGTACTGAACCTTCTACATTTGCTTTTGTTTTCATGAAAAAAAAGCAAATCTTGTAAAGAGCTTTAGTGGCTAAAATCTTATTTGAGGCACATGTTTGAGGGCATTGTTCATAATTCTTTTATACAATATACGTTTTTGCATTTCGATAAGAAACTCTTCATTACTGCTTAAATTTCTGACCATTTGTAGCTTTGTATATTCATTTTGGAGTACCGCTGACATGTTTCTGATACGTGTTTGCAGCTCGAAAACTTCTCTCAGATCTTTTGTTTTATCTATATCTTTTAAGAAATCGGCAATTTGTGTAAAGCG
The DNA here is from genome assembly GCF_042195335.1 of Bartonella sp. CL25QHWL. NCBI lineage: Bacteria > Pseudomonadati > Pseudomonadota > Alphaproteobacteria > Hyphomicrobiales > Bartonellaceae > Bartonella > Bartonella sp. CL25QHWL. Next base: position 531 of record NZ_JBHIOE010000072.1, on the reverse strand, counting down.
GTTCTCTGCATCTTGGAAAGCTTGCAAACTTACAGCTTTATCGATAACTCCACTATATTGAAGACGCGCATTAAGTATATCGTATATTATCTTATGTTGTGTCTCCGGGAGGAGGGCTCTCCACTCCTCTCCTTTAATTTGAGTTATAAGCCGTTCGAAATAAATATGACCTTCGAAGTTTTTCTCATATAAACCCTTGTATGTTTTGTGGGTAGATGGGTAAAAAGGCGAATATTTTAATAAAAATTTCGATAACTTTTCTCTTGTTATTTGTTTATTTCCTGTTATAGACTGATAGACTTTTTTCGTGTTTTCGATTTGGTCTTCGTTTGCTTTAATTTGTTGTTTTAACAAATCAATAATTTTCAGATATTCTGCTTCTGGAAAAGGGGGAGGAGTTTGGACAGTTGAACCTTGAGTTCCAGAACCCCAACTAAAGTTAGACGTTAGAGTTAAATTTATCATTCCCAAAAGGGTAATCATTCCTGTTATAATAAATCGCTTTTTCATCTGTCTCCTCGCTTAATTTCG
>NZ_JBHIOE010000071.1:0-951 GCF_042195335.1 Bartonella sp. CL25QHWL | reverse complement strand
ATCTTATGAGGACAGCGCCATCAGCTCCAGCACCGCTTGGAGAGGAATCTCCATGAGAGCCAGCACCACCTCCACCAAAACCACCCCCTCCTTTTCCTGAAGCACGAAAACCTTTTCCTGTTCCTCCAGGACCACCTCGAGATGTATCACCCCCAGCATCACCACCACTTCCACTTACACCACCACGGTTACCATCTGTTCCAGGATGGCCATTCTCGCCCTTGAAAAGACCGGGGCGATCATTCGTCGCCAAGCCAAAATTTCCCCCCACTCCTCCAGCTCCACCATTTCCTGGAAAAGATGATGAATAAGCCCCTCCACCACCATGACCTCCTGTTGCTGTGATAAAATCCTTGCCAATGATTGTTGTTCCACCAGAATTCCCTGTCGCACCACGCGAGGCAACAGAATCTCCTCCTTTACCAACGATGATAGCTTCATTCCCAGCTAAACTCGCTTTATAGCCATACCATACTGAACAACCACCACCACCACCTCCTCCTCCTAAACTTGGTGTATCAGATCCACCCCCACTACCGCCGCCGCCCCACGCTTGGATTTCTACTTTGGTTTTATCGGTTACCCAGTCTGGCCACTGAATTTTACCATCCTGCGTATACAGCAATTCAGCATCAGCAAGTTCTGGCCAATTAATGGGTTTATCAGTAAAAACTTTTTTAAGACTCTTTATTTCTGCCCATATTTCCTGCTTGAGGGCATCCACTTGCGCCTTGGTATAAACAACATCACCGTCCACTTTAAGCGGTCCTTTAAGCGAGCTTCCGCTTGTGCTTAAACTGGTAACCATTTCACCATTGTGGATGAGGCTAAACGACGAATTGCCCAAAAGCTCTAAGGCACCACTCATAGTCACTTTGCTGGTAAATTTATTATAACTTTGCCATTCATTTGGGCTTGTGAGGTGCCCATAGCTTGTGAGATCTTCATTGA
>NZ_JBHIOE010000069.1:0-957 GCF_042195335.1 Bartonella sp. CL25QHWL | reverse complement strand
ATGCGTCGCTACAAAGGCATGTGCAGCGTCGCTCCATAATAAAGCATCACCATTAACCGCTTGAGTAATATTACTTAGTTTTTCATCAAACTTTTTGACCTCATTAGACAGATGAGTGTTCACATTCTTGACACTCGTATCAAGACCCGCAAAGGCGCTACCAACATCATTGAAGCTCGTCTTTTCCACATCACCATCTGCAGAAACATTAGAGATTTCGTAAGTCGGAGCTGTCCATGTGCCACCTTCATACTTAGCTTTACCACCTAAAGATTGCGCAACACCGCTCCCTAGAGCATATAGCTGATTACCCGCTACAGCATCACTTGAGTCTTTAGTTATAGACCCATTGGTAAGCGATGTTATCTTGCTGCTTACCTTCTCTTCACCATGCGTCGCTACAAACGCATGTGCAGTGTCGCTCCAATTCAAGGAATCACTCTTTGCTTCAGCAATATCTTTGCTAATTTCATCCTTAATATTCGTGATAGAATTATTCACATTCGCGAAAGAAGTTCCTACACCAGCAAACGCTGTTGCTACATCATGATACTCTTTATCTTCTGTTTTGCCATCTTCTTTCACGCTCTTAACCGCAAATGTAGGCGCACTCCAAGTTCCATTCTCATACTTAGCACCACCACCTAAAGACTGCGCAACATCGCCACCAAATTTATGAAGCTGGTTACCCGTTACGGCATCCGTTGAGGTTCCACTAATGTCTCCATTTTTAAGAGACGTAATCTTGCTGTTCTCTTTACTGTCCCCATGCGTCGCTACAAACGCACCTTTAGCCTTATCCCACAACAACGCGTCAGCCTGAGCAGTGCTAATTTCATTGGTAATCTCTTTATGTAAATCCGTGAAAGAAGTGCCTACGCCGGCAAACGCTGAAGCCACATCTGTATAGCTCTCCTCACTCTCAGTACCATCAGATTTTACTGTTTTAACCGTGAA
>NZ_JBHIOE010000068.1:0-966 GCF_042195335.1 Bartonella sp. CL25QHWL | reverse complement strand
AAAGCTCTTTAACACTTTGCAATACGTTGAATTTTATCGGGAATGGATTTCTATGTTGTGTAGAGAATTTTATTTCAAAACATTCTATTGGGAAGAAAGGTTATTTATCTCGATAAATTCTACGTGTATAGATATTAATATTTTATATTTCAATTTATGTGTATAAAAAAGTAATAACTTTGTTTGTTGCAAAAGATCAGGTGTAACGAATAAAGCAAAATTTAGTGTTTCTGAAAAAATGGGGGACTTTAAAATGTTTTAGTGAAAAAACTATTTTATGCAGATACGTGGGGAAACATCACGCTACTCTTCTTATACCTCAGTACACTCCTTATGACTTAAAATATGATAATCTATAGGTTCGAAGCTGTTATTTGATACGGAGTTATAATAAAGTTCGAATTTTCTTCTGAAAAAGGGTGAAAGTGGTTACTAAAAAATTTATTCAGAATCATCAAAATATTAAATTGTCTTGAGGTTTTTGAAGCAATTAGAGTAGCGCTTTGATGATACTTTTTAGAAAATAGCAAGAAGAAACTTGAAGAAGAAATCTTTTTGATGAAGCAAAGAAGAATTTTGGCCTGATATGCTCTGAATTGTAAGTGCCGTGATGTCGCGTGCTATCGTGCGTGATAGCTTTATTTTAATCAGATCGTTTTGCGTTGCATATGTTCATTTGTCCTATACGTGTTCGGGGGGATGAGCTTTTGAAAAGTGGTTGCTGCTCTTGGAAGTTTTGATGTTTTACCTCTAGGAGGCGTGTTTTCTAAGCATGATCTTATCATTTTTGCATGTTGTCACATGGGGAAGTTATACAATAACCTTAAATCTTAAAAGGAAAATTCTATGAACGTGAAAAGAAAAATATTGAAAAAGGGCAGTTCTTTTGTTTCTGCTGTTCTTGCAATGGGGATGTTTGTGCAACAAGTTTCAGCGAAAACACCTGCTGATACGCTTGTGATGGCT
>NZ_JBHIOE010000067.1:0-987 GCF_042195335.1 Bartonella sp. CL25QHWL | reverse complement strand
CGTGAAAAATCAAGCGCTAATAAGAGTATAATGAGTACAATCCATTTCGTATAACGCGACATCACTTTTACACTTTTGTAGGTCATGATGATTTCTTGAAGGATTTCTTTTTCTGCTTCTGTAAGCTCTGTATCGTCTTGTGTTTTTTTTCTAGCCATGTTTCCACCCACACACGCGTTCACCTAGATTATTGTGCTTTAAGATCTCTCTTGCTAAGTTTGAACTGATGGCGTTCAGATCTTGCTTATCTAAATAAATTGGCAACCAGCCAACACAAGAAGAAGCATATTTATTTGTCGTGCAACCAGTCAGAGAGAGCAGCACGCACATCAGCATCACTTTTTTGATTAACTTCACTTTCCACCTCCAGACGTGTTTTGGCTGCTTTTAAAGCTTTTTCTGTTTGCTTTTGTTGCTCTGCTTTTTTCCCAAGAGTAAAAGCTCTTGCTAATGCAATAAAAAAAGCGACTAAAGCCGCGCCTGTTATCATCAGATTTCTTTTCATCCATAAGATCATAGACGATGCTCCTGAAAGCGTTTAGCAACAAAGAAAATACCAGCACATGCGGCTAAAACCATAATGGTGGCCAAAGCCCATTGGATTGGTCCATTTCCAGCTAACAAACCACCAAGCCCAGAAAAAGAGCCAATAATCGGTGCAAGGGCTTCTGCTTTGAAAAGCCCCGTTGGTACTTGCGTTTCTACTGTTTGATAATTGGAAGAAACATAAGCCCCTTTCGCCCATAAGCCTGTTTCTGCCGCACGCCGGTGTGCTAGACCTTCAAGACGCTTTCCGCCTGCTTTGGTCCATTTCTGTAGCTCGGCAGGGACAGCTTCATATTCACCTTGATTGAGCTTTTTTAACAGTGTCGAATTACAAAAGGCTGTTGTTCCTACATTATAGCAAAAGGACACTAACGCCGCAAATTGTTCATCCGTTAATGAAACCGTAACAGCGCGTTCAACGACATTTTCAAATTGTCTTAA
>NZ_JBHIOE010000066.1:0-1017 GCF_042195335.1 Bartonella sp. CL25QHWL | reverse complement strand
ATGCTGCACGCTGCCATAAGCTGTTAGTGACCATTTATCCAATGTGCTCTTACTTACATCATCCATATCCTTTGGAGTGAAAGACAGCCGCCCATAGGTGCCTACAAGACCGAAATGTGTTGTGGTATTTTGTCCTTCTAATGCTGCGAATGTAACACCGGCTTGTAGAGCAGCATAGCGGATATCAGCACCATAACCATATTTGAGAGGTCCGCGTTCAGAAGATAAGGTTCCTGTGTTTCCGTAAGTATAGAGGAAGAAACCGGTTTGTTTTTCTTCTTCTTTTCCTAAAACAGATGTTCTGATATTGGCTAAGAGTGCGTTTTGTTTAGCCATATCGGTTAATCCACTGTAGAAGAGAGCATTTGGCATGACCAAATAGCTTGCTGTTTGTGGTACAGGTGCAACGGTAGGGATATTTGTTTCAGGATCAGGATTTGAACCAGAATTGGAGCCAAGCAGTTCGGGTTGCAAACGGAAATCCCAGAAATTTTCATTCTTTTCATCAAAGAGGTTTTGTGCAATATCGGCGTTGCCTTGGCTTGAGTCTGGTCCATAGGCACGTAGTGTATACATATCTGGTAAGCCACCTCTTGTGGTATAGCCATTTACCAGTTTGAAAGAGTTTTCCTCTGCTTTTCCAGAAACTTGAATAAGTGAAAGACCCCGGACATTGGCAGCAGCAGAGGTATTTGCTTCGATATTGTTCTCTTCTAAGCGCCCCGTGACATAAACTGATGTGTTGCCAGAGACATCCCCATGGATCAAAAGTCTATCGGTTTTTTGGTCATTTATTGCAGCACCATCACTCCAAGCCGTGTTGAAGTAAATCTTTGCATCACCCATTGCATTGTAGACTTCTTGCGTGTCTGGTTTACCAGAACCTATATGCAATGTTTGGTAATGATCTTCTGTTGGTTTCTCAAAAACAATGGAGCTGTTATCGAGATTAAGCGTGGAAATATCAGAACGAGATCTTTGAGCGATATCAAGGAGATTGCCATCATCATCTTTTTC
>NZ_JBHIOE010000065.1:0-1024 GCF_042195335.1 Bartonella sp. CL25QHWL | reverse complement strand
TGCAACCTATGCCTGCACCGTTTGTTCCAGTTGAAGATTCTACTGATGAGGTTCGTCCATCTGAGCCCTCTATTCCGGTATCTCCTTCATCTCCAGATTCTGTCCCCACTCCTTCTACCCCTGTTGAACCTGTACGTCCTTCTGTACCAACTGTTCCAGAGGACCATTCTTTTGTGCAACCTATGCCTGCACCGTTTGTTCCAGTTGAAGATTCTACTGATGAGGTTCGTCCATCTGAGCTCTCTGTTCCGGAGGACACTTCATCTCCAGATTCTGTTCCTCCTCCTTCTGCCCCTGTTGAACCAAAGCCTTCTGGGTCTTCTGACCCTTTGGATTCCTCGTCTAATCTCCAAATTAGAGCTGTTGTTCCACAGGTTCCAACTTATCTTCTTTTGCCAAATGCCTTATTTCATGCTGGTTTAGTGGATATGACCGCGCAAAATAAGACATTAGAGACAATGCGGAATGCTTTTCATTCCTTTGGGAAGGATAATGAAAAGACAGCCTTTTTTCTGCATGCTTATGGTGGTAGCCATCATTATGCTTCCAACTTATCTGCTTTTGAATATGGCTATGGTGCTGAGCTCGATTATAATGCATTCGAAGCAGGTGTTTTGTTAAATGAGATTGAGAGTTTATATGGTTGTACATTCTTTGGAGTTATGGGGTCTTACGGAAATCTTTCTCTAACCCCTCAGGATGTTGAACAAAGCAAAAAGAGTGCATTTGATAAATGGTCTGTTTCTGCCTATGGAAGTCTGAAGCATGATACGGGTTTTTATATAGATGGGGTGGTATCGTATGGACTTTTTAAGGGAGATGTTTTGACCCTTGCACGGGGCAAGGTTGTGGAATTAAAGGGTAAACAGTTTAGCGGTTCTTTAACGAGTGGCAGAACGTTTTCAACAGGGTATAAAGGTGTTGTTTTTGATCCGCAGATTCAGATTGTTTATCAGCATCTTCAGTTTAATCAGGCGCGTGATATTGATAATCTTGATGTTGATTTAGGAAAATTTCATCAATG
>NZ_JBHIOE010000064.1:799-1052 GCF_042195335.1 Bartonella sp. CL25QHWL | reverse complement strand
AAAATAGCGGAGAAAGCCGATGACCGAGCGTATGAAGCCAAGAATGAAGTAGAAAAAGCCAAGGAAATAGCTAGTAATGCAAAATATATAGCAGGAGAGGCGCAGAGGGCAGCCGAAACAGCGGGTAAGAAAGCCGCGTCTTTAGAGGAAGAAGCGGAAGAGGCACAAAAAATAGCCAAGGAAGCCAAGGAGTCTGCTGGTTATGCAAGACATGACGCGGAGCAAGCGCGTAGTCAGGCAGAAAAGGCAGAAA
>NZ_JBHIOE010000064.1:372-722 GCF_042195335.1 Bartonella sp. CL25QHWL | reverse complement strand
AGCAGATAATGCTAAGACTATAGCAAGTTTAGCACGGATGTACTCAGATGAAGCCAAGAAAAAAGCCGAGTCGGCAGATTCACAAGCCTATCAAGCCAAGAGCGAAGCCGAAAAAGCCAAGGAAGTAGCTGATAGAGCGAAAAGGACAGCAGAAGAAGCTAAAACAACAGCCGATACGACGAAACAAGAGCTTGGAGGTATCAAGAGTTCCCTAGCAACGGCAACAACAGCCCATACAGTAGCTTCACAGACAAAAGTGCTAGCGGAAGAGGTAAACAATTTACTGAAACAGTCCAATTTAACGGTTCTTTCAATTTCCACACCGTTTCTTGTTGCGAAAGGCAAAGCGG
>NZ_JBHIOE010000064.1:0-359 GCF_042195335.1 Bartonella sp. CL25QHWL | reverse complement strand
AGGAACACGCATAACCTTGGCATTAGGCAATGATATTTTAGTTGCAAGTTATACGGCAGATACAAGAATAAGCGTTCCTCCTCTTTCGGTGGGCAAAGATTATTATGTTTATTTGGTTTCTGATGGAGGACAGTCTCATAAACTTGTTTTATCAGAAAACTCTACGTATCCAAGGGATTACACAGTGAGTAATTCACGAAAGATAGGAGGGTTTCATACGCTCTGTGCGGATGTTGGTACGATTTCCGGTCACCCATTGTCTGGTTATAGAGCAGGGGATATTTTACCCAATTCAGTTTGGTGTCTCAATCACCGCCCGCATAGTTCACCAGAAGGAATGGTTTATGACCCCTCTACAG
>NZ_JBHIOE010000063.1:0-1104 GCF_042195335.1 Bartonella sp. CL25QHWL | reverse complement strand
GGTGGGGCGTGTTGGTGGGCGTTTAAGCAAGACACTTAATGTTTCTGAAGAGGGACGTGTCGTTTCTTTTTATAGTAAGCTTTCTTATTTGCATAGTTTTGAAGATAAGCAATTTGTTTCTTTTAAAAACGATTTCCAATTAGGTTTTTTTGGTTCTTTTTTGGAAGCAGGTCTTGGGTTTAATGCTCGTCTTTCTTCAAAATTTTTTCTTCATGGAGATGTAACTTATCAGCATAAATTTAAGAAAGCTGGTTTTTCTGGAGCCAGTTTCTCTGCTGGATTGCGCCATCTTTTTTGAAGAGATATAATGTGCATTTTTATATGAAAGGCAGAAGATTTTTCTGCCTTTTAATGTATTGAAATTTATTTTTCCTCATCAATATGGTTATTTTTTTGATATAAAAGATTACAATAGATGCTTTCTTCTATGCGATGAGGAATTTTCCTAAAATTTTGATATTAAGATATGGGGGCAGATTTCATTGTGAATGTGAGAAGCTTGAATGCTAAATTCTTGTGGTATAATCTTTTAAAAGAGACGATATTGATGGTTGTTTTTGTCCATTTCTTTATTATATTTTATAGATCATAAGTTTAGTCTTTACGAGATTTATGCATTTTTTTGAATTTTGTTTTAGAACTTTATTTACGTTTATATCATTTCATACGCATATTATTTGTTTCCTTTTTTAGGATGTTTACTTAAGAATTTTGGAGAAATACTTGTTTTTAGAACAAACAGAGGGAGTTTGAGGTCAAATTATAATAAAAGTAAAGTATGCTTTATCGTATTGTTACGGTTGTTGTTTTGTAAATGATAGGTGGCAGAGAAATTTTGATTGGATACAGGATATTATTTTTATTGCGGTTATGCGCGGATATCATCATTCTTTTTTCAGCATTCAATATTTGCGCAGATTTTAGCACTCGAGAATGTTCATAAGAAGCAATTCACCTTTTTTTCAAAAGTCCTTCTTTACATGCCAGCTTCGTTTGTGATGAACAAGGGGTTAATTGATTAAATATAAACAGGTTTGAATGAAAGAAATTTATAATATTCAGTTTTTTATTGAATATGTAGAATGATGAGTGAGTATTCTAAAT
>NZ_JBHIOE010000062.1:0-1124 GCF_042195335.1 Bartonella sp. CL25QHWL | reverse complement strand
GGCGGAGACTTTTTGGGACTCTTCCCCAACTTCGAGGGGATTGCGTCTAGGGTTTTGGATAGGCCTTTGGAGGCCTGGGAGGATCGTCACCACGCGTACAAAGGGGGTTTTTACTATGTCTAAACCCCTAGTGGGTATTTGGACATGTGAGCCTTAGGATTTTCATGTTTCATGACTTTTATTATGCATTGATTAATACAATTTGAGGCTTTGATATTATTTCTTTATATTGAGTTCCTTTCTTGATTTATAATTGTATCTTGATTTTTCCTTAGACGTGACACTAGGGTAGAAAGTCTTCTAGGTTACCTTTAGAGGGTGTGACAACCTCTTAGGGTTAGACTACTCAAGATTGGAGAGGGTTGAGAGGGTGAGTCGTGAGGTAGCGGAACGTCCCCTTTCCCTTCCGGTGTGAATCTCCCAACCTCCATATCCTAAAACTTTATTGCGATCGAAGTAGAGTGAAGTACTAGGAGATAAACTCCCTTGCAAAGGGTTGAGTGAATCCTAGGACTGGGGCTTAACTTAGATTAGGGTTCTTTCGCCTGGACCAAAGGGTTAGAACTATAGATTGGGATAGGGTCTTTCACTTGGAATCCGTAGAACTCTATGCGATTTCACACGGTGCTAGGTATTTGGATGATGTACTCCTCCGGGGCTTAGGTGACAGGTCATCGAGAGTCAGGAGTAGCACAGAAGTCTAGAACCGAGTATAGTGTGGAATTGATCACCTGACCTAGGTCTGAGACCGTGTACTTTAGGATTTCCACGACTCAATAGGGCATCAATATTAGGGCATAATAAGAGTCTTACACTAGAAGCACAATCCTAGGGGGATCATTGTCCGGGTACCCCACTTTCCCTTAGTGATTCCTCCGAGCTTTCTCCTCTTTTTCTCTTCTCTATTCTCTTTTACTTGCTTTTACTTTACACTCTTGCTCACACTTATTTGTTCTCACACTACGCACACGCTATTTGGCACTTACACTTTTGTTCTCACTCCCTACTCCCTGTGGATACGACTACCCACTCACTAGGGTATATTATATTACTTCGACACCGTACACTTGCGGTACACCAAGCGTGTCAATGAGGGTGTCTGCCAACTTCCAAGAAGATTCAAG
>NZ_JBHIOE010000061.1:0-1136 GCF_042195335.1 Bartonella sp. CL25QHWL | reverse complement strand
CAGGATTCTTTGAATTGGAGTAAGGAAGCCAATGCGTTTGTAGCTAAGCATGGAACGGAAGGAAGCAATAGCAAATTGAAGTTTCTTTTAGATGGTGACATCACGGCAAACTCAACGGATGCGATCACTGGCAACCAACTTTATTCAATGAATCAAACAGTTGCGACGTATTTTGGTGGAGGCGCTGGCTATGAAAATGGAAAATGGGTTGCCCCCACCTTCAAGCTTAAAACTATCAATGATGATGGTAGTACTGGTGAGGAAAAGGTTTACAATAGTGTAGCGGAAGCATTTGCTGGTGTTGCGAGTTCTATCACGAATGTTCATAATGATGTAACCAATGTAGTGAGTGATAGTCTTGCCAAGCAGGATGATGAGACGAAAGTTATCACTATTGGGAAAGAAGTAGAAGGTACAGAAGTCAATATTGCCAACAGTAAGAAAGAAGAAAGGATTCTTTCTGGTGTTAAGGCAGGAGTGCTTTCAGCAGAATCGACAGAAGTTGTAAATGGCTCTCAGTTATTTGCGACTAATAAAAATGTTACGACAGTGACTACCAGTCTAGACAGTGTTTCTAAAAATACATCGAGCTATTTAGGTGGTGGTGCTGATGTGCTTGTAGGTAATCTTCCGACGTATGTTGTTGGTGGTCAGTCATATCATGATGTTGGTTCAGCCTTTAGCGGTGTTGATACATCGCTGACAGATCTTCATAATGAGCTTTCTAAGAACAGCAATGAACTTACGCAGACCATTGAGCAGAATGCTTTGTTGTGGAACGATGACGCGCATGCCTTTGTGGCGCGTCATGTAAAGAACAAAGAGAAAGATGGTCAAGTTATAGCGGAACAAGAAAACAGCAAATTAAAGTTTCTATTAGATGGAGAAATTTCTAAAGGTTCGACAGAAGCGATCACGGGCAATCAGCTTTATTCAATGAATCAGACATTTGCGACCTATTTTGGTGGAGGAGCAGGTTATGATAAAGATGGACAATGGAAAGCACCAAGTTTTGTGATCAAGAAAGTTGATGCGGAAGGTAAAGAAAGTGAGGAAAGCTACAATAGTGTAGCGGAAGCATTTGCTGGTGTTGCGAGTTCTATCACGAATGTTCATAATGATGTAACCAATGTTGT
>NZ_JBHIOE010000060.1:0-1165 GCF_042195335.1 Bartonella sp. CL25QHWL | reverse complement strand
CTTTTGGAACATAATTTACAAAAAGGCATTGTATCTCCAGCATATTCAAGGAGATAAAACATGGAAACTCGCATTCCTGAAAACACACCATTTGATACAAATTTTTTAGGAGAAACATCTCTAGAAGAAAAATATTCACTCTTTCACACACCCATTTCATGGTCCGCAATCTTTGCGGGACTGGTGACAGCTCTTGCCACCTCAATCTGCCTTTCTTTTCTGGTCGCCGCTTTAGGCTTAAGCCAAATGGATTTCACCTCTTCAACCCCATTTGAAGGCTCTTTCCTCTCCTTTGGCGTGGGCTCTGTTATCGTTACACTGATTAGCCTAGCCTTGGGAGGCTTTGTAGCTGGACGTTTTGCTGAAACCTCAGGAACGCTTCATGGCTTTCTCACTTGGGCTCTCATAACATTGCTGATGACCCTCCAAGCCATCCACGTGGTTTCTAGTACAGCAAAGATAGGAGCTAAAACGGCTCTAGAAAACAGCTCCATGGTCCAACAAACCGTGGACAGCCTCAAAAACAATATTTCCCCCATACTTGCAAACTTAAACAGCGAAAGTCTTGAAAAGTTTTTTGCAAAAAATAGTGACAATGGCATCAATTTTGACCAGCTTTCGAGTGAATTGCGCACCCTTCTCAATAAAAGTGACATTCCTGCTCTCAACCCTGAGCGCTTAAAACAAACCTATCAAGCTGCACTCAATGATATTGGTTCTGCGATAACAGCTTTCAAAAATGATCCTTCTTACTATCGCACCACTTTAAAAAATCTTGGTGAGCGTCTGTCCGATCGTGTAGAAGATCTCACGACAAAATTTGATCGAAGTGATATCATCAATGCCCTTGTGACCGATGGCATGTCCCGTGCGGATGCACAAACAGCAGTCAACCGTGCCGTCCAACTCTATCAAAGCGCAGAAGAAAAGACCGAAAAAGCCATCAAAGTCCTTGAAGAACGGGCAGAAACACTCTCAGACAATCTTGAGGATACGATCAAGGGCGCCAAAAACACTGCGACTAAAGCCACAAAAACAGCCTCCAATATGGGGTGGTGGGGCTTTTTAGGCAGTCTGGTAGGCGCCATTATTTCCAGTGTTTTTGGCTATTATGGTTATAGAAGCCGTAAGGACACTTTCATGCTTTAAAACGTCTACCTTTAAA
>NZ_JBHIOE010000059.1:0-1189 GCF_042195335.1 Bartonella sp. CL25QHWL | reverse complement strand
AACAAGCATTATTTATTCAATGATCTTAGAGACGATACCGGCACCAACAGTACGACCACCTTCACGAATAGCAAAACGAAGTTTCTCTTCCATCGCTATCGGAACGATCAACGAAACATCCATCGCAACATTGTCACCTGGCATAACCATTTCCGTTCCTTCTGGAAGTGTAACAATACCTGTAACATCCGTCGTACGGAAGTAAAACTGAGGACGATAATTCGTGAAAAATGGTGTATGACGTCCACCTTCATCTTTTGTCAAAATGTAAGCTTCTGCTTTAAAACGCGTATGAGGTGTAACAGATCCTGGCTTTGCCAATACTTGACCACGCTCAATCCCTTCACGATCAACACCACGTAGAAGAGCTCCTATATTATCACCCGCTTGACCTTGATCTAAAAGCTTGCGGAACATTTCAACACCTGTAACCGTCGTCTTAGATGTTGGACGAATACCGATAATCTCGATTTCCTCTCCAACTTTAATAACACCACGCTCAACACGACCCGTAACAACGGTTCCACGACCCGAAATCGAAAATACATCTTCTATCGGCATCAAAAATGGTTGATCAACAGGACGTTCAGGGGTTGGAATATAATTATCAACTTCACTCATTAAAAGACGAACAGCATCTTCACCAATGCTTTTATCCTTATCTTCAAGAGCTGCCAACGCAGAACCCTTAACAATTGGTATATCATCACCTGGGAAATCATACTTGGATAAAAGTTCCCGAACCTCAAGCTCTACAAGCTCCAAAAGTTCTGCATCATCAACCTGATCAACTTTATTAAGAAAAACAACAATTGCTGGAACACCAACCTGACGTGCAAGCAAAATATGCTCACGTGTCTGAGGCATTGGACCATCAGCTGCTGAAACAACCAAAATAGCACCATCCATCTGTGCTGCCCCTGTGATCATGTTTTTCACATAATCAGCGTGTCCCGGACAATCAACGTGCGCATAGTGACGATTTTCCGTTTCATACTCAACGTGTGCTGTAGAAATAGTAATTCCACGTGCGCGCTCCTCTGGCGCAGCATCAATTTGGTCATAGGCTTTAAATTCACCAAAATATTTCGTAATCGCTGCTGTCAACGAGGTCTTCCCATGATCAACGTGACCAATCGTACCAATATTAACATGCGGTTTTGTTCGTTCAAACTTGCTCTTCGCCATT
>NZ_JBHIOE010000058.1:0-1193 GCF_042195335.1 Bartonella sp. CL25QHWL | reverse complement strand
CAGGGCAGGATGGCAAACCGCATGATCTTAGCATCACAGGCAGTTCCATTGCGGCTGATGGCAAGGTAGGGCTGAAAGCCAGCAACGATGTCCTGATCAATAATGCAGAGGATAGCTTACATTATGAGATGTCGTATCACAAAGAGGGTGGGGTGTTTAGTAGCAGCAAATCTGAGCATAACAAGATGGATGTGCGCCAAGTTGTGGGGTCAAGCATAACAGGGGGTGAAGGCATTGCCATTGATTCCGGAAACAACACGGAAGTTTTAGCCTCGACGCTCGTAGCCGGTAAGGCAGAGGAAACGTCAGGAGAGAAAGCACCAGGAGAACAGAAACAAGCGGATATTACCATTCACTCTGGGGGAAAGATTGTCATAAAAGGCGCCCAAGAACACTTGGATCAGCAAGCACAATCGTCATCAAGTGGCTTTTTGCATGAGAAATCGTCCGATACATCTCAATCGCATACCACAACGGTCTCCTCTATCCTTGGGGCGACGGGCAACATCGTGTTAGACGCACAAGGAGAAGCCAAGATTTCTGCTTCTCATCTGCTTTCCGGTCAAGATATCAATGTGAGCGGAGAAAGTGTGACGATTGATGGCATGACAGATCACCATAAAAGCCATTCAGAGGAGCATGAAACAGGTTTTGGTGTGGGATCAGGCAAGGGCTTTGTGTCGATATACGGGAGTGAGGGAAAGACAGAAAATGAAGAGAGTTTTGAACATCAAGGCTCTTCTCTCAATGCGGATGGCACGATCAACATCACTGCCAAGAAAAAAGATGTGAAAATTGTTGGCTCTGATCTTGCAGGTGAGAATATTAACCTTTCGGCAGCTCGTGATGTGAATGTGCTTGTTGGTCATAATAGCCATTCCTCAAGCTCAAAGGAAGAACGGGAAGGCTTTGGGTTTCAGTTTGAAAAGAGCAACAGCGGTGCTTCTGTAGGTGTTGGAATTGCAAGCGCCAAAGATACGGGCGATCAATGGGAAACCACTTCCACACAATCACACATCACGGCACGCCAAGATGTGCAGATTACTGCTGACAATGATGTAAATATGCAAGCAGCCATTGTTTCGGCGGATCGTGATGTCAACATTGATGCCGGCAATAATATCACCCTATCAGAAAGCTATGATACCTCTAACGCAAAAGAAAAGCATGAAAAGTCTTTTGCTGGTGTGACA
>NZ_JBHIOE010000057.1:0-1241 GCF_042195335.1 Bartonella sp. CL25QHWL | reverse complement strand
GCAACGGCAGGAGATGCAAAAACACTTTCCGAACAAACCAAGAGCGCTTTTGATGATGCCAAGCAGGTGATGGGCGAGGTGAAGAATGTTGCAGAAACAGCAGCAACGAACAGTGGGCAAGCTCTCACGACAGCTTCTGAAGCCAAGATGACAGCTGATAGAGCCTCTTCGGTAGCCGGTGATGCAAAAGAAACGGCGTCTAAAGCCCTGTCGGTAGCTCATGGTCTTAAGCAATCGGTTGATCATGTCAAGAATACAGCTGAGGGAGCCAAAAGGACAGCAGAAGGAGTAGAGCAGAGGGCTTTAACAATAGAAGACGTTGCTACACAAGCCAAGACTAAAGCTGGTGAAGCCAAACAATTGGTTGAAGAAGTTAAGACGACAGCGCATTTAGCAGAAACGTTAGCGAATAATGCAAAGCAGTTAGCGGATAGTGCAAAAGACACAGCGGTGGAAGCGAAGAATAAAGCAGAGGAGGCTAATGTCGTATCGCAAGAAGCTAAGAGCACAGCAGAGACGGCAGAAGAGAAAGCCGCAAGAGCCGAAAAGAAGGCAGATGATGCGACAGTTACAGCTTCTGAAGCCAAGACTATGGTGCAAGAAGCAAAACAGGCGTTAGAGACATCAACAGCGCAACAAGATGCTTCAGAAGCACTGTCTCAAGCCGCTGAAGCGAAGAAAGTAGCAGATCAGGCAGCAACGTTAGCCAATGAAAGTAAAACGACAGCTGTTGAGGCAAAAGGTTTAGTGGAGGAAGTAAAACAATCGGTAGCGACAGCGACAGCAACAGCAGAAAGCGTAGCTAAGGAAGCTAAAGTAGCATCAGAAAGCGCTGTTACAGTGGCGAATACAGCGAGGACCACAGCAGAAGAAGCCAAGAGTGCTGCGGATACAGCAACAGCAACGGCTCATCAAGCCCAACAGAGTGCAGAGGAGGCTACAAAAGTAGCTTTGGAAGCGAAAGCGGTAGCAGAGTCTGCGGCGCGTTCAGGAGAGACGGCAGGGCAGGTGAGTGGGGAAGCGGTGAAGGGCATAGCACAAGAGGCGAAGCGTAAAGCGGAAGAAGCCGAGAAAATAGCACAAGAAGCCAAACAGACAGCAGGTTATGCCAAGCATGATGCGGAGCAAGCGCGTAGTGAGGTGGAAAAGGCAAAAAGCACAGCGAATGCAGCGTGGAATAAAGCCCACAAAGCGAATGAAACAGCAGATAGTGCTAAGCTTACAGCAAGTTTAGCAGAAAC
>NZ_JBHIOE010000056.1:885-1432 GCF_042195335.1 Bartonella sp. CL25QHWL | reverse complement strand
GGTTTTCGTTGCAGAGGATTGATCTGACAAAAGCAACGCGTGAAGGCACATTCCATTTTGTTTTAACGGGTGTTTTTTATCCCAATGGGCATTTGGGGGATTGGTCACACCAAGAGCCAATGAGCATCAATTTAGAGGTTGGTGATGACTGAGTTTGAACCTTTATCCTTTTCACAGATTCCCCCTCCACAACTCCCTCTGCCACAAATTATTGAAGAGCTTTCTGTTGAAGCAATTTTAGAGCAAAAGATCACGCGTTTGACTGAGCTTTTTGCAGCGCATCATATTCCTTATAATGTGGAAAAGACGGCTTATGATCCCGTGGTCATTCAATTGCAAGCGGCGGCTTATGAAGAGTTGCTATTGCGCCAGCGAATTAATGAAGTAGCGCGGGATAATTTACTCACATTTGCCCATGGAACAAGTTTAGATCATTTGGGGGATTTTCATGGGGTCACGCGCCTTTTGGATGAAGATGATGAGCGTTTGCGCCGCCGCATTCGTTTGAATAGACAAGGACATTCCACAGGTGGCACAGCGCCACGTT
>NZ_JBHIOE010000056.1:0-869 GCF_042195335.1 Bartonella sp. CL25QHWL | reverse complement strand
CTCAAGCGATATCCATGTCAAAGATGCTTTTGTTTATCGTGAGGGTAAAAGTCCGCTTATTCATGTTGCGCTTTTTAGTGACGCTCCTTCAGGGGTGGCTGATGAGGCTTTAATTGCAAAGGTGCAAGCAGCCCTTGATGCCCCCCATGTTAAAATGACCAATGACCACATCCTTGTGAAAAGCGCGGTACAGCGGATGATCAATGTTTCTGCTGATTTTTGGTTGTTACCGGATGAAGGCTCCTTTGTTTTGGAAAGAGCGGAGCAGAAATTAAGAGCAGAATGGGCGCGTGCGCAAAGGCTTGGGCGTGATTTGTCTTTAAGTTGGATACTAAGCCGCTTGATGGTTGAGGGCGTTCACCATGTGAACATAACGCAACCTTTTGAGGATATTTTGGTCGCACCTGATGAAGCAGTCGCACTAGGGGATATTGTTTTGTTTGAACGGGGGCGTGCTTATTGATGCTTTCCTCACTTTTGCCCCCGAATTCGAGCTTGTTTGAACGTTGTCTTGCTGACGCAATGGCTTTCGACCCTCACGTTAAAACGGCACTCGAAGAAATACCTCGCGCGAAATTTATCACGCGTCCGCCTTCTTGGTTGCCCTTTTTAATAGACGAATATGGCTTACAAGAATTAAACCCTTATTTCTCTAACCTTTATGATTTAATTGATCAGGGTCTTGCATGGCAAAATATTCGCGGCTCCCTTGCGGCAATAGAGATAGGGCTTGAATGGCTAGGGATTTCGGCACGCTTTCAACCCGCCTGGACGGGGCGAGCATGGTGGAATTCCTTTCAACTTGATTTTGATCAGTTGCCTGAACGCAAAAGCCTTGAAGCCATTGAAGCGATTACCGACCTTTCCAA
>NZ_JBHIOE010000055.1:0-1519 GCF_042195335.1 Bartonella sp. CL25QHWL | reverse complement strand
AAAAAATATACGGATAGTCGGGTGGATAATATTGTTATTAATGCCATTGATGATGCTGTTGATCGGTCTGACCGATATACAGATATGAAGTTTAATATTTTAAGTTATGATATTAAGAGCGTACGGAAAGAGGCAAGGCAAGCAGCCGCCGTTGGTTTAGCAGTATCCAACCTACGTTACTTCGACGAGCCAGGATCTTTGAGTGTCTCATTTGGTAGCGGCACATGGCGTGGACAATCCGCATTTGCCCTTGGTGCTGGTTATACATCTGAAAACGGAAAAATCCGCTCTAATCTCTCTGCCACGAGTGCTGGTGGTCATTGGGGCATAGGTGGTGCAATTACTCTGAAAATAAAATAATACGAACAACGAAAACAAAACATCCCCCCTTATTTATTGAAATAAGGGTGGATATTTTTTTACAGACGCACAGTATTTATCTAGAGATAAGCATAATATTTGATGAGGCTATAGACTGTGAGGTTTTATAGAAGATTTTTCTATATTTTGTTGAAAAAAGATCATAGTAGAATCCATATTGCTAAAAAGTTATATTTTTATGTTGCTATTTTCATGAACAGCCTATAGCAATATGGGAGTGTATATTAGTAAGACTCATTTTGATAAAATAATTCAAAGGGGGAAAAGTAGTGCGTAAAGATAAAAGGTACATCACGGGACCGCGCATATATCATTATATGTATATTAAAAAGAAAAAATCCAACTAAAAAGCCAGTTATCCAAGGAAAACTATATTCCGGACATATTACAATTTCTTTTTACTTTACTTATTATTAACAAAACCATGCTTTCTAATAAAAATAAAGTCTATAATTAGGAAGATACATACTAAAACCTAGTACAAAGGATTTTATAGTAACCACTACCAAGTAAAATGTAATATTAAATATAAAGACCCCTTTTTAGTTAGAAAAACAGCACACTAAAAAACTTAGACTCTAAATGTGTCATCTTTATGTCCACAAAACATAATCAAAAAGACAAACATTTAGGTCTCAATACAGAGAGCACAAACAAAACAAGATTAAAGACTCAAAATGTTCACACTCTAAGCAATGATCGTCTACTCTGAATTCCAAAGAGATCAATAATGCTAAAATGTGTCTTTTTTATGTTTTGGAGGTGTTTTTAAGTTTTTTCATTGGAGAGTTTGTTATGAAAAAATTATATGCCCCACAAGCAGCGAGTGAATTAAAACGTTCTCGTTTTTCTTTTGTTAAAGTTCTTTCGTTGGCTATAGCGGCTACATTCTTATCGAATGTTACGCCTGTTTTTTCAGCAAATCCTGATTTTAGAAACACATTTCTTGAAGGTGTAAAAAGTGCTGGTGTATCTTATCCACAAAGCCTTCTCTCTGTTGCTGGTTTGAATGCTTCTGATGATTACGCAAATTTTTTAACCAAAACTCTTTCTGGTAAGAGAGATAAGAGTCCTATCGTAAATGTTTTGACAGAAGGTAGCCGTTCTGCGCGAGTTGGAAATGTTGGTGATAAGAAAG
>NZ_JBHIOE010000054.1:0-1537 GCF_042195335.1 Bartonella sp. CL25QHWL | reverse complement strand
CTCGCAAAAGGCATTACATTTGGACATCTATGGAGACATAGAAACTAGAGGATATAAAAGCAATGGTTCCCGTAACAAACGCCCTTAATACCCATATGACAAAATAACAAGGATATCCAATCCTACAGTAAAAAATATTCGCACTGAAATTGAGCTGTTTTTATAAATTAAAAAATGAAATTAAGAAAAGATCAATTATCGCAAACTATACACTTTACTTTATGTTCAAAATAATAATAATAACAACAAATATCAGGATATATATATAACAATAAAAAAGAGTTATATTAAAATGAAGTCGATTATTCTTGTAATTTTGATTGCAAACCTTTTATCGGCTTGTGCATTAGCACCAAAGCTAAAACAGCCAAATGATAGGAACCGTGTACCTATTAATAAAACAATCCCTGCCGAAATCAAGCGAGGAGACAGATGAAAAAGCGATTTATTATAACAGGAATGATCACCCTTTTGGGAATGCTGAATCTAGCTCCAGCATATGCAAATAGCAAAGATGTGGTGTATGATAGAAATAACAAAGAAATCCGCCGAACAAACGACGGTCGAATATATACTACATATTATGGCTTGTCAGATTCAACACGCACTAGAGATGTTAAAGTTAGACGTAAAACAAAGCCAAAATCACCTAAAAAGTCGCGACCTGCTTCAACGCCACAACCTGCTTCAACGCCACAACCTGCTCTATCAGCAGAATATTCGGAAATCCTTCAGCTTTTAAAAAAAGAGGAAATTATTGAGCTCTTAACAAAACAGCTTGAGTTGAAAAAAAAACAAGTTTCACAAATAGAAAAAGCCTATCAAGCTATAACAAAGAATCAGAAAACTGAACCTAAAAAAATTGAATTTTCTAGTTTTTTTCTCAAAGAACCAGAATCGCTCTATAAGAAAGATAAGCTTTCAAGGGAATCATATCAAAAGGTATTAGAGGAAGAAAACAAAATTTCTGGGACTTTTGATAAAATGGGCAAAGCTATTTCGGAGCGTTTACAATTTGCATCGATACAAGATAAAGCTGTAAGTTTAGAAACTTTTGAAAACGTAGAAAATCGTTTTAAATACCTCGAACATCTATTAGATGAAATTCAAACAAAAGAAAACCTGAAAGATATTGCAGATCTTCAAGCACATATCGATGGTTCGTTAGCCATGATCCAAAATGAATTTATAAAGATGGAAATGGTAGCGCATTTACGTAATGCTGAGCAATCACTTATCAAAAGGAAAAGACGCGAACTTGATATGAAAATTTTTGACCATGAAAAAAACGGGATGCCTACCATACGATAAAAACAAAAGCCAATGTAGAAGGTTCAGTACTATCCGAACAATTCAAAGAGGCACAGAGATTTTATCAAAGCCAAGATATCGTAATGAAAATACTTAGGTAATGTATAAATGCGAATAACGCGTTTAGCATGTATCTATGTTTCAAGGTGATAAAAAGTTGAAAATTCGTTAAAGAGGAATTCCATGGACTTTACAGTGTTCACGCAACTTTTCAATAAAATTGATC
>NZ_JBHIOE010000053.1:0-1904 GCF_042195335.1 Bartonella sp. CL25QHWL | reverse complement strand
CACACCAGCAATGCGGGTCACCCCCTTGTCAAAAAAGGCATGTGTATTAGCCAAGAGCAAGCAGAAGAAATCCTTTGTGAAGACTTAAAGCAATTTGAGAAGACGGTAGAGGAATCGGTCACGGTTTCGTTAACGGATTGCCAATTCGCGGCATTGGTCTCATTTTGCTATAATGTAGGAACAGCTGCTTTTCGCAAGTCAACATTGTTGAAGAAGCTTAATCAAGGGGATTATGAAGCGGTACCTGTTGAATTACAGAAATGGAATAAGGTGGGTGGGAAGCCTCTTGCGGGTTTAGCCAACCGTCGAGCAGCAGAAGCAGGATTATGGGTAAAAGGGTCTTATGTTTCTTCAAATTATCAAAGGGTAGAAACGAAAACGGCAACCGGACTTCTTAAAATAGAAGCACTTGCCCCGATTATAGGGTCTTGTTCTGGTTTTGGTGGCTTGTTAGCAGGCAATGGACCTGTGCAATGGGCATTAGCAGGCATCATGGTTTTAGCGGCTGTAACGGGCATAGTGATTGTCGCCAAGCGGTTTCGGGAGCAACGCTTATGATTTTTTGGCTAAAGAAATATTCTCTGATGTTTACAGCGGCTTTAGCCGTTTTTTTTTATGGCTTTAGCCAAGGCGTTTCACCTTGGCAAGCAAAGCGAAAGGCAAAAGCAAACAGAGAATGCTTTAAAGACAGCAACAACGCGGCTTGAGGTGGAAAATGAAGTTAATCAAAAAAGTGATGCTGGTGTGCGCTCTGAACTTTCTCGTTGGGTGCGCGGCAAATAGGTCTGTTTCTTGTGGTGGCTGGTTGCCCATTTATTTGGATAATAAGGATGTTGCGGTCATCAGTTCCAACCTTGCAAGAGATATTTTGAAGCATAACAAGCAGGGAGCCCATTTATGTGGTTGGAAAGATGGTCAAGAAACGAAGCAGCAAAGATAAAGATCTTACAGAAAAAGAACAACAGCTCCTTCACGAGATGATAGAAACCTATCAAGGTTTAAAGATGATGTCACGCATCATGAAATTGATAGCCTTTATTGTCTTTATGTTTGTAATAGATTTTTCCCGTTTTGTGGACGCCATAGAGAATAGCTTCTCACATCTTAAAAGATGGTTAACCAAAAGTTAAATATCAAATTTCTCCTTTAAAAATATGATGAAACAAGAATTTACACAAACATTGTTTGCGTGGATGGGTGGTAAACACTATCTGCGTAAGAAAATTATACCGATTTTAAATAATATTGACCATGAAACCTATGTTGAACCGTTTTTAGGCTCTGGTGTTATTTTCCTAAATAAAAGACCAGCAAAATATTCCGTGATTAATGATCTGAATGGAGAGATCACGAACCTGTTTCAATGTGTTCAAAATGACTTTGATGATTTAGCCAAACGACTAGAATGGTTTGTTTGTTCAAGACAGTTGTTTTTTGAACTTGCGGCTATTGAACCAGAGAGCCTTTCCAAAGTTGAAAGAGCCGCACGTTTTTTGTTTCTCCAACGTTGTGTGATGTATGGGAAAAAAGAGTATGTCTCTTTTAGTTTTGGAAGGAAAAGAACGGCAGAGTTTAATCCCGAAAAGCTGTTATCAAGGATGAGGCGTGTTAGACAGAAGCTTCTTGATACGACAATCTTAAATTTGTCGTGGGAACGGGTTATCGAGCTATTTGATGCACCCGACAGTTTATTTTACCTAGACCCGCCTTATCTAGTGAAGAAGAAGTGTTACAGCTCTGGGAATTTTGTTGAAGATGATTTTGTGAGTATGGCAAAAGTTCTCAAAAGCATACAAGGCAAATTTGTCTTGAGTCTAAATGATTGTGATGCGGTTCGAGAGATCTTTAAGGATTTTGACTTTTTAGAATTAGAGACCCTTTGGACCTCTGGTTTTGCTAAAAAA
>NZ_JBHIOE010000052.1:0-1997 GCF_042195335.1 Bartonella sp. CL25QHWL | reverse complement strand
ATGACGGGACCAACTTATGACTTATCCAAGATTGATACAAAGGGTAATATAACAGAGGGCTCTTTTAAAGATGTTGGGAGTGCATTTACTGGTCTTGATACAAATATCAAGAATGTGAATGCACGGATTAAAGAAGTTTCTGAAGGAGTGGCACAGGATTCTTTGTTATGGAATGATGAAGCCAATGCCTTTGTAGCGCGTCATGAAAAGAGAAAAGAAGAAAAAAGCAGGGCTGTAAGAACACAAGAAAACAGTAGAATTACGTTCCTAGCAAATGGTGAGATTACCGCTAATTCAACGGATGCTGTCACGGGTGGACAGCTTTATTCGCTGAACGAACAACTTGCAACCTATTTTGGTGGTGGTGCTGGTTATGAT
Source organism: Bartonella sp. CL25QHWL (assembly GCF_042195335.1). Taxonomy (NCBI): domain Bacteria; kingdom Pseudomonadati; phylum Pseudomonadota; class Alphaproteobacteria; order Hyphomicrobiales; family Bartonellaceae; genus Bartonella; species Bartonella sp. CL25QHWL. The sequence goes on along the minus strand of NZ_JBHIOE010000052.1, from coordinate 1,619 downwards.
GAGCAAGGAAAATGGACTGCTCCAAGTTTTAAGATCAAGCAGTTTGGTGAGGATGGTACTTCTTTTGACAAGAACTATACGAATGTAGCGGATGCACTTGCAGGTGTTGGAAGTTCTATCACGAATGTTCAGAATAAATTGACTGAACAGGTTAATAATGTGATTACCAAAGTAGAAAGTGAGAGCTTTGTTCAGCAAGACAAAACAACGCATCGTCTCACTATTGGTGCAAAAGTAGGTGGCGCAGAAATCAATATTGCAAATGAAAGCGGTGCTGATCGGATAATTTCTGGTGTTGGGGAAGCAAAGAACAATAATGACGCTGTTAACAAAAGCCAGCTTGATAGCAATATCAAGAATGTCAATGATAATGTAACAAATAAGTTTAGCGAACTTACTAAAAACATAACGAATATTACTCAGCAAGTTAAAGGTGATGCTTTGTTATGGAATGATGAAGCCAATGCCTTTGTAGCACGTCATGAAAAGAAGCAAGAAGAAAAAGGCAAAGCTGTAAGGACACAAGAAAACAGTAGAATTACGTTTCTTGCAAATGGTGAGATTAGCGCTAATTCAACGGATGCTGTCACGGGTAGTCAGCTTTATTCAATGAATAAGACATTTGCGACGTATTTTGGTGGAGGTGCAGGTTATGATGAGCAAGGACAATGGAAAGCTCCAAGTTTTAAGGTTAAGACAGTTAAGGATGATGGTAAATCTGAAGAGATAGACTATGGCAATGTGGCGGATGCTTTGGCTGGAGTTGGTAATTCTGTTACGAATGTAAAAAATGAGATCAGCAAAGAGATTACGAATGTAGTGAGTGATAGCCTTGTTAAGCAGGATAGGATGGGTCTTATTACTATTGGTGCGGAAAGAGGCGGCAATAAAATCAATATTTTAAATCGTGATGGTGATGCTCGAATTCTTTCTGGTGTTAAGGCAGCGCAAAATGGAGACGAGGCAGTCAATAAAGCGCAGCTTGATGCAAGTCTGAAGGATCTTTCCAGCAGCCTTCAGTCTGATGATTCAGCAGTGGTTCTCTACGATAAACAGGCAGATGGTAAAACTGATTATAGCAGTGTGACTTTAGGTAAAGGTAAGGATGCAGGACCAGTTGCGCTTCATAATGTCAAAGATGGTGTCATTGGTGAGAGTTCACATGATGCGATTACGGGTGGACAGATCAACACGATTTCTCAGGATTTAGCCAAGTTTTTTGGTGGTGATGCAAAATTTGTTGGCAGTACGTTTACAGGACCAACCTACAAGTTATCGAAGGTTGATGCAGCTGGTAATATAACAGACAGTTCTTTTAATAATGTTGGTAGTGCATTTACTGGTCTTGATGATAATATCAAGAATGTGAATGCACGTATTAAGGAAGTTTCGCAGGGAGTAGCGCAGGATTCTTTGAATTGGAGTAATGAAGCCAATGCGTTTGTAGCTAAGCATGGAACGGAAGGAAGCAGTAGCAAATTGAAGTTTCTTTTAGATGGAGAAGTTTCTAAAGGTTCAACAGAAGCGATTACCGGTAACCAGCTTTATTCAATGAATCAAACAGTTGCGACGTATTTTGGTGGAGGCGCTGGCTATGAAAATGGAAAATGGGTTGCCCC
>NZ_JBHIOE010000051.1:0-2210 GCF_042195335.1 Bartonella sp. CL25QHWL | reverse complement strand
ATCCCCGCTGGATAAGTTGATCATTTTATCTCTTTCTCCTTTTTCAAAATCAAAAATTTTTACTATTTTCGACCTCCGTTACGCCTTTAAAAAATAACGATAAATAATTAAAATATTTATTTCGTATATAAATTATTATTTATGTAAACTTTGGCATTTTTAGATTATTTAACGTTTTATTGAGTTCAAACTCAAACAAAGAGCTTTTTTCTTCGTTTAGCTTTATTTTCTGATTTTTTTCTAAGTTTAAACTATTTATTTCTTCTTGATCAGCTTGTTTCAATAAAGCAAATAAAGAACGCTCTAGATACAATTCTCCCTTTTTTTCTTTATCAATCATGCCGCGGAGATATCCCCCTGGTGATTTTACAAGTCCTCTAGCATATTTTTCAAAAATGATGGCAATGGCTAGAGCTGTTTTTTTAAGCCCCATGATTTTTGTAGCTTGTTCAGCGGCATGTTCTGAAACTTTAATCATTCTGTACATAGGATACATAGAATGTATCAAATCGCTTTCTGTTTGGAAACTACATTCAGAAAACAAGACGGCATTTGGTAAAGCCTTTTCTAGTATCTCCGGCTTAATTTGAGGCAATGTACTACCTTTTGAGGGAAGTGATGTTTCGGTTTTGACGTTTACTATATTTTCATAAGCCATTTTATTGTGACCGGAGGTCACATTAACGATTTGAGTGTGTTCAGATAACTCTGAACACTCATTTTTGTTACAATTACAATTATAGTTAGGGGTTGTATTATGTAATTGCATAACATTTTTATTGTTTGTGCATAACATTTTTGTAAAAAATAAACGCTCTAAGAGCCAATTAAAAAGCTTAATAGCTTTTTCCAATTTAAAGGTAGACGCTTTAAAAGGAGAACCAAGAACAGATTTAACTTTATTCATACGATTTAAAAACATTGCAGCAATAGGTGTAAATTTTATTTCTTCAATACGAAGCCGTAATCGACGACAAACGCCACAAAAGGTTCTAACAGCCATATCATGATGTTTCTTTTCTTCTTTACTCTTTAAAATAGAGTGCTGAAGTTCATGGTAACGCGCGATTAAAATGCTAAGATCAATACCACAAGCAATTGGTACATGATGAGCAGAACTAAAACCATAGCGTTTATAATTAGCAGAATCCCGCATCACAATAAGACCTTTATCAAAAAGGCGTGAAAGCAACCTACTTACGTGAACAGATGTACAACCAATTTCCAGACCAATTTGATGGTTGGTTTTAAAAACTATTGGAATTTTACCTTTTTCAAAATGCGTAACTGGTACAGTATTCAAAAGTTTAGCTAATAAATGGGCTTCTGTTCCTTTGATAAGATCAGTTACTGGTAAGTCTTGTACAAGAAAAAGAAGTTGGCTTCTAGTAATGTGGCCAATATCGGTATTATCAGCAATTTTTATATATTCCCAGTGCTTTGAAGTTAATTTTCTACCAGATGTTTTATTAACCATAATTTTTAAAACCTCTCTATTGGAGGCAAAAAAAATGCTAAAAATATCCCTTTTCTACAAAATTTCTCTTGCAGAATGCTTCACGATAAATTAAATTAGGAATTACTTTGTAGATTTAATTCTTTTGAATTTAGTTTAATTTACCGTATATGTAGTACGGGCATTTTAGAAACCCTTCTGTTAACGCAGTTGGGTTTTTATTTTTTTGCCATTATATTTCCCTCTATTTGAAACGACTCATAGCTCGAAAAAAGCATGTCAAGGTCAAAGCTATATTAAAAAAAAAAGATTTTCAATATGGTAAAGCTTTCAAGCAACTGTTTTTATGGCAACACAACCTAATACAACCTACAACAATAGCAAAGCGAAATGACATATAACTAAGGAAATGCGTTCTTATATAGCGCTGTAGAAAACAACCTATACGAGTAAATAAATTTTAAATACAATAATTTTTTTTTGCAAGAATTGTCCACTAAGGACTGTGTGTATGATGATTAACTTTTTTCTGATAAAGTTCGTAGTGGAATATTGCTTTGATTTTTCAGTAGCGCTTGAGAGAACGTTTTATCAATAATGGTCAATGGAATTATAGCTCCCGTGATCTCTTCGCCAATCTTCTGGTTGTTGAAATTTGCTCGACCATAAAACATTTTGTGCTTTTTAAGCAGGGTTTTCTATTGTCTTTTCTGATCCTTTAAAAAAAGAATTTTCATTATGTTGACTGAAATAA
>NZ_JBHIOE010000050.1:1288-2415 GCF_042195335.1 Bartonella sp. CL25QHWL | reverse complement strand
ATAACAAACGATCAATGGAAAAATATTTTCGAGGAGATTAAAGACCGATTTCAAAAAGATCAGCAAAAAACTGAATAATCTTGGTAACTCTATAAAATCACTAAGACGCATTGAAAAAAGGAGGAGATTTTTGAGTGATGAAATAAGACGTAAAGATGCACGTGAAAAAATTATTCTAGGCGGTCTTGTCGTAAAGGCTGGTCTTAAAAATGCTGATAAGTCTTTTATTTTAGGATGTTTAATTCACGCTGCAAAACTTGATACAAATTCAAATGAATATAAAAATTTACAAAAAATAGGACAGCATGCTTTTGCTGATACGCGGGGTCAAAATGATAAACAATCTAAATCGTAAACAAATCATATTTTTAATATGCCCTTTTCTCTTTTCAATCATAATTCTTTTTCTTGTAAACATAACCATCAATAACATTACAGAAAATGGAACGACGCCTGATGCTTATTGGTTTGTAAGATCAAAGCCACTGGATATTTTAATCTTTATTGCACTTTCATGTTCTTCATTCATCTTATTACAAAAAAAGCATACCAGAAAAAATATCACTATTTCGTCCATGATCGTCTTTGGTTTGTTTGCAACTTATTATAGTGCAAATGAATATATCAGACTTAGTCCATATGTTGGTCAAGATAATATGACATGGGCGGATGTTCTTCCTTTCTTTGATAGGATGGTTTTATGGGGTGTTGTTATTGGCGTTGTTATCCTTGGTTACACTATGAATCTATCGTTGCCAAAAAAATTACCTTCGAAAAAATTAAAAAATACAATCTTCGGCGGCGCTCAATGGATGAATATGAAAAAACTAGAAAGCATCTTTCCAAGCGATGGAGAAATCATCGTAGGAGAACGATATCGAGTAGACGAAGATATTGTAACAGATGTTCTTTTTGATTCTCAAGACAAAACAACATGGGGGAAAGGAGGAACACAGCCATTACTAACATATAAACAAAATTTTTCTTCACCCCATATGTTATTTTTTGCTGGTTCTGGTGGTTATAAAACAACCAGTAATGTTATTCCAACTTGTCTCAAATATTCCGGTCCACTGGTCGTTTTTGATCCTTCAACTGAAATCGCTCCAATGGTAAAAAAAACAAGG
>NZ_JBHIOE010000050.1:0-1276 GCF_042195335.1 Bartonella sp. CL25QHWL | reverse complement strand
AGCTGTCAAAAAGAAAAGTATACGTTCTTGATCCCCATGGAGATTCAACAAAAACTTTTAATCCCTTAGATTGGTTATTAGATAAAAATATCCCTATTTGTGAAAAGGAAGTAGGTCTCGTAGAGACAGCACGACTCCTCCTTTCAGAAAATTATAGATCCACTTCAACCGATCAATTTTTTATCTCTCATGCTCACAATTTGTTAACAGGTCTACTTGCACATGTCGTCTTTTCTGATGAATACAAAGAACATGAAAAAAACTTAAAAACACTTCGTATGATTGTATCAGAACCAGAACCATCGGTTATTGGAAAATTGAAATCAATACAATCAAATTCTTCATCACAATTCATTCGTGAAACCCTCGGGGTCTTTACCAATATGGCACAGCAAACTTTCTCTAGTGTTTATGCTACTGCTTCTAAAGATACCCAATGGCTTTCCCTTGATAGTTATGCCAACCTTATAAGTGGTGACGACTTTAAAACTAATGATATAACAAAAGGCAATGTAGACATCTTTTTTAATATCCCATCAAAAACTCTAAAATCTTACCCTGGTGTGGGACGGATTCTTGTTGGTTCTCTTCTCAAAGCTATGGAAGCCGCAAATGGAAACTATGAAAAAAGAGTCCTCTTTGTTTTAGATGAGATTGATCTGTTAGGATATATGAACATCTTAGAAGAAGCTCGTGACCGTGGTCGTAAATATGGAATATCTCTCATGCTCTTTTACCAATCTATAGGACAAATTGAACGTCATTTCGGTTCATCGGGTGCTATGACATGGTTTGAAAGTTGTGCTTTTATAAGTTATGCCGCAATACAAGATATTAAAACTGCTGAAAATATATCTAAGGCATGTGGTCAAATGACTGTTGAAGTGAAAAATTCAAGAAAACCTCTAGGAGGATTCCATACAAGAGGGACAGAAAATGTAAACACCCAGCAGAGACCTTTAATTTATCCTCATGAAATTACCCAAGAAATGCGCCTAGACGAACAAATCATTCTCGTGCGAGGGCAACCCCCTATCCGTTGTGGACGCTCTATCTATTTTAGACGTAAGGATTTAACAGCCCTTACTAACAAAAATAGATTTGCTCCTAAATAATAATATATCCTAAATAGAACTCACTTCGTTCGTCCATAATCAATAATGAGAGGCTATCCGCCTCTCAAACTCTCTGGAACGCTCACCAAAATCATGACATCAGACCCGCGTTTAATGAGGCGACTAAGAATCCTAGGTTCTTAAGGTCAAGGAGACCATTA
>NZ_JBHIOE010000049.1:2165-2456 GCF_042195335.1 Bartonella sp. CL25QHWL | reverse complement strand
AGCCGTGGCAATCTCCAACTGCCAATACAAATCCCGCGCCTTTTCCGCCTTTAAAATTTGCGCTTTCATAAAGCCAAAAGCCGCCAACATCACACTGACCAAAAAAAGCAGACCAAAAGACAGTTTTGAAACAGGGCTAAACATTGCTTTTATCTCCCCACCTCGTTATCTCCACCCCATCATAGGAGCGGCTATGCCGCTTATGGGAATGCTTCCTATTGGAAAAATCCAACGAACCAAAGCCACGATGCACCCCCAGATTGCCAACAATAATCGCCACCATCGAAGGAA
>NZ_JBHIOE010000049.1:0-2125 GCF_042195335.1 Bartonella sp. CL25QHWL | reverse complement strand
AATATGCGGAGCCCCCCACAAACCACCAGAAACGAGCAAAAAAATAACCCCCCAAGCAAACCAAAAAGACCACCATAAATAGAGCCTAGAGCCACGATAAGAAGGTTTCATGCCTTTACCTCGCCTCCAAGTCCCAAAAGCTTTTTGGCGCGGTTCAAATAAATCAAACGTTGCACAAGTCCATTCTTGCCCCCATTGATCGCCTTGGTAATCCCTAGATAATCATCTTGATCAGCCAGCCTATTCAAGCCTTTCATTTGCCAAAACCAAACAGCAGACCAAAGCGCTGCTGGAAACTTTTCCAGCTCTTGCGGAAATGCTTCACAATCAACCGCTTGTTCATCGACTAAGCGCCAAAACTTCGTAAAACGACGATAATTATTGCGCCCCGTCAACTGGATCAAACCACGCCCCTTAAAGTGCACCCCATCCCCAGGGTTGACATTGCCTAAATCACGCCGCCCCTCATAAGCGCGCCCTGAGGCATATTCACAAACGGTAAAAAAGCCATCACTCTCATGGGCACATTGGCTTAAAAAATGCGCAACACGCAATGGTGTCGTGATCGCACCATAAGACAAAGCTTCAGGCAACACGCGTGCCATTTCAACAATAATAAAATCTTGGCGCGCATGATGCGCCAATTTAGGCGCAAGGCGATGAAGAAAAGAGGCATCTATTGAAACCATAACAAACCACTCAATGAATAAAAATCCATTCGCAGTTTATCGGGTCTCACTCCCCCAATATAAGCCTGACACTGTCAGTCAAAACTCTCAATACTCATAAAACTCTGGAAATAATAAACCTTGTGGTTCTTTTGAAGAAATTTTCTTCTTCAAGCGATAAGCTGTACGCACATGCATACCAGAAACAGCAGCTGCAGTATCCACCGACCAGCCTTTTTGCAACGCTTGCACCATTTTTTGCCGCCGTTCAGCATCTCTGCCAAGGGGGATAAGAAGGCGCATACCCGAACCATTAAAACAAAAATGGTTGATCAATTGCTGCGCCTCTTCAAACCCAACAATTTCAATCAACCAATCCGCATTTTCAAGACGCCCGGGTATATAAACTTCTCGTCCACCAAAAGCCCGCATCATATTCCATGCTGCTTCACTGCCCGCAACATCAGCTATTTCACGCAATAAGGCAGGAAAATCGCTATAGATTTCCTCTTGCATACATGCTTACCCCTCGCTTTTAACACCTTTACGGATTTTCCGCCCCCAAACATTCATCACTTCTCTAAAGTCGCCCCCACTCATCTCACCCAAAGCTTTACCACTTAACGCCATAACACTTTGATAAAAAGCCCCAAGCTCAAACATAGCATCGGGATTCAAACACTTCCATTGGGCACACAAAATGGAAATGCTTGGTTTATTCCTCCATAAATCTTCGCGGTTTTTTCCTCTCCAGTCAACCCCACCCTCACGCTGCAACCAACCTTTCAACGCCTCAATAGCTCTGCATGCATCATCGCTATCGCGTAAAAAGCGAATATGATCAATCCCTGTCTGTCTTTTCACAAAGGCAAGCAACGCCTTGTCTGAACGATCACGAATAATGCCAAGATTCCACCCAGCAATCCAGAGCGCCTGGAGCTTCTTGGCATATTTACCCTCTAAACGCTTCCCATTCGGCTTAAAACCAAACGCTTTCATTTCAGCGATAACCAAGTGCTTTTCTGAAAAATTCAAATCTTTCGCCGATTGCTTGCCTGTTAAGCGATAGAGCAGTGCGCGATAGGTCTCATCATCAAGACCTAACGCGCGTTTTCCCATATGAAGGACAGCTAAAGACATCTCCCTCCCCTCATGTCTTCGCCAAATCAATGGTCACAGCACGCCAAGCGCTTTCTAGGCTATCACGCTCATAAAAACGCACATATTCCTTAGATGTCGTCACACGGAATGACTCACGAATAGCACGCATCGCCTCTTTCCAGCGTGGATCATCAATATCCAAACGCAACAGCATAAAGATCTCCCCCCGATTCACCTTGCCTTCTTTATCCGTATTAAAAGCACGCGTAATAATCGCACGGATTTCAGGGCGCGCATCCGCAGACCACTCATTCAAGCACTCATCAAGAAGGCTTTTGGCAATTTGCAATTGCGGT
>NZ_JBHIOE010000048.1:0-2512 GCF_042195335.1 Bartonella sp. CL25QHWL | reverse complement strand
CATCCACACAAGCAAAACGCAACACTGCAATGTCAGGCGCACAACAATTTTCAATCTGTAAGCGTATTAAAGCAGCCCCTTCTTGATCGGCTGGTATGGCATCTAATTCTTGGCGCATAGCAGCCAAACGCACCCCATAAGACGCGCGAATTTGATCTTCCCATTGTTGCTCAGACGCTAAACTCCACACCTCCCCCTTCATGGCACAAACTCGTTTAAACAAGCCATTTTTAACAGCGACACCAAAGGGGTAACAATGCACCGAAAAAGGCACTTTTCCTGCTCGCGCCTCACGGATCAGTTCATTGAAAGGATTGAGCACACCATTATGGGTGGAGATCACACGGATTTTTCCTCCCCAAATGAGCAAAGCATTGACTGCATCCAAAACAGAGCGCACATCTTGATGAAAAGCCGCCTCGTCAATCACTACAATGCCCTGTAACCCCCGAATGTTTTCAGGGCGGCTAGAAAGCGCCTCAACCCGAAACCCCGAAGCAAAACGCACCCGATAAGCAGAGATATATTTCGTTGAACCATCCGCCCTTTGATCAGAGAATAAAAATTCCTCCACATCCCCACTATTACGAGTGATTGCCCTTGCAAAATTGCTCACATAACCAATAAATTCACGTCCCTTTTCTTTGGTGTCTCCAATATAAAAAACATTATCGCCACCAGCCTTAAGCGTTGCTGCCGCAATAAGGGTATCATCCAAAGCTTCCGCAAAAGTAATGCCGGTCCGCCGCCCCTTTTCAACCAATTTTAATGGGGACTTATCTTCTATCCATGCCCGTTGATGCGCCATCAAAACGCCTTCCGCTAAGGGATCACTCTCTTTGGGAAAAGTACTTCTCTGCCAAATGTCATAGGTATTCTGATGTTCACAGCCATGACTTTTAAAAGCAATCTGTTCAGAAAAATTTTGCCCTTCAGCCATGTTTTACCCCCAACACCTGCGCACGAATAGCTCGCGCTGTTTCTTCTGAGAGCCCCGCCGCTGCTGCTGCTGCGTCAACCGCTTTGCTTGCTTTGCTGGTAAAATCCTTCTCTAATCTTTGCCGTCTGGTGGTCGACAAATGTTCAGCCGCCAACACGCCTTTAAGCGCATTGGCCAATTCTTGTGCTGCCTTTGGCGAAAGGTTTTTCCCACTGCTCAACGTTGAAAAAATCAACTCCTTAATCGCTGCTGCCGTCAAAAGAGTGATATTATCAGAAGCTTTAGCATCAAAGCGCTTGGAGAGGCTTGCGGCAATTTCTCTTGTCTGTTCTAGGCGCCGTGACATCACGGCTAGCCGCAAAGAATAACGATTAAAACTGGAAAAAGAGGGAATAGAAAAGCTGAGACCCGTTTCCTTTCGTAAAGCCTTCAAAGCCGCTTTAAACTCACCATAAATAGCCATTTGTGTCTTCTCACGCCCATTTAAAGCCTCAGCAGCAGCAGCAATAATTTGATCACAAGCTTGCGGCAATAAATCAATCGCCGTTAAACGTCCACGCCCGACCTTGCGCATCCTTCACCTCGTCTTTTATTGATGAACGTTTAGGCCGCTTAATCCCCTCAATGGAAAAGCTCCGGTCTAAATGACGCGCTCCCCGTTCTGTTAACGCCGCAAGAAAAACTGAACCCACACATTTTAAAGTAACAGCACCTTGATCTTCCATCCATGCCAGTTCATTATGCACAAAATCGCGATCGCGTCTGATGCCATAACTGTATAAAAGCCGCTCAATCATCGCACTCGATAAAGTTTCGCTGCGCTCACAAGCAAGCCCTTTTAAAATAATCAACCGCGCTTCTTCACGGATGATTTTATCCATATCTGCTTTCATTTCTTGGCATTCTCCAACAAAAACTCTTGCAAGCGCTCACCAATGGCTGCCACCGGTTGTAATTGTGCAGAAAGCGTGTTGAGACGACCATTCAATTTCTCCATATTCACTTCCAATCTTTGCAGCGCATCACGATCAGGCAAAAAGTCCATCTCTGTTTCTAACTTTTGCACACGCTCTTTAAGCGCCGTGATATCTTTCAGCATTTCCCGCGCACCTGAAGAAAAATAGGCTCTCAAAACCCCACAAATCGCAATAACCGATAACAATAAAGACAACCAGCCATTGGCAACACTGATATCCAAATTCACTTAAAAGTCCCCTCTCTTTTGCCTAAAATCGCCAGCTCCGCAGCTTTTCTGCGCTGTTCACAAATCAATAAAGCAGCACGATCACGTCCCCAATAGTGCACCACTTCGCGCGCATTCAAAGCACGCTCTGGCAATAAAGCTGGGCGGGCACACGCCATGCGAACAACAGGCGGCAACTCAACCGATAAAAAATGATAAGAAAGGCTACCCACCGGCTTGTGTGTTGAGCAAGCGCACACGCTCAAGCCCAATGCCACCGCCAGTAACCGGCAACTTCTCATTGACTTCCTCCATTTTCACAAGCTTTTGTTCCAAAGCCGAAATCACCCCTTGCGCTTGATGCTCAGCTTCAAACGCTGCTTGCCTTT
>NZ_JBHIOE010000047.1:2193-2515 GCF_042195335.1 Bartonella sp. CL25QHWL | reverse complement strand
TCTAAGCGCACCATAATATCATTAAAGTCATTTGAATTATCAACATATCTATTAATGATCTTAGCAAGATCACCATGATTAAATGTCGACTTCTCAAATGAAATTAACTTCAATACTTCATTAGGGTTTTCTTTAATTTTCTCTACAGATCTCTGTTTTATTTTTTCATTAGCTTGTACCGCATTGCTAGCAAGTCCTTTTTTACTCATTGCATGAGCAGATTGCCCCAAATGAATGGTTGGATCTATAGATAAACCACGCTCTTTGTAAGAACGCATATCTACTTTTATATCATGGCCTGCAAGTGCAAGATGCATCGTTG
>NZ_JBHIOE010000047.1:0-2168 GCF_042195335.1 Bartonella sp. CL25QHWL | reverse complement strand
GCGTAAATCCTTCAAAGCATCTTTATGACCTATGACGGTTTCATAAACTATACGCTCTTCTTTTCTTATAGCATTCCCTTGTCTATCACGAATAGTAACAAGAGATTTTTTTACTGTTCCATCTTCATTTAAGACAGCTATTTTTTTGGGACCAAAACCATTTTCTAAAACTGGACGTAAAGTATGCATAATATGCACATGTGGATTTCCTTCCTTGTCATGATAAACCCAATCAGAAACAAGACCACGTGATGCAAAGTTTTCTTTTACAAAGTCTCGTACAAGAGAAATATTTTGATCTCGTGATAACTCTAATGGCAACGCTATAACTATTTCTCTTGCCAACTGTCCATTCACGCGCTCACTATTTTGCACAGTGTTCCACAGCCATTCACTTTTTTTATCATTTGTATCAAAATAACTGAGCTGTTGTGTAATCCATTTTGGAGAACCCTCTGGAATATTCATTTCTGAATGTACAAGGTCTCTATCTTTATCATATTTATGCGTATGAGATCCTTCTAACTCATCAAACATCCTTGTCCTATGGCGATAGGCAGCCGCCGAAATTGCTGATTTTCCAGCACCAATAATTTTAGCTTGTAAATGTGTACTTGCCATAAGATACAATTACCAAAAATTGTGTTTATTTCACAGAAATAATCTATAGCATGAAACGTTTTACTTTAAAACGTATAATTGCGCCTTCAAAAATCTTTTGAAAAAAGACATTTTCAGGAGCGCATAAATGCGCACTATTAAGTATTGTTATTGGAGATTTATTCTGTTAAGTAAAAATAAAGATTAAAAAATAAAAGAGAGTTTGAAATGTCACGTAAATCTTTAGAAAAACTTATAGAGGAAAAAAAAGCTCTGGAAGAAGGAAAAACTTTACGGGGTGACGAATTACTTGTTCTTGCTCATACGAATGCGTCTGTAAAAAAATTAAATGAAGAAATTCGAACTGCTCTTAAAGATGCTCGTTTACTTAAATCTGAAGATAGTGCAAGCGTTACAAATTTTGATACTCTTAAGGGGCATAGGGAATTTGTTGTTGGTGACAGAATTATCTTTCTTGAAAACGCTCAATTTGAAGAAAGATATGCCCAAGAATTAGGAAAGCAAAAAGTTAAAAATGGTATGTTGGGAACTGTTTTGTCTACACAAAATGAAAGAGGAAAACCGCTTTTAAAAGTGTGTCTTGACTCTGGCCAAGAAGTTGTTTTCTCCAATCAGACCTATCAAAACGTTGATCATGGATATGCGGCTACGATTCATAAGAGTCAAGGAGTTACCGTTGATAATGTCTTTGTTTTAGCCTCCTCATCTATGGATCAACATCTCTCCTATGTTGCAATGTCTCGCCATAGGCATCAGTCACATCTTTATGTAGCCGAAGAGGATTTTAAAAACGTTCGATTACACGAACACAAACAGGTTAAAGGTACAATCACTGGTGAACTTGTTGAAGCTGGGTATGCTTCTTTTAGTGAAACAGCCAAAACCAAAACACCTTATGCGGATATAGCAACTTTCCGTGGAGTTGAACGTGTTTATGGTGTAAATCTTCCCTCTGCGATAGATGGGGCTCGTATTGAGCTTGGTGATAAGATATCCATTCGTCAAAACAAAGAGACTGTTGTTGTTAACAATAAAGAGATTAGACAAAACATTTTTCATGTGGATTTTATAGAACGTGGTGATCCTTCTTTTGCTAGTAGCATTAAACAATCCGATCGTGCAAATACCTATGAAAAATTGGTAGCAGCTCTTTCTAGGTCTGGTGTTAAAACAACAACTCTCGATTTTTCTGAATCTCCTGATTATAGAGATTATATAGCCAAATTTAAAAAAAATAGAGGGATTGATGTTTCTCAAGGTTTAGGGGAAAAAATAGCCTCTTACGTTGATTTTAATAAAGAATGGTTGCAAAAACAAAAAGAAAAGATTGAAACCCTTTGGGGGAGAGCAACGACAGTTTTTAGCAAACTTAAAAAAGAAGAGCTCGAGGTTGAGCAATCACAAAAAGAGTTGAATGTTGCATCAAAAACAACGGAAAAAGCCCCATACCTTGCGGCTTATACGGATAACTCTAATCTAGAACAGAAGGTGCTAAGCGCTCTTAGAAATAAAAAATCTTACATTGATGTGTTTAAGGAGTTAAACAG
>NZ_JBHIOE010000046.1:332-2773 GCF_042195335.1 Bartonella sp. CL25QHWL | reverse complement strand
GTCAAAGCAATGAAAAAACTTTTATTGGCAACAGCCGTCTATGCAGCTTCATTTGGCTTTCAAACAAATGCATTCGCTATCATGGTATATGATCCTGCGGCTGTAGGACAAATAATGAAACAAGTCCAGCAAGGCACACAACAACTTAACAAATTGCAAGAACAAATTCAACAAGGCAGACAACAGCTTGACCAATTAAAAAGCCAACTCGATCAAGCAAAACAATTATATAGTTCCTTAAATGGAAAACCTGATTTATCCGCATTGCAGGAGTTGCTCAACAAGCAAGGGAGCAGTGGCGCTCTTCCTTCTGATTTTAATCATTTAGAACAATCAATAGATGGCACCGGTGGTGGTAGCGGAAACACTGAAAAATGGAAGGAAAAACTTTTATATAAAGAACCATCGGGTGGTAGTGGATCAAAAGAAGCCGTTGATGCCTTTTACAAGCAAGAAGTGGAAAAATTGCACAATCGCAATGTAGGACAAGCAGCAACAGGGCAAGCTGTTTACGAAGATGCCGATAAAAAGAAAGAAGCCATTAGTAAGATTATTGAAAAACTCAAAAATGCTAAAACCGCTGCTGAAGTTCAAGATGCTCAAACACAATTAGCAGCTATACAAGCAATATTACAAGCAGAGGCTTTACAAACTCAAGCTACTTCTATGGTTCAACAAGCTCAATCTGAAGCTGAAGCCATACGGATTAGAGAAGAAGCTAGTAAAAGATACCAAGATTATGCAAATCAACTTCGCGGTCATTAAAAGTTAAAGAGGGACTTAATCATGAACAAAGTTATTATCGCAGCACTACTACTTAGCACAGGGCTGATCACCGCTGGATGTGAAAAAACCTACAGTGTAGAAGATTTTAAGAAAGATGAAAATTTACTTAAAGAATGGGCGGTGAGATGTGGATTTACAGGAAATTCGAAAAACTGTCAAAATGCACGATTAGCCGATCATCAAATTCATGAAGAACGTCGGGCAAAAATTGACGAAGAAAATCGTAAACGTAGAGAAGAATTTGAGAAAAAACAACAAGAAGAAGCAGCTAAGAGAAAAGCTGAATATGAAAAAAGGAGAGCTAAAGAAAAAAGCGAAAACAATTTCGATCCATAAAAATTATTATAACAATCAGAAATAAAAGTATTAAAAAAATTATAAAATGGATATTCAATGGTAACAAAGGATATATTTACCACAATAGATGATCGTTTAATGAATTCTCTTACAAATATATGGGTAAATCTATTAGCAATCTTTCAGGCGCTTTATCTGCTCCTCTTACAGCAGCTTGTACAATATATATAGCATTTATAGGTTACAATATTATCTATGGGCGGTCTTCTATGCCATTGTGGGATTTTATAGCGACAACTTTCAAACTTGGCATCATCGTTACACTCGCCACAAATGCCGCTAACTATAACACATGGATCACAAATATATTTTTCACGGATCTGCCGAATGCCATTTCAAATGCTACGCAAGGTGCAATTTCTGATAAGAATGTCTGGGACAATATGATACAAAATGCTTATGCGCACGCCTTTGACGCAGCAAATAAATACAACGGATGGACTGAAGTTGGTACGTATATTGTTAACTGGATTGCTGGTTTAATCTGTTTAGTGATTGCTGGGATTTTTTGCACCATTGGTTTTATCGTCACAATATTTGCTAAATTTGGATCATTTCTTGTCATATCAGTGGGACCAATATTTATAGGTTTTGGTCTATTTTCAGCGACAAGACGTTTTACAGAAGCGTGGTTAGGTCAATTGGCAAACTTCATCATTTTGCAAGTATTAGTCGTGTTGCTTGGTAACGTGTATGTAAGTCTTGCAATGGACATACTTTCAGGTGACCTTACAGATATCATGTTTTCTGTACTTCAATTTTTGGTTATTGGCATTGGTGGAATTTATCTTTTTATCCATTTACCCGGAATTGCCTCTGCTTTAGCTTCTGGAGGAGCATCTCTTGCAGGTTCAACACATTTAGCTCACCACACTAGCAGATTAGCTGGTCGTGGTGCTCTTGCTGGTTTTAGAGGTTTGGCATCAAAATTTAGAGGAGGTAATACTACAAATGCGGGGAGTTAAAAAAATTTGGATTATCTTGCCATTTCTCTTTCTTAGTGGCTGTATGTCTTCATCAAACACGCTGAAATCACTCCCAAAGTGTGATGGATATTCTAAACGTCCACTCAACAGATCAATGTGGAATTGGGAAGGGAAGAAGCCCACTCCAAGACCTATTATTATAAGTGGCAATACACAATCATCTGTGAAAGAGAGCAAACTTGAAACGCTTTTGGCACAAAAATTCACGGACGAAGAAATGAAGTCTTACAAAAATTGCGGGCAAAAAGCATGAAAGAAAACGCCGTAGAACAATATATTGCTGAAGCACGCTCGTTCGATCAAGATCGCATG
>NZ_JBHIOE010000046.1:0-249 GCF_042195335.1 Bartonella sp. CL25QHWL | reverse complement strand
ATCACCCTCACGCCCCTTAAAACCGTAGAACCTTTTGTCATCCGCGTTGATAATTCAACCGGCATCACTGAAGTCGTAGAAGCCTTAAAAGAAGGTCCAACAAACGTCGACGAAGCCATCACACGCTATTTTGCAGCAAAATATGTCCGCTTCCGTGAAGGTTTCGTCGTAGAAGAAACACAAAATAACTTCGAAACCATCTCTCTCCTCTCTTCACCTGAAGAACGAGAAAGATTTGCTGGATGGTAC
>NZ_JBHIOE010000045.1:0-3054 GCF_042195335.1 Bartonella sp. CL25QHWL | reverse complement strand
AAAAGTGTAAAAGTGATGTCGCGTTATACGAAATGGATTGTACTCATTATACTCTTATTAGCGCTTGATTTTTCACGTATTATGGATGCGTTTGTAAGTATTTTTACACAAAAACCAAATATCCGACTCTAAACATACTCTGAGACGCGCGAAATTCTTTAGAAAATGGTTTCTTAATTTTGCTCGTCTCATGGAGACTATCAATAATAGCTTTACACATTTAAAACTGTTATTTTCACAGAATTGGACATATCAAATTTCTCTCCAAAATAGCTAAAAACACTGCAGAGGTAATTGTAAAAATTCTATCCTGTTATAAATGAAGCCCACTGTTCCAAGAGAACATGTCGTTGTTCTAAAAAATCCGTTCGCATATAAGCTTTTGTCACTGAACTCCCGACTGAATGGGCAAGAACAGTTTCGGCAATCTCGAACGGTGTTGACGTTGTCTCTGCTATCCAATCCCGTAAACTTGAACGAAAACCATGGGGACGATAAGTCAAACCACAAACTGTCATATATTTTGCCATGGTGGCATCAGAAATGGGGTTACCTTTAAGACCAGAAAAGAGAAAACCATTCTTTTCAAAGGGGAGAGTTTTTTCAATAACTCTCAAAGCTTCACCACTTAGTGGCACGCGAAAGTCTGAAACTTTCCCTACAATACCTTTCATGTTTTCTTTTGGTATCGTCCATATATTTTTATCAATTTGTTCAAGGCGCAAATAGCGCAATGGATATGACCGTGCTCCCGTCAAAATGAGTAACTTCAGTGCTAAATTTGAAAGGATCTTATCATCCAAGCTTTGATAAAATGCCGGAACCTCTTGCCATGGCATAGCAGGAATATTTGTTGATGTCGCACGTGGTTTTCCTAAAAGAGCGCGTGCCTTCATACAAGCCTGTAGATCAACATCTAAACCAAGAGCCGCTGCATATTTCAAACAAATATTGATACGGTTAAGTGCTTTTCGCGCTGTGTCTGCTTTTTCATGCCAAAGGGGTGAGAGAACATTGCGGATGATATTGGCTGTTAATTTTTCTATAGGTAATTTGCCTATGTGTGGAATCACGTGCAACTCTAGAGGAGAAAACCAGCGGCCGTTTTTACCTTCATTTTTCAACTCTGCTTTTTTGCTTTCAAAAGCCGCTTTTGCAATTTCTTGAAAAATATTGCTTTGCTGTTTTAAAATAGTCTGTTCTCGAAAGACAATAGGATCATTGCCTTCTTTAAGAATATCACTATAATATCTTGTAAGCTCACGCGCTTCTTTTAAAGAGAGTTTTGTAACAGGACCAAGTCCCATTTCACGGCGCTTATTGTGGTGCGTATAGCGAAAAAACCAAGAGCGTGTATTGTCTTTTCGAACATTCAACCACAACCCTGCCCCGTCACAATATTTACCCTGCGGAGACGTCTTTACGAATGATGCTGATAACCGATGAATCGCCCTCACTTAACGTCCCCTCTCGTCCACCTTTTCAAGCATTGCTCGTCCACCTTTTTGGGTCCACCTTTTAGACCACCTTTAATTTCTGATTTGAGATTTTTTCTTTAATACTTACTTTTTTTATTGAATCATAAAAAGCTATAGACATCAATACGCCCTTACACATCTTTATACACTTTGAATCTTGTTGCTAAGCCCCTGCTTGCCGCGTCTGGGCACCACACTCTTCTTTGTTGTATGTAACCTATTTTTTTATTGACTTTTAAGTTAATGATGCCTGAGTAAAGTTAAGGGAATAGGGTTTCTAACATTTGTCTATAAAGCACGCTTCACACAATAACAATATATTGATTTATAATGATAATTTACTGTTTTGTATATTGAATTAGACCCCCGAATAACGTAAGATTCTTTCATTTCAAATCTGTTTATCTTGAATCAACTAAAACCACTCATTTGTACATAACAAGTGGGATGAGTGTGTGGATAAAATTTATATAAGAAAGGACTAAAAATGGTTCTTATGAACCGTCTTAATGCAAGGGCTGTCGCAACACCCACGAGCTGGCAAATATAATGATGGTGCCGGCTTGTTACTTCATAAGCGTAAAGATGGAGGTGCTCAATGGATTTACCGTTTTACCATTCATGGGCGGCGCCGTGAAATGGGCTTGGGTGCCTTGAGAGATGTCTCTTTAAAACAAGCCCGTGAATTGGCAACTGGGTGGCGTTCTGTTCTTCGTGAAGGTCGTGACCCCATTAAAGAACGCAATAAACAAAAGCGTGAGGCAATAAGTAATCTCCATTATTTAAAAGATATCGCGTTGGATGCTTTTGAAAGCCGTAAAGCTGAACTAAAAGGAGATGGTAAAGATGGGCGTTGGTTTTTACCCTTAAAACTCCATATTCTCCCCAAATTAGGTTGCCTCCCCGTTTCAGAGATTACACAAACAGAGATACGCAATACCCTTGCTCCCATTTGGCATACAAAAGCAGCAACAGCTGATAAAGCTCTTACCCGCCTTAATATTTGTCTTAAACATGCGGCTGCCTTAGGATTGGATGTTGATTTACAAGCAACAGAAAAAGCACGCGCTCTCTTAGGTAAACAACGCCATAAAACGCAAAATTTTCCAGCTATGGATTGGAGAGATGTCCCTGCCTTTTATAAAACACTTTGCGAAGCATCAACCTTAACACAACTGGCTTTGCGTTTGCTTATTCTGACAGGCGTTCGTACCAACCCTTTGTGTCATATTCATAAAGACCAAGTTGATGGCGATATCTGGACAATCCCTGCTGAAAATATGAAAGGTCGACGTGATACTACAGAAGAGTTTCGCGTGCCTTTATCAACTGAAGCATTAGACATTTTAAAACAAGCGCGCTTGCTTTCTCGCAATGATTTCTTCTTTTCTGCAACCGGTCGGGGTCCCCTCGCTGCAAATTGTATGGCTCAATATATGAGAGACAATAAAATTGAGGCATGCCCCCATGGATTTCGTTCTAGTTTACGTGATTGGCTTGCTGAAACAACCGATGCTCCCTATGAGGTCGCTGAAACCATTCTAAGTCATACGGTCGGCGGTAAAGTAGAGCGTGC
>NZ_JBHIOE010000044.1:0-3139 GCF_042195335.1 Bartonella sp. CL25QHWL | reverse complement strand
ATTGTGCAACCTTGAATTCCGGAGCCCTCCATTCGCCACCTTCATAGCTAGCTCCTCCTCCTAAATACATCGCTAGCGTCTGATGCAAGGAATAAAGCTGATTGCCCGTAATCGCCTCTGTCGAACCTTCAGAGATATCGCCATCTAAAACTGACTTCAGTTTGCTCTTACTTCTTTTATCTCCCTTCCCATGAAGCGCTACAAACGCACTGTCTTCATCACTCCACAACAACGCATTCTGCTCAATATTGTCTGAAATCTCATTATGAAGCTTTGTAAATGAATTGCTTACACCGGCAAACGCTTCAGCAATATTGGGATAGCTATGCTCTTCTGGACTACCATCATCATTAAATGTCGTAACTTTGAAAGTAGGTGCTACCCATTGACCATCTTCATAGTGAGCGCCACCACCAAAATAAGTCGCTAGCGTCTGATTCAAGGAATAAAGCTGAGAACCATTCACTGCTTCTGTCGAGCCTTCAGAAAGTGTGCCTGCTTTCACGCCAGAGAGACTACGTGCATCACCATTCATATTTGCAATTGTGATTGCACTACCCTCTTTTTCACCACCTATCTTGATTACCTTCGTAGCATCATCCTGCTTAACAAGACTATCTCCTACAACTCTATTAATCTCATTCTGAAGCTCTTTATGAATATTCGTGAATGAATTCCCTACACCTGCAAACGCTTTAGCAACATCATCATAGCTCTGCTCTTCAACAGCACTACCATCCTCATTAACGGTCTTAACTTTGAAACTTGGAGCTCTCCATTGACCTTCCTTATATTCAGCGCCACCACCTAAAGATTTAGCTATATTCGTAGCTGTTGTTTCAAGATTGTTTGACACACTGCTTACATTTTGATTGGTCGCAAAAAGCTGAGAACCATTGATCGCATCACTTGAGCTTGCAGAAACCTCTCCATTGGAAAGAAACTTAATTTTACTGTTGCCTTTCCCAGCACCCTCTCCATGTGTCGCTACAAACGCATTATCTTCATCACTCCACAACAACGCATTCTGCTTAATATTTTCAGTAACCTCCGTGTTGTTTTGGGTGAACTCTTTTTGAAGATTCTCAAAAGATGTTCCTACACCAGCAAATGCTTCCGATACATTATCATACTTCTTCTCTTCAACTTTAGTACCATCCTCATTAACGGTCTTAACTTTGAAACTTGGAGCTGTCCAAGCGCCACCTGCATAACTAGCATCACCACCTAAAGACTGCGCAACACTGTTACCTAGAGCATATAGCTGATTTCCTGCTACAGCATCGCTTGAGCTAGCAGTAATGTCACCATTTGCAAGCGACGTTATCTTGCTGTTGGTCTTCTCACCGTCTTTTCCTCCATGCGTCGCTACAAACGCCTCTGCGTCCTTATTCCACAACAGCGCATCGCCTTGAACTTCCTGAGTAATATTCGTGACTTTGTCATTAAAGTCTTTAACCACATTCGTGAAAGAATTACCAACACCTGAAAGAGCTTCTGAAACACTATCGTACTCAGCTTCTTCTGATGTGCCATCTTCTTTAAGGTGTGTAACTTTAAATCTAGGCAACAACCATTGATCTTTCTCATACTTAGCATCACCGTTTAAGTACGATGCAAGATCTTTTCCTAAGGAATAAAGTTGGGAGCCATTTACTGCATCTGTCGATTCTTTCGTAATATCTCCTGCCGCAAGGAACTTAATCTTGCTGTTTGTCTTTGCACCATCTTTTTCTCCATGCAAGGCGACAAAAGCACCATCAGCCTTGCTCCATGATAAAGAATCTTGTGCAACTCCTTCTGAAACTTCCTTAATACGAGCGTTGATAGTGCTCATGCTGTCATTAATGTCATTAAACGCACCTGCAACATTATTACTGCTCTTCTTATCACCTTTCGTACCATCATTGCTGAAAGTCTGAATTTGGAAATCCGGATCTTGCCATTCGCCTTTCTCATTATAACCAGCACCTCCACCAAAATAGCCAGCAAACTGTTTTTGCAGATCATAAATCTGTCCACCCGTAATCGCATCACTCGAGCCTGATACTATAGAGCCAGCTGCAAGTGATGTAATCTTACTCTTGCTTTCCTTCTCTCCATGCGTCGCTACAAATGCCTCTGCGTCCTTATCCCACAACAGCGCATCGCCTTGAACTTCCTGAGTAATATTCGTGATGTTTTCAGTAAGTTCATTAAACTTATTCGTTAGGTTGCTATTTACATTCTTGAAATTCGTATCAATGCTTTCAATGGCTAAACCAATATCACTATAGGATTTTTCTACTTCCTCGCCTTTTGCATCAACACTGGATAATTTATAGGTTGGACCCGTGAAAGTACCATCTTTAAAGCTTGTACCTCCACCTAAGTATTCCGCAATATCCTGAGAAACCTTAGAAATCTGACCGCCATTAACCGCATCATGCGAATTCTCACTAATCTGACCTTCGGCAACATTATGCAAACCAACAGATGCAGAACCCTTACCTTTACCCAAAGTCACACTCGCATAATTAGTGATGCCATTATCACCATCTTTTTTATCATAGTGAACAACAGCCGATTCATCAGACTGAAGATTGTTAGAAAGCTTCTCTAAACTTTTATCAAGTTGCTCTTTGTTGACTGCTTCATTATTCTTCGTTGCTTCCTTCACACCGGAAAGTATTCTATCCCCTTTGTCTTTATTTGCGATATTGATTTCACTGCCTTCTACTTCTGTACCAATATTGATAACTTTTGTCTTTTCATCCTGCTTGGCAAGGCTATCACTGACAACATTAGTAATTTCATTGTTAATCTCTTTGCGAACATTGGTGATGGAAGCACCAACTCCAGCCAATGCCTCCGCTACAGTTTTATATTCCTTATCTTCAACATCACTACCATCACCTTTGACAGTTTTAACTTTAAAGCTTGGAGCACTCCATTGACCTTCCTTATATTCAGCGCCACCACCTAAATAAGTTGCAACATTGTCCCCTAAGGAATAAAGCTGACCACCTGTAATTGCGTCCCTTGAATCCTTAGCAATATTACCTTCGGCAACATTATGAAGTGCAACTGGTCCTGCATCCTTACCTTTACCTAAAGTCACACTGCTATAATCAGTTTTACCATCTGCCTGTTTATCGTA
>NZ_JBHIOE010000043.1:0-3211 GCF_042195335.1 Bartonella sp. CL25QHWL | reverse complement strand
ATAAGATCAAGGGCATTGGGTAAGGTACCTTGACGCTTACCCGTTTTATCGAGTTTTGCAGCTTGTGAAAGAGAGCCTGCTACCAAAACCGGTGTGTTGAGAGGGAATGCTTGTTCATCGGCATCGGGTGCTGTGCCAACAATTCCGATAACTGCCGATTGAACCGCGCGAAGGGGGCGGGTGCCGTCGTCAACTTCAACGACTTCAACACCGTGTAAAAAACCTGTTGCCATACTTTATGCTCCTTTAAATGAGGGGTGAATGAAAATGAATGGGAAAAATGAGGGGTAAAAAGCCGCTCTTGAGAACGACTTGACAAAAACTTTAAAACCGTTAGATTCATACAAAGGTGCTTGAAAAACACCTTAAAACAACAAGCGGATTGGTTACCGAAATAATCAGTCTTCTGTACATTAAAGACTTTGACTCATTATATGCTACACGCATATAATAGCTTTGTCGGGTGTGGTTACGCTATACAATACCCTTTCGGGGGAAAGGCATAACGACGGGCTTGTTGCCGTGTTTTTCAGCACCCGGCATTTTTAAAAAGTGTCAATGAAAAACATTAATCAACAAGGAGTTCATCATGAACAATTTAGTAAACACTCAAACTACATTAACAATGTCTAGCCGTGAAATTGCAAAGTTGTGCGATAAAAGGCATGACAATATTGTAAGAGATATTCGGCAAATATGTACTGACCTCAAAATTGAGGTGAGTAAATTTCAGGGAAATTATAAGGATTCTACAGGACGTAAATTAGTCTGCTATAACCTCCCTAAACGCGAGTGTCTTATCTTAGTTTCCGGATACAGTACAGTATTGCGTTCTAAGATCATTGACCGTTGGATAGAGCTTGAGGGGCAATCAGCTTTACAGCTAGGACATGACTTTGATGATTTTAACTATCTTCGCCAATATGTTTTGACAAATTATCCTAAAATCATGGGTATCATCTTTGGTCGTTTTTTGAAAATAGATGAAATCGAAGAAGAGCTTGATCATTACAAATCAGTTACAAAAGAAGCCAAACGAGTCTTAGCAAGTCCGATTACAAAAGCTGCTTAACTTTAAAAACATGATTTTATCTCCTCGTCTTTGAGGCGGGGAGGTGGTTAATGGCTCTGTTCCATTTGTATATCCACTTTATTAGCTGTTAATGTTGGAATAGAAGAGACATCAATGTCCCTCAAGGCATGCCATGTATCATAATTGGCTTGAAGCTGTAGCCAAAGGGCTGGTCCATTTCCTAACAATTTACCAATGCGAGCTGCTGTTACGGCTGTGACTGGACGTTCTCCTTTAAGGATACCGTGCAAGTGCTGGCGTGATATTTGAAGAATCCTAGCAATTTCGGTTTTGCTTGCATTTAAATGTTCTAAGGATTCAGCTAAAATTTCTCCTGGATGAGAAGGACAACGATTAGGATTACGTGTGGTCATGGATAGTTTCCTTTACAAATCTTAAAACCTTCAGTGGTATTGCTCTAGATCAACATGGTAAACGTGTCTGTCTTTAAATTCAAAAGTGATACACCAAGGACCATTGATATGAATTGTGTAGCGAGTTGGAGTAAAGCCTTTAAGCATATGAAAATTATAACCTGGTACATTGATATCACTAACTTGAGAAGCAGCGTCAAGGGCATCAAGACGGCGAATAATACGCTGTTGAAGCCTGCTATCAATCTTACTTTTTCCTGTTTCCCAGAGAGATTGGAGGTCTTTATTTTTAAATGTTTTGATCATAGCAAACTCAACAACTTTATTTTAAGTAAGATGTAATGTATTAAGTGACAATTGTCAACAAAAATGTTACAATTTAATATGATTGATGCCAACACTGTGGAACTACAAGAATTTAAGAAATGAATATCAAACCAATTCGTACAGAGAGAGATTATCAAGAAGCTTTAGAGATTGTGTCTGCAATGTTTGATAAGCAGCCAGAAGTTAATACTCCAGAATT
This sequence comes from Bartonella sp. CL25QHWL, assembly GCF_042195335.1. Classification (NCBI taxonomy): domain Bacteria; kingdom Pseudomonadati; phylum Pseudomonadota; class Alphaproteobacteria; order Hyphomicrobiales; family Bartonellaceae; genus Bartonella; species Bartonella sp. CL25QHWL. The sequence continues at coordinate 1,239 of NZ_JBHIOE010000043.1, read as the reverse complement.
TGATAGAATGAAAACTCTTGTTTTGTTAATTGAAGCTTATGAAACAGAACACTATCCTGTTTCTCCACCTCATGCGTAAAGAGAAGAATAGGTGCATGGAGGGGATAAATTTGCACGTTAACATCAAGGATTTTACGACCATACCAACGGCTGTCTGATCAAATATTGCTAAAAACTTAGATCCCTTGCCATTCTTAATAAAGTGAATACGAAGTTTAAATTCTATTGTCATTTTGCTCTCCAAATTAATGAAGAGACCATAACAATCATCTCACTCTCTCATAAGACTGACACTGTCAGTCAAAAAGCTCTTTAAAGGGCTTTAAAAGGGCTTAAAATCATACAAGCCAGCTTATACAACAGCTATCCATTTGACTTCTGTCATATCTTGGTTACTTGTGCATCCATTTATTCTTTCCATAACCTTATAAGGACAGCGCCATCAGCACCAGCACCGCTGTCATATCCATCCCTACTAGCACCAGCACCTCCGCCCCCAAAACCACGCCCTGCTTTTCCTGAAGGAAAGCTACCATCTGCCGTTCCTCCACCACCTCCCCTTGATGTATCGCCTCCGGCATCACCTCCGTTACCACTTCTGTTTCCTACAATTCCTTCAATTCCTTTCGTCCCAGCATAACCATTTCCTCCTTTGGCAAGTCCTAGGAGATCATCTGTTGCCCAACCAAAATTTCCACCAATGCCCCCAGTTCCACCAGCACCTGAATAGTAATAAGTATTTCCCTTTGATATACTATAATAAGCACCCCCACCACCATGTCCTCCTGTAGCGGTAATAAAATTCTTTCCAACAACTGTTGTTCCTCCAGAGTTTCCTGTCGCACCATGCTTTGCAACAGAAGTTCCTCCTTTACCAATGATGATATCCTCATGCCCGTTTAAACTGGATTTATAGCCATACCACACGGAACAACCTCCTCCTCCGCCGCCATCGCCATAAGACCAAGAGGAACCACCACTACCTCCGCCGCCCCATGCTTGGATCTCAACTTTGGTTTTATTGCTTACCCAATCTGGCCATTTAATTTTCCCATCTTGCGTATACAGCAATTCAGCATCGGCAATAATGAGTTTATTAATCAAATCTTTTTTGATGTTTTTAATTTCCTGCTTGAGAATATCTATTTCTGCTTTTGTATAAACAACATCACCATCGATTTTAAGTGGTCCTTTAAGCGAGCTTCCGTTTGTGTTTAAATTGGTAACCACTTTGCCATT
>NZ_JBHIOE010000042.1:328-3224 GCF_042195335.1 Bartonella sp. CL25QHWL | reverse complement strand
TTTTATTTATAAACTTTATTTTTTAATGAGAGGCTTTCCGCCTCTCAAACTCTCCGGAACGCTCACCAAAATCATGACATCAGATCCGCGTTTAATGAGAGGACTAACAATCCTTGGTTCTTAGTGTCAAGGAAACCATTACATGGCGCCTAAAGGCGTCCTTGACAAAGAACCTAACGTCTTGTTTTGTCCCTCTCACGCGGCTCCGAAATCATGATTAGAAGGGAGAGCTTTTAGGGCAAATACTACAAAAGAAAGAGATAAAAATTATAAGCTATTTTATGAGATAAATATTTGAAAATATTATAAAAAATGGCAAAAAAAGACAAAAAATAGTTGACAATAAATGGGTATTTTGCTATATTAATACTTAAGTGATCAAAACACTAATCCTAAAGCGAATAGATTACGAAACAATCTTTCTTTGCTTTTCAAAAACTGACTGTCTTTGTATGTTTTAAAAACGTATAATGATTTTGTCGGGTGTAGTTATGTCATATAATACCCTTACGGGGAAAGCATAACAACAGACTTTAGGCTGTGTTTTGAGCACCCGACGCCTTTATAGGTGTCAATTCAAAACATTATTAACCTAAAGGAGTTCATTATGAACGCTATCTCCAAAAAATATGAATTTACAAATGAAACCAAACAAGTTGGTGATGTTACACTTTATCGCATTCGTGCATTAAGAGACTTTGGTGATGTCAAGGCTGGTGATCTTGGTGGTTTTATTGAGAAGGAAGATAACCTCTCTCATGACGGAAATTGCTGGGTTGGTGGTAATGCATGGGCTTTTAGCTACGGTCGTGTTTATGATAACGCTATTGTTTGTGATGATGCTATTGTTTGTGGTCACATTTATGGGAATGCGCATGTATGTGATAAAACCCGCGTGTATGTGGGCGCTCATGTTTATGACGATGCTCATCTTTCTTATAACGCATGGGTTTATCATCATGCACGGGTTTATGGTAATGCAAAATTATCTGGGAGTGCACGTATTCATAGAAATGCAGAAGTTTATGATCATGCTGTTGTTAGTGGCGCAGCGAAAATTTATGGCAAGGTCTATGAAAATGCTAGCGTGGGGTGTCATACTAAAGTTTACGGTTCTGTTTATGGCAATGCGAAGATCTCTGGTTATTTCCATATTAGTGGTAATGTATATGGCAATGCAATAATAAAAAGATCTGCTAGGTTTTCTTTCGTTCCCAGAAATTGTGAGGTTTATGAAGGCGATAATATTGTTAAAACGGTCGCTGAAGTAGCATAAATAACAGGCGCGGGGGGGCGCCTGCTTTTTAAAAATTATGTCACATTAAGCACTAAAAAATCATAAAATTGAAATAATTATTTATATAGGTATATAAATAATCGTGAATAAAATAAAACGTATCATATAGCCATAAAGCGTTTTATAGATAAAAATATTGGAGGGGGTAATGGACACTCTATCTACTAATAAATTAAATAAAAAAGAGAAAAATCCAAATTCCAAACAATCAATTTTAATAACTATAATACGTAGAGTGTTTTCTATCGTTTATAAAATATTACATAAGATATTGAAAACGTGCCTTTTTTTTCTTTTCCTTTTTCTTTTGCTTATTCGTAAACCGGTTATTATTTTAACAGAGTTTATAGCAGGGGGGAGTTTGCTGGTGTTATTTATTTTTTTTACTGGATATGTAGCGGGCTCTGCACCTTTTGAACACCAAACAGCAATGGTCATTGGTTATATTGTCTTGATATTTCTAAGTTTAGCTGTCAATTGGGGGTACGATACGCTGCTATTACGGCTAGCTCCTCCTGGTTCTGATCTTATGCTTTTCAAGTAAAAGCTTATTAGAGAATGTTCGTCAAGCTCTCCAATACGATAGAATGGTACTAACAAGAGCTAGTACAAAGAGGATGTATTTTAGGCTGTTTCTGTTTTAAAGCTTGCGCTAAATCATAATTTGTTTGCATAGCTAGCCAAGCACGTGCAGTACTCACACCAGCCATTTCAAGTCTAATAGCGAGATTGGGACTAACAGCAGCTTTTCCATTTAAAACCCTAGAAAAAGCTACACGAGACATACCAAGCCGTTCAGCTGTTTCGGTAACAGATAAACCAAGCTCTACGATTACATCTTCACGCAAGAGTTCTCCAGGATGTGGAGGGTTTTTCATCATTTTTTATCTCTCCTTATTCAATGATAATCTAGATAATCAACTAATTCGACATCTATACCAACAAAACGGAATATTACACGCCAATTTCCATTTACTGTAATTGACCAAAAGCCCTTAAGATCACCTTTTAAAGGATGTAATCGAAAGGACGGATAATTCAAATCATTTGGTGATATAGCTACGTCAAGAGCACCTAGAATACGCCTTAACTTTTGAGTATGAGCAGACTGAATTCCTTTTGTAGTACCAGTATTGTAGAAGGCTTCAAGCCCTTTATGTTTAAATCCCAAAATCATGATTCACTGTAATGTGTATCGTTATAAAATACAAGAAGAAGTTGTTCATTAAGCTACAATGTTACCATTATTGGTAACATTGTGAAGCGTAACTACTATGCTTTTATTATTTTTCTCTTCTGTATCTGTATATTTTAAGCATCAAAAATGCCTGCTAAAGCAGATTTTTTGAATTGAGGAGGGGGCAGCCTCTTATTTTATAGATAAATGGAGCTAATTATTTTTTTATCTAAGATAATCTTCAAGATCTATTTGATTACTAATGTCCATTTCTAAAGGTTTTCTATTCTCATATACACCTTGAATACCGGCTGCTTTCATGCGATTTTTTAAGTTCTTTCTAAGAGCTATTTTGTGGATTTTAGCACTACCTTTCCAACCAAGGTTTGGGTTGAGACGGTAGGATCTATTAATCCCAATAC
>NZ_JBHIOE010000042.1:0-318 GCF_042195335.1 Bartonella sp. CL25QHWL | reverse complement strand
AGGACCTTCCAAAAGAATATCCATAGCTATTAGTCTTTTTACGCTTCGATTAAAGTGATGTCTGGTAATACCAACTTTTTTAGCCAATTCCGTTTGATTGACGACTAATAGATTTTCGAAATCAAGACGAGAAGCCAGAATGAAAAACACCTTGAGATCATATCCGTTTAAATTACTTTTCGCTATTATAGCCATCGGATGTTGAGGCATTGCAATCCATTCCTTTTTAAATCCATTTTTGCCTTTTAGGTATGACACAAACAACAAAGCCGTCCATAACCTCCACTATTTTACATCTATTTGGTATAATTTTTTTAT
>NZ_JBHIOE010000041.1:462-3530 GCF_042195335.1 Bartonella sp. CL25QHWL | reverse complement strand
CCTTGGCAGCATCCGAGAGCTTTTCCTGTGTAAAAAAACTCTTCAACCATTGCCAAAAGTTGGAAAAGCTTTGTTTAACGCCCTCCCACAAATTGCCAAACCACTCGACAACAGCGCTAAGCTCTTGTTTAAACTTTTGCCAAGTTTGAGAGAAATCAAAAGCAGCAGCAATGATATTTTTCCATTTGGTGATGGTGGTGGTATCAGCACCAAAAAAGCGCATGACGGCTTCAAAGGCACGCCCCCAAGCCCGAGATACCCCCCGTGCAAAACCTTTGACAAAAGAAGAAAAACGATCCCAATATTTCCACAAAGCAAAACCAGCAGCAAGGATGACAGCCACAACAGCAGCAATGACCGCCCCGATCGGGGTAAAAATACCCCCCACAACAGAGGAAAGACTTGCCCCAACCACTTCGATCACTGTCCCCATCCAACCAAAAGAGGCAGCAAATGCACTTCCTGAGACAGCAATCCCCCGTAAAGCCCCTACCAGTAAAGTCATGGGGCGAAGAAGACGCAGCGCACTTCCACCAAAGCTTGCTGCTATTAAACCCAGCGAGCGCCCTGCGGCTGCTAAGCCCCGCCAGCTTGCAGCAACACCACGACTAACAGCACCCATCTTGATAAAAGAGCCCATCAATTGAAGAAGCCCAAGGCGTGTCCCAGCAAGAGTAAAGCGCAACACGCGCAGAGCAATATTAAAAGCCATGAGGGCGGCAATGGTTTTGATAATGGCGCTTGTTAAAGTTGGGTGCGCATTCGCCCACGCCATCAACCCATTGGTAAAATTACCAACAGTTTCCATGAGACTGTTGAGAGGAGGCAGAAGCACTTCACCAATGGTGATGCCCAGAGCCACAATACGGTTTTGTAAGAGTTCAAATTGCCGCATGGCACCGGTTGCTTGTTTGTCTGCTTCTTGTTCTACCGAACCTTTAAAGACTTGTGGATCTTTCACATACTCTAAAGCTTGCCCTAACAATTCGGGGTTACCCACCAATTTGGCAAAATCACCGGTAAAATCGCGCCCCGCAATGGCAATCAGCGAGCGCATCCCCTGTTCGGATTTACCCAACACATTAAAAAAGCGCACCAAGGTGCCGGTGGCATCTTTGTCCAGATCTTGCATGAATTTTTCGCGAGAAAGCCCGATATTGGCAAAAGCATCTTCAATATGTTTGCCCCCTGCCTGAATGCGCGCACTCATGGCATTAAAACCACGCGCGGCACTCTCAGGAACAATCCCAGCAGAAATCATCGCCGTACCAAATGCCGCAGTTTCGCGCGCTGTCAACTTAAACATGGTTGCCGCACCGGTGGCACGATTGGTAAAATCAGACACTTCACTGGCCTTTGCCGCCATGTGATTAGAGAGATGATTGATAGCATCGCCTAGATCTTCAATGCCTACCTGATTAAGCTTAAAGACATCGCGCAATTTCGCAAAGCGCTCCCCAATCTGATCTCCCGTCATATCAAAAGCTACAGCTGCTTTAGCGGCGTAAATGCTAAAAGCTTCTAGATCTTGTTCACCAATCCCTGCTTGGCTGGCACTGGTCATCAATTCTAAGACTTCACGCGCCGCTAGCGGAATCTTGGTGGAGGTTTCAAGCGCAAAACGGCGCAATTCCTTTAAGCGATTAAGGGGGGCATCGAGAACCTTTTCCAAGCCCTTCATCGATTGATCAAATTGCATGGCTTTATAGAGCGGTGCAATTAAGGTTGCTGTTTGCGCAATGGCACCCACCATGCGCCCCCGCGCTTGGATAAAAGCATTTTCCGCATTCTTTGTCGCATCCTCAAGATGCTCAGGGTCAAACCACCCTTTAAAATGCTGCCTTGTCTTGTTTTGGAAATGCGCAACATCTGAACTAAAGGCTGCAAGATCACGCTTGGCAGAAGCTATCCCCTCTTGCAGATGATTGACAAAACGCACAACAAGGGAAACATCCATGACGATTCTTTATCCTAACTGATGGCTTTCATATTCTTGAGCTTTCAGGCGCGCGAGTTCTTCTCGATAGGCAATCACATCCAGCCAATCCATCTGGTTAATCTCTGAAGGCGCCCAGTGATAATAAAGGGCTAGTTCTGCCCCAAATTGTCTGGCAGAGAGGATTGGCGTTGCGTAAAAAAAACAAAAAAAGCCTTCAATATTGCGACAATATCCATCACATCAACTCGATCAATCAATTCAATAGATTCACGTGACATATCAGCCAAAAGTGCTGTGATGCCTTCTGTTGCCTCACTTGTGAACAAAACTTGAGAAAGCTTCGTGATAAGCACATCATTGCTCAAAGTTGTTTTTTGCTCTCCAAACTCAGGAAGCAGCAGCTCTGTCAATTGTGGTCCAATGAGCACCGCTAATTGCTTGGCATGCTTAAAAGTGGGGCGATAAAAGGTCAGTTTCTTGCAGAGAGATTCTTTGCCACTTTTATCTTGATAAGGAAGCGGAACCTGCAATTCCACGTCAATGCTGGTTTGTAAACTTGTCATGATCAATTCCTATAAGTTGAGAATAGAGCGGCGGCGAGAACCGATCTCTTGCCCATTGCGGACAAGCCAGCCGCCCCGTTTAAAGGAAAAGCGGTGCAAAACAGAACCATCCCAAAATTCCGTATAGTCCCAAACATTTTTGATCTCGCAATCATAGCCTGTCGCTTTTCCAGCTGTTAAGCCTTCGCTATCGACTTTGACCAACCGCCCTGTCACATCAATGGAATGTTCATGCTCACGCCCATCTTCTTCAGAGATCACATGTTTTTTGCCAGTGAATTTATGACGAAGACCAGGGGGACCACCAAAAATACCGATGACCTCAGGGGTATGGCTGCGGATTTTCATTTGCATGCTCAAAGCTTTCACACCAAGACCGCTCACATCAATCTGCATATCAGAGCCCCCTGGTTGATAGGTTTCGGTGATTTCTTCCAACGTAGGTAATTTGAGGGTTTCAAGATCAAGATGTAGATTCACATCATCATCAATAATCAAGGTAAAACCGCGTACAATGCGTAAAGTCATGCTTTAACTCCTTGCTGCTTTGCGATAAGTTTCAAGCG
>NZ_JBHIOE010000041.1:0-399 GCF_042195335.1 Bartonella sp. CL25QHWL | reverse complement strand
GGCTGCCGGAACTCAAATCTTCTAAAGGGGGCACTTCTTCCGCATCAAATTCCACCCGCCATTTTCCCAATTGTAAAGTGCTGTTGGAATTTAAATCGCGGTCAAACCAAACACGGCCACCCAAAAGCGCACCACGCGCAATCATATCATCAAGAAACTGTGTAAGGCTGCGGGTAATGGCAATAACATGTTGGCCAGTAAGGTTTTCATCATTCGCCCAAGGGCGGAAATTGTTGATGATCGTTTTTTCCAAAGCTGCACGGGTGCGCACCACATTGACAAAGCGCCAAAGTGGATCACTGGAGGTGGTATGGTTTCCGCATAAAATACGTACATTGGACGCTATTTGTCCACCAGAAGTATTTAAATTATCAGTCTGGCTGGGCCGTGCTGGGATAA
>NZ_JBHIOE010000040.1:0-3589 GCF_042195335.1 Bartonella sp. CL25QHWL | reverse complement strand
ATAAGATCAAGGGCATTGGGTAAGGTACCTTGACGCTTACCCGTTTTATCGAGTTTTGCAGCTTGTGAAAGAGAGCCCGTTACCAAAACGGGTGTATTAAGGGGAAATGCTTGTTCATCGGCATCGGGTGCTGTGCCAACAATCCCGATAACTGCCGATTGTACCGCGCGAAGGGGGCGGGTGCCGTCGTCAACTTCAACGACTTCAACACCGTGTAAAAAACCTGTTGCCATTTTATACTCCTTTAAATGGTTGGCTAATGAAATGAATGGGAAAATTAGAGGTGGAAGCCGTTCTGACGAGCGACTTGACAAAAACTTTAAAACCGTTAGCTTCATACAAAGGTGCCTAGAAAACACCTTGATAGTAAGCGGATAGATTGCCGAAACAGTCTTTTTCCGTGCATTGAATGCTTTGACTCGTTATATGCGCATAGCGTATAATAATGTTATCGGGTGTAGTTACGCTATAAAATACCCTTATGGGGAAAGCATAACGACGGACTTACTACCGTGTTTTCTAGCACCCGATACCCCTCTAGGGCGTCAATAGAAAACAACTAAATAGTAAGGAGTTCATTATGAACAATCTAGTAACAATCAACAATGATGGTATTGCTGTCACAACCTCTTTAAAAATTGCCGGTGGTGTGGGGAATAGCCACGCTACAGTTATAAAGCTGGTACGTCAAAACATTGAAGACCTTGAAGAATTTGGAAGGGTTGGATTTGAAATCTCACCCTTTGGGACCAAAGGCGGAAGACAGAAAAGAGTAATTGCTATTCTCAACGAACCACAAGCCACTCTACTCATGACCTATATGCGTAACAATGATACGGTGCGTGCATTCAAAAAAGCCCTCGTCAAAGCTTTCTATGATTTAAAAAAACAATTAATTGATAATGATCGTGATACACGCTTTGATTTTCCAAGCAACTGGGATGAAATGGGACCTACTGAAAAAGCTGTTTATATTTATGGACCGCTTCACATGCATCTTGTTAAAGCCTTTACATTAGCAGAAGAGAGCAAACATTATAAAACGCTTGTTGAAGAAGCCAAGCGAGTTTTAGTAAGCTCTGTTGTAAAAGTAGCTTAAGTTAAAAACATGATTTTATCTCCTCGTCTTTGAGGCGGGGAGGTAGTTAATGCCGTAAAATATCTTTACATACATATTCTATGTATAATACATATTCTACGTATAATACGTAGAATATGTATTATACATTAAAAATAGGATGTGCATATGAAAAAATATAGTTTTACAGATGTAAACCGCGGGGCAGGCGATATTTTAGACGAGGCTATGTCTACACCTGTAGCTTTAACAAAGCGAGGGCGTGAAAAAATCATTATGCTTCCTGTTGATTTATATAATGAATTAGTAAAATCTCGTTCTGGTGCACAATCTTTTGTTTATGCAGATGCACCGCAAAATATATTAGATGATTTAAATCGTGGTTTAGATGACATTTTGAATAGTGATGAACATGTTTAAAGCGGGGGATGTTGTTAGATATTATTATTTATCCAGTATTTCATAAAACATCGTCTCTTCAGAGTGAGGAAGAGATCAAACAGCGTGAAGTGTTGGAACTTTGCTAACATTTGTTTCGCGTTCAGCATGCCACGCATCATAATTGGCTTGCATACGTAACCATATAGCAGCTCCATCACCAAACATTTTGCCAAGACAAGCGGAAATAGCAGGAGAAACAGGCTTTTTTGCGTTCAGAATATCGTAGAGATGTTGGCGTGATATACCAAGCATCTGCGCAATTTCTGATTTTGTTTTGCCTGTCTCAGGAATAATTTCTGCTAAAACTTCTCCTGGATGAGTAGGACAACGGTTTTTATCTCTTTGTGCAGGAATGTCATTCATAACTGTATCCTTAGTGATATTGTTCAAGATCAACACGGTAAGCATTACATGAGTCAAATTCAAAGGTAATACACCATGGTCCGTTAACGTGGACAGTGTAACGGGTAGGTGAATATCCAATCAAAGAATGAAAGTTGAATCCTGGAAGATTCATATCTTCTGGTCTTTCAGAAATATCTAAACGATCAAGACGAACCATGATACGTTTTACAAGTTTCTTATCAATCTTGGATGAATTTCCCGTTTTGAATAATTCTGCCAATGTTTTGCTTTTAAACGTTTTAATCACTCTTTTATATAGCGTAAAATACTGTTAATGTCAACAAATAGCTTACATTGTAAGTGCTAAAATGGAAAAAACAGTAACATCCCATTAGAAAGCCTAATAGCTTAGACTTGTTTTTCTTTTCTCCACCTCATGCGTAAAGAGAAGAATAGGTGCATGGAGGGGATAAATTTGCACGTTAACATCAATGATTTTACGACCATACCGACGGCTGTCTGAACAAATATTGCTAAAAACTCAGATCCCTTGCTGTTCTTAATAAAGAAAATACGAAGTTTAAATTCTATTGTCATCTTGCTCTCCAAATCAATGAAGAGACTATAACAACCATCATCATGCCGATAAGACTGACACTGTCAGTCAAAAAAGCCCTTTAAAAGGACTTAAAAACATATAAGCCTGCTTATAGAACAGCTATCCATTTGACTTGCGCTATTTTTGGTTTTGTATTTAATCTTTCCATAACCTTATAAGGACAGCACCATCAGCACCGGCACCGCTTGGATAATAATTACCATGAGCACCACCACCACCACCACCAAAACCACGCCCAGCTTTCCCTGAACTATAGGAACCTTGCCCTATTCCTCCAGAGCCACCTCTTGATGTATCACCCCCAGCATTTCCCCCATTCCCACTTGTTTTACTCGTAATTCCACTCGTTCCATCATAGCCATTCCCGCCTTTAGCAAACCCTAGATGCTCGTCTGTTGCTAAACCAAAATTTGCACCCATTCCTCCAGTTCCACCAGAGCCTGAGTAACCTGAATACGCTTGCTTATTATAATAAGCACCAGCACCACCATGTCCTCCTGTAGCGGTAATAAAATTCTTTCCAACAACTGTTGTTCCTCCAGAATTTCCTGCTGCACTAAGTGCTTTAACAGAATCTCCTCCTTTACCAATTATGATATTCTCATGCCCGTTTAAACTGGCTTTATAACCATACCATACTGAACAACCGCCTCCGCCTCCGCCGCCTCCTAAATATGAACTATAAGCTCCACCACCACTACCCCCACCACCCCATGCTTGGATCTCAACTTTAGTTTTATCGGTAACCCAATCGGGCCATTGAATTTTCCCATCCTGTGTATAGAGCAATTCAGCATCAGCAAGTGCCGGCCAATTAATAATGTTCTCGATTAAATCTTTTTTAATTTTTTCTCTTTCTTCCAAGATAGCTGCATCCACTTGCGCCTTGGTATAGACAACATCACCATCGATTTTAAGTGGTCCTTTAAGCGAGCTTCCGTTTGTGTTTAAATTGGTAACCACTTTGCCATTATAGATAAGGTTAAACGACGAATTACCCAACAGTTCTAAGCCACCACTCATAGTGATTTTGCTGGTAAATTTATTATAACTTTGCCATTCATTTGGGCTTGTGAGGTGCCCATAGCTTGTGAGATCTTCATTGA
>NZ_JBHIOE010000039.1:1537-3861 GCF_042195335.1 Bartonella sp. CL25QHWL | reverse complement strand
AACTTATCTCATGATGGCAATTGCTGGGTTTACGATAAAGCACGCGTTTTTCAAAATGCAAGGGTTTATGAAAATGGTAAAGTGAAAAGCTTTTTTGTAGACGTTTATGGTGATGCACAAATTTATGGCAATGCTATTTTTGAAGGCATGACAATAAATGATTATTGTGAGGTTTATGGCAACGCCCATATTCAAAACGCTGTTGTAATTGAAGGTAATGCAAAAATTTATGATAACGCCTCTGTAAGTGGACATGCTCATATTTCTGATACATCTGTTATTTGTGATAATGCTCATGTCGGGGGGTATGCCATTGTTGGTGATGGTGCTTATATTTGTCATTGATGATGCTGTTGTGTATGATGCTGTTGTATCTGGCTATTCTTGTATTCATAGCAATGCCTCTTTATCATTTGGTGATCAAATTCATGATGAGGCAATTCCAAGATTTGGTAGTGATGATGATTATTTTCGTGATGAGTATGAGGATGTTGCGTAAATAAAATAGCAGGTGCGGGGGGGCGCCTGCTTTCAGAGAGCAATGTAAAAACAAAGGTATTAAAATTTCCATTAAACTCAATAAAACATGGAACATAACTGAAATTATAGGTGTTGGAAATGCTCAATCATGATGATATCGATAGTGTTGAATTTTGTTTTACTGTAAATGGTAAAAAAATAAAATTTGATAAAGAGACTAATGATGAATTAAAGGAAAATATAGACTGGGAGAAATTGTTATCGCAATTATTCGTTGATAAAGAATAATAAGCCCTCTGGGACAAATGCATGTATTTTATAGGGGATATAAAAATGCCAAAAATTTTTATTGTATATAATAATCATACTATTTTAGAACAAACTGAACGTATTCTTTTTAAGCTTGGATTGGAACCATACGTTCTGAAATTTGGTAGTGATGATTTAACTACTATTGAGGATTTTAAACAAGAAATTAGTATGCAAACTAATTCTCCAAAATTTGGTATTGTGTTACTTACTCCCGATGAGATTGGCTATGCAAAATCTGCTGATAAAAAAGACGCACAACCGCGCGCTAATAAAAATGTTATTTTTAAAATGGGTATGTTGTTTCCTATAATTTCTTGCAGAAATATTGCTATTTTAAAACAACGAGATGTTGAAGTGCCTTCAGATTATGAAGGGATTAATTACATTCCTTTTAATGAACACGTAAAAGAGACTCTCCCAAAACTTATTGAACTATTAAACACAGCCGGATTCAATTTAGATACACTTAACGACTGAATTTTTTTTGCATGAAGTATACGCACAGTGTCATTTGAAGCGTCATAAATTGCAATATCAGAAAAAACGATCATTTTTTATGAACGAAAATTGTATATTTAATTCCTATTTTTTCTATGCAATAATATATCAGTTTTAATCTAAAATAACCTTTTTACTGAAAATGCCAAAATTTTATGCTTATTTACGTGTTTCTCGTGATGGACAAGATACAGAAAATCAAAAATTTGGATTGTTAGAATATGCTAATAAAAATGGCTTTGCACCACTTCATATTGAGGAAGAAATTGCAAGTAGAGGAAAAGATTGGCGTAAGCGTAAACTTGGTGCTTTAATTGAAAAAGCGGAATGTGGTGATGTTTTACTCACACCGGAGTTTTCTCGTATAGCTGGTTCTTCTCTTGCTGTTTTAGAAATTCTCAAAGCAGCCAGTGAACGTGGTTTAATTGTGCATATAACGAAACAAAACCTTATCATGGATGGAAGTTTGCAAAGCGATATCATTGCAAACGTATTGGGTATGGTATCGCAAATTGAACGGCATTTAATTCAAACACGCACAAAAGAAGCCTTAAATGTTGCTCGTCAACGAGGAATAAAACTTGGCCGGCCAAAAGGAAGCAAAGCTACGCAATTAAAGCTGGACAATCACATTGATGAAATTCAAGCATTTATAAATGTTGGTTTATCACAGAGCCGTATTGCTAAGACATTAGGAGTCAGTGTGAACACCTTGCGTTTATTTATTGAACGTAAAAACATCACGCTTACAAAAATAAAGCCTATCATTACCATGCCAAAAACATAAAGGTATATTTTAGTATAGTACTCTACCCTACGATATAATATCATAAGGTATAGTAAAATTAACTGATAAACTTCTCATAGAGGAAATTAATTTTTTCCTATATCCTCTTTCCAAAATTTTGTGCCATTGTCTATCATTAGAGCTAATTGTAGTGCAGCCTCTGGAACTTTACTTTTTATGATATCTCCTCTCTCTGTTTTAACTTCTGTAAATCCATCACGCTGTATTATATCGGGTTTGTTAAAAC
>NZ_JBHIOE010000039.1:0-1518 GCF_042195335.1 Bartonella sp. CL25QHWL | reverse complement strand
ACTATCTATTTTTTGATTAAAAGTTTCAAAAAAATTGCTAACGTTTTTAAAAACTTTATCGTTATGATTTTGAACGTATTTTTTTGGCATTTTTGCTCCTTATAAATTTTTGCTTCTTATAAAAGGTGTACTTTAATACTTTATTATACCTTATAGTATAATACTATACAATACCATACCATACCATATTCTATTTAGAGAGTAACTAAATGCCTGTCATATCCTTTGCTAATTCCAAGGGGGGGAGTGGAAAAACAACATCTGCTTTGCTCCTTGCTTGTGAACTTGCACATGCTAAACCTGTTACAATTATAGATGCTGATCCTCGCCATCCTATTACCACTTGGTCTGAATTGCCGGGTAAACCAGATAATCTTACTGTCGTTACTAATGAATCTGAAAAAACTATTTTAGATGAAATAGAAATTGCATCTACTCGAGATCCATTCGTAATTGTTGATCTAGAAGGTACAGCATCACGCTTAACTAGTTATGCAATTAGTCAATCTGATTTTGTAATTGTTCCTATGAAGGAACAACAGCAAGACGCTATAGCAGCTATCGAAATTATAAAAGAAATTCACAGAGATATGAAAGCTGTACGGCGTCTTATCGCTTATTCTGTTTTGTTTACGCAATCTAAAGTTGTTGCAAAATCCAGAACTGCTCGTTTTGTATCATCTCAATTTAGAAAAAACCCAGAACTTGATGTTTTTGAAACAGAAATCAATGAACGTGATGCTTTTTCAGCAATCTTTGCAACTGGAGGTTCACATCGTAATCTCAATCCAAAGGAAGTTAATAATTTAGAAACTGCGATTGGCAATGTCGAAGCATTTGTTGCTGAAGTCATTACAAAGCTAAAAAAAGTTCAAGAGAAAGGAAATTAAAGAATGAGTACAGAAAGAAAACCATTAAATTTTTCAGAACTTGATGATTTTAAACCACGGCAAACTCAATCTTCTTTAAACATTATACAACGCAAAGAGGTAGATAAGGCAGCAACTTTCCCAAGTCGTGAACAGTCAGTTGAGATACAATTAAATATCAAAGCTAGCGTAAATATCATTAATCGTTTTAAATTGATGGCTAAACAAGAGCGATATCGCCATGGTGATTTTCTAGAAATATTAATGAATGCTTATAAACAGAGCGATTAGTTTGTACGCTATAATTTTAAAAGTATTCATTTTATTCAGAAAACAAACATAAAACTGCTTTCTGTTTTTTAGGATTAAGTTTTCTAAAACCTTTTAAAAGGAAATATTCTTCTTTACTGGAAATTTCTTCATCATAATGGTACGGAATATTTCTTTTTTGTGAAATATCGGTATAAAAAAAGGAGATATGAACATCTAGTATGTTAGCGATTTCCTGCAAGCGTCCAGCTCCTACACGATTTGAGCCTTTTTCATATTTTTGGATTTGTTGGAAGCTTACTCCTATTTTTTTTCCTAATTCTGTCTGAGAAATTCCTATGTACTTTCTTCTATAGCGAATTTTTCCCCCTACAGAAAC
>NZ_JBHIOE010000038.1:0-4079 GCF_042195335.1 Bartonella sp. CL25QHWL | reverse complement strand
CTTACTGATACAACTGGACAGAGGGCGATGGGGCAAGATGCTGGACAAATCATTGGCTCTCTCAACCGCAACACCGCTACAGCCCACCAAGCAGTAGGACAGCTAGATGTCGCATCGCTTGAGGGGGTAGTGCATAATCGCGTAGATATGATCAATGATTTATCGGATGAAGAATTTAATATCTTTGAACAGGGCTTTGTAAACATGTTTATCAAAGAGCATTATCTGGCTACCGTGGATCACGATGAAAATGGCAATGTGATCTATGCAACCGATGAAAATGGGGAACCTATAGAAGATAGCCATGGAAACCCGCAGCCGCAATATCATTATTTAACGCCTGAAGAACAACAGAATTTACAAAAAGGTTCTGATGGCAAGGTTCATGTTTTCCTCAATGGTATTCTTACAACACCAGATGAAGCAGCCCATAATGCGGTTCAGTTGGCTGATAACAAGAATGATCCGCACTATTTTCTGATGTTCCCTCATAGCGATTCGCTCTTGGTAGAGGGGTTCATTGCAGGGTATCAGTATTTTCTAGAAGGTAAGTTGGGTGCTCTGACCAATTCGACGAAGAAGTACCAGAATCTGTTGTATAGCCTTGGCAATATAGGATTGCATACTGATGCGCATAGCCGCGGCAGTATGACAGCGGGCAATGGATCGCATGATTTAGAAAAGCATGGTGTTCATGGTATAGCAAAGAAAACAACGATTAATTTCTTTGGACCAGCTTATAATACTCAAAACATGGCAGATACGTTATATATCTTAAGTGATGGAAAGCAGGATTATGTAAACTTGGAAAATCATAAATATGACGTTGTGGGTACAAAGATTGGCAAAAATCCTTACACTTTTGAACAAATACCTCCTGGAAGTGGTCCCTGGAAAGAGAGAGGGCAAATATTTAAGGGCTACCCAAGTGTTCATGCTTGTTATGGTCATGCCGGTGATGCTTGTACATGGCGCTACGGTTCACCTAATCGTACGCCAATTTATTCAAAATATTCAGGAAGAAAAAAATGAAGAAAATCTTGAAATTATTAAGTGGTCTCATTCTGTTAAATATTGCTGGATGTAACATTGATAAGCCTGCTCCAGGGTATTTGAGTATGTGGGAGAAAAATAGTGTTACTGATTTTACGGAGATAGGAAAAGCCCTATTAGAATGTGGCATGCCAACGCCTTATGATATCGATCCAGAAAACCAACAGCAGAGTATTAATGCTAAAGCAACAACTTATGCTTGCATGCTCCAATCAGGATTCCGCTATAAAGATGAAGAAGTAGCAAGAGCGGGAGGGCCATGTTATACTTTTAAAGAGAAAAACTTGCCCATTTGTCGTCTAGGCGCTGTTGTTCCACAGCGAAGTGTCAAGAAGCGCTTAAACAGCCCTTTTTGTAAAAAATATAAAAATAGTCGCAAATGCCAGCCTTAAGTTTTGCAGCTAGTGATGATCAACAATCCGCCATCCTTGCCTTCACTTGGAATGGCGCGATTGTTTCCTCACGCACATTATTTAACGGATGAAGAAAAGCAGCATTTACAAAAAGGTGCTGATGGCAAGGTGCATGTGTCCTTTAATGGCATCTTTACTCCACCAGAGGAAGCCGCTGTTTATGCGGTTCAACATGCGAAGGATAAAAATGCACCGCTTTATTTTGTGGTGTTCCCAGAAGCCGATTCTGCTATCTCAGAACTTTTGGTCGCGGGCTATCAGAAGTTTATGGAAAATAACTTTTGGGGTTTGACCAATTCAACACAAGAAGCAAAAGATTTGGTGTATAGCCATGGTATTACAGGGTTAGAACTTTATGGACATAGCCGTGGTACCATGACATTGGGGAATATGCTGAATTCTTTCAAACAAGAAGGTGTGCACGGTATAGCCGACAACACGAATATCAATTTCTATGGACCCGCCTTTAATGCTTTAGTTGCATCCGGTCTGTTAGGTTATGTGAGTGATGGCAAACAAACCACTATTGGTTTTGATGGGAATAGATATGACTTTGTAAGCCGATGGATTGGCGGCAATGGCTATACTTACGAGACAATACCTGCTGGTAGTAACTGGTGGAAAGAAACATGGAATATGTTCTCAGATCCCATAAATCCCCATACCTGTCTTGGAGACGCGGGCGATAAGTGTAACGTGCGTTATGGCTCATCTCATCGTGAACAAGTTCCTTCAAGTAAATCATGGAGTAAAAAATGAAACAAACCTTAAAATTATTAAGTGCTGTAACTCTATTCAGTATCGCTGGATGTCAGTTTAATAAGCCTCCTTCAGGATACTTGACTGCTTGGGAGAAGCCAGGAGCAGATTTTACTGAAATAGGAAAAGCATTATTAGAATGTGGTATGCCAACGCCTTATGATGTATTTCCAGAAAATAGAAAGCAGAGCATCAATGCAAAAGCAACAACTTATGCTTGCATGATTCAATCAGGATTCCGCTATAAAGATGAAGAAGTAGCAAGAGCGGGAGGGTGGTGTTATACTTTTAGAGCCGAAAACTTGCCCATTTGTCGTCCAGGTGCTGTGATCCCGAGGCCCAGTGTCAAGAAGCGCTTAAACAGCCCTTTTTGTAAAAAATATAAAAATGCACCTGAATGCAAACCTTAAGTCTTGCTAGTGATGATCAACAATCCGCCCTCCGTGCCTTTGCTTGGAATGGCGGGATTGTTTCCTCAACCAACCATTTCAATATTGTTCACCGTTGTTTTAAGCAGCGGTGACAGGAAATATCAACAGGTTTATGAGCTGTTTTATCGTAAAGAAACCCACTGAAGGAGGGGAAGAATGAAGAAAGTCTTGCAATTATTGAGCGGCATAGCTCTGTTAAGTATAGCTGGATGTGAGTATAAAGCTGAGGTTCCCTTATCAGCTTGGGAATTATGGGATAAGCCTGGTGCAAATACAATTGATATAGGGAAAGCGCTGTTAGAATGTGGCATGCCAACACCTTATAATCGTGATGAATACAACAGAAAGTTAGACGGAAATGCGAACGCATTAATTGAAGCTTGCATGGTTCAAGCAGGTTTTAGATATAAATCCGGATATTTGAGTTCGTGTGAGTTTTTTGATGCTCGTTTTCCGATTTGTCATTCAGGTGCTGTCATTCCTCAAAGAAGTGTTAAGAAACGCCTGAACAGCCCCCATTGTAAAAGAAATAGAAACAAGCCTGAATGTCTACCGTAGTTTTTTGATGATGGTATGATTAAGAGTAATCTTTAGTTTTTTTATCTTTTGCATAAGTGTGTGGGCCAATTGTATCGGCACTCAACATGTTTCAAATTGGTATGGACAGAGGAATATAAAACATCGACAAGCTTATAAGCAATCTTATGATAAAAAATCATTGAAGGAGAGAAAAAATGAAAGCAACTTTAAAGTTATTGAGTGGATTGGCTTTGCTTATTATAGCTGGATGTTTTCCAGGTCCTTACCAGGCTGTGGATGTATTAGAGAAGCTAGGAGAAGATAAGATTGAGATTAAAAAAGCACTATTAGAATGTGGAATGCTGAATCCTCATGATGATTATATGATGGATTATAGAGAGTTAAGTATAAATGCGAATACATCTATTTATGCATGTCTAACCCAAGCAGGTTTTCATAGTAAATTAGGAGGGAAGTGGAGAGATCGGTGTAGAAATTATAATGCCGAAGATCTTCCGATTTGTGTGCCAGGTGCTGTCATTCCAAAACGAAGTGTCAAGAAGCGTTTAAATAGCGCTTATTGCCAAAAATATAAAAATAAACCAGAATGCCAACCTTAAGCACTGTTTGTGATGATCAACAAACCGCTATCCTTGCCTTCACTTGGAATGGCGCGATTGTTCCCTCAATCCATCATCTCAATATTGTTCACCGTTTTTTTAAGCAGCGGTGACAGGAAATATCAACAAGCTTCCGAGCTGTTTTATTGTAAAGAAACCCACTGAAGGAGGGGAAGAATGAAGAAAATCTTAAAACTATTGAGTTGCATAGCTCTGTTAAGTATCACTGGATGTGTTAACTCAATTCCCTCACTTTCTCCAGCATTATGGAGAAATAAAATACT
>NZ_JBHIOE010000037.1:0-4587 GCF_042195335.1 Bartonella sp. CL25QHWL | reverse complement strand
TCCTTTCAACTTGATTTTGATCAGTTGCCTGAACGCAAAAGCCTTGAAGCCATTGAAGCGATTACCGACCTTTCCAAAAGTTTGCGCTCTGATTTTCGTCGTGGGACCTATGGTTATGATGTGCAAGCTGTTGAATGCAATATGTCACGGCTTGATGACAGCATGTTGGAGTATGAAAGCGGTGTTCGCTTAACAGCTGGGGACACTTTGTTTTCCTTTGGGCGCACAACAGAAATCAATCATACCCTCACAAAAGAAGAAGGCAAGCTTATTGGCAACTGGATTGATGACTTTGACGAGGAGTTAAGCTGGAACCAAATTGATTACCCTTGGGATTTGGCAAATTTTCCGTGGTGTTCGGTCAAAAAACATGAACGCGATATACTCATGGCAGAGTGGTTTAGCAACCGCACGCTTTATCTCGTGTTAAGAGACAGCCAAAATAGCGTGATTGGGTATCGCAGATGCTATGCTGTAGCGCCTGTCGAACAAGCTTTGGATGGTGTTTACAGCCATTGTGGCGGCAGATTCCAGCCCTCCTCGATGGGCACGGCGCTTTTTCTGGCAGCACACACAGACTTTCACGATGTTGATAGGAAACAAGCAGCATTTGTTTCTATTCTCGTTCATGCTTCTCCCAAACAAGATGTCCCCCTTGATATCCCCCTAGGCAAGCTTTGGTGTGATGCCAATGAACTAAATGGCGGTGTAGAGATACTCAAAACGCCCATTAATATTCCTTTGCGTGCCGATGTTCGCGAACAATTCAAGATTTTATTGAGGTTTTAATATGAAGCATGAAAGTGGTTTACCCTTTGCAATTGACAGATCTCGCGGCAAAGAGGAACAACAAAGCGTTGTCTTTTATGGCACGCGTCCCTTTATTCAAAGTGGTGAACTCAATGAGGTTCAAACCATCATCAGGGGGCGGCATGACCGCTTGGGGCGCCTTGTGGCACAAGAAGGAGACCGCGTTGAACGGGCTGATGCTTTTGTCAACAAAGACACAAGGACCGTCACTTTAACGGATGGCAAGATTTATATTGCTGGTGATATCTTCCCAGTCTCTGAAGCTGTACTCAACAATGTTGCCATGATTGGACGCTTGGAAATTGGTGTGAAGCTGCAAAAAAAATGGATAACACACGAAGATGATCCAGAGCTATTGGGGCAAGTCCCTGGCACCTTGGCAGAAGGAGAACCTGGTGCCGCACGCGAAACAGCAAAGCTTGTTTGGGCACTGAAAGAGGATGCGCAAAGTGGCACTTTCTTTCCCGTTTATATCTTACAAGATGGTGTTCTGATTGATCAAAAATCACCCTCACTCCTTGAACCCGCCATGCAAGCTATTGCGACGTACGACCGCGCCCATGGGCATTATATCGTGAGTGGCTGCCGTGTAAGCGCATTGGGAGCCAATAACGGTTGCCAAGTGTTTAGTATTCAAGAAGGAGAAGCCAATATCAATGGCTTTAAACGCAAGCGCCTTGCCGCCTTGCGCCATGAAGAGCCAGAGGATTTTTCGACAAGCGTTGTTCCAAGCGAAACGCATATTTTTGCGCCTCAAAAAGGGGAAACAAGCTCTAAATATGGAGCTCTCATCGCTCCTGCTAGAGACATCAGCCTCTATAATTATGATCCAATCACCGCCAACATTGCTGCTCAAAACGCCCTCCTTTTTCCTTCTGCTCACAGCCGTGCTGCTCCCATAGAAACGCATATTTTTGCGCCTCAAAAAGGGAAAACAAGTTTTACCTTTAAACCCTATTATTTTCCTATTGCCGATATTCAGTCTCTTTTGTTGACAAAAGAAAAAACCGTTAACGTCACCCGTGGTGCCGTTGCCGCTGGGCGTGATGGTGTTCCTGATAAAAGCATCACCGCGTTTATAAAAATCGTTCAAGGAAGCAAGGAATTTAAAGAAGGCACAGATTTTAAAAAAACCGGAGACACCATTGATTGGGCACCCGTGGGAGACGAACCTTTAGCAGGGAGCAGCTATAAGGTGACTTACCGTTACCGCGCAAAAATCACGGCTGATAAAGTAACAGCACAGGAAATCACTGTCTCAGGTGGGGCGGAGGGTGGTGATATTATCGTCAGTTACACTTATAAATTGCCCCGCATTGACCGCATAGGACTGAACACACAAGGCAATGTCGTATATATCAAAGGAGTTTCATCAGATCACCCCATGGCACCAAATGTCCCTGATGATGTGTTGTCCCTTGCAACGATCACCAACAATTGGCTTGAAACGCCGGTTGTGGTCAATGATGGCACACGGGTTGCCCCCTATGATGAGATGTGGCGCTATTTTCAACGAGTGCTTTCGCTTGACCGGTTGATGCAATTAGAGCGTATTAAAAGCAATGTTGACTCTAAAGAACCTGTTGCCAAAAAGGGCATGTTTGCAGACCCTTTTCTTGATGATAGTTACAGAGATGAAGGCTTTCAACAAACAGGTGCTGTAGGCAACGGCACTTTACAGCTCGCCATTGACCCAACCTTTTACACTGCTCCTTTAAAAGCGCCTGTTACGCTTGACTGGACAAATGAAGTGATCATTGCGCAAGAGTTGACAACTGCTTGCGAAAAAATCAATCCCTATCAAAATTTTGCACCCCTGCCTGGTACAGTAACCCTCACACCCGCGACAGACTTCTGGCATGAACAGCGCACTGATTGGCTCTCTGGTGTCACCAATCAGATCATCATGGGAAAACATCGCGGCAGTACCATACGTAGAACAGAAGTAAGCGATAATTTCATCAACACACATCAAGAACAAACCGACTTTTTAAGACAAATTACCCTTTCCTTTAAAATTGAAGGTTTTGGCAAAGGGGAAATCTTAGAAAGCCTCACCTTTGATGGTGTGGATGTCTTGCCAGCGAGCCGCCTTGTTGCCGATAGACAAGGCACCCTTGAGGGCACTTTCACGATTCCACAAAACATTACCGCTGGTACAAAAAATGTTGTGGCACGGGGAAAAGGTGGAACAATTGCAACAGGGCTTTTTACAGGTCAAGGTGTGATTGATGTGAAAGTGATGCGGCGCACCACCACGGTAAAAATATGGACGCAAGTGGACCCACAAGCGCAAGTTTTTACCCCCGATGAAACACGGCAAATCACCGGTATTGACTTTCATCTTTGCAAAATCGGTAATGAGAACCATGATCTGGTGATTGATTTGGTCACCACAGAAAACGGTTATCCGACCGCCGATATTCAAGCGCAAAGCTTTTATTCTATGAAGGGCGCAAAGCTAGGTTGGGCAGAGGCACGCTATGATGTACCACTCCTTGTCCCCGATGACCGCTTAACGGCTTTCGTTATTAAGACAGATGATAGTAATCATTCTGTCTCACTGGCAAAGCTTGGAGATTTTGATGCAGAACACCAGAGATACGTCTCGAGCCACCCTTACGTGACCGGTCCACGCTTTTCTTCTGTCAATGCTAGGAGCTGGACCGCTCATCAAGATGAGGCTTTAGCTTTTAGGGTGCTGGCGGCACGCTATACACAAACAGAAAAAACCATTGATCTTGGCACTTTTGACCTTGTGGACTGCTCTGATTTGCAAATACGCGCAGCCATTGAATTGCCTTCAAGCGATTGTTCTGTCATCTTTGAAATTGAACGAAACAACGGCACGGTTTATCAACTTCTTCCCTTTCAATTACTCAGTCTTACTGAATATATCAGTGAAAAGGTAAAGCTTCGCGCTATTCTCAAAGGGACAGAGAAGCTCTCACCTGTTTTGTTTGCTCCTGTTCAATTGATTGCGGGAAAGATCCATAAGGAAGCTACCTATGTCACGCGTGCTTTTGCCTTTGGTGAAAAAGCAAGATTGACCAGCTATATCAAAACCTTTTTACCAGGTGGTGCAACCTTTACACTCGAGATGCAACTGGATGATGGTGCTTTCACCCCTTTGAAATTAGAGGAAACAGAGCAACTCGCTGAACCGCTTTGGACAGAGCGCAAATTTATCAGTAGTGATAAAGGCGCCAAACAAGCGCGCTTGAAACTCACGCTTACCGGTGGACCAGCAGCGCGGTCAATGGTGTGTGATTTTGGCGCCGGCATATTATGAGGGGAAAATGAGAGATGACAAAAACCAAAAAACTCGACATGGAATTGCCTAAAGAAGGACGCTTTATCAGTTCTGAATTCCCAATCTTGCGGGAAAACTTGACCAAAATTGATCAAGCCATTGCGGATGTTGAGGACAAGGTAGAGGGAAAAGCGCCTTTACAACACACGCATACGATCAACGAAATCGCAGATCTAGAAAGCGCTCTCAATGGCAAAATGGCAGCGGATAAAACTTTCTCATTTGCTGATTTAAGCGATATCGAAGGCGCAAAAGATGCGGCTAACAATTATGTTCTCTATAAATCAAGCAATAATAACTTCACCTTTGGGAGTGCTGTCTCACTGTTAGGCGCGCATCAACATAAAACCGAAGATATTGTGGGGCTTGATGATTTTAGAGCCAAGATCAATGAAGATCTCACAAGCTATGGGCACCTCACAAGCCCAAATGAATGGCAAAGTTATAATAAATTTACCAGCAAA
>NZ_JBHIOE010000036.1:0-4647 GCF_042195335.1 Bartonella sp. CL25QHWL | reverse complement strand
ATGCAATGGCGTGCTGTTTTACGTGAAGGGCGTGATCCTATTAAAGAACGTAATAAACAAAAGCGTGAGGCAATAAGCAATCTCCATTACTTAAAAGATATTGCACTAGATACTTTTGAAACTCGTAAAGCTGAATTAAAAGGTGATGGTAAAAATGGTAAATGGTTTACACCTTTACGCCTTCATATTCTCCCTAAATTAGGCTGTTTACCCGTTTCTGAGATTACGCAAACAGAGATACGCAATACCCTTTCTCCCATTTGGCATACAAAGGCTGTAATTGCTCGAACAGCATTGATACGTCTTAATCTTTGTCTCAAACATGCGGCTGCATTAGGTGTAGATGTTGATTTACAAGCTGTAGAAAAAGCAAAAGCTCTCTTAGGAAAACAACGCCATAAGGTCACTAATAGACCAGCCATGGATTGGAGAGAGGTTCCGGCTTTTTATAAAACACTCTGTGAAGCATCAACCATAACACAACTGGCTTTGCGTTTGCTTATTCTGACAGGTGTTCGTACCAATCCTTTACGTCATATTCATAAAGATCAAATTGATGGGGATATATGGACCATACCTGCTGAAAATATGAAAGGCAAGCGTGATACAACAAAAGAATTTCGCGTGCCTTTATCAACTGAAGCATTAGACATTTTAAAACAAGCACGATTGCTTTCTCGTAATGATTTCTTTTTTTCTGCTAAAGGTCGCGGTCCCCTCGCTGAGAAGTGTATGGCTCAATATATGAGAGACAATAAACTTGAAGCCTGCCCGCATGGTTTTCGCTCTAGTTTACGCGATTGGCTTGCTGAAACAACCGATGCCCCCTATGAGGTCGCTGAAACTATTCTAAGTCATACAGTTGGCGGCAAAGTAGAGCGTGCCTATCGTCGTACTGATTATCTAGAACAGCGCCGTGTCTATATGGATAAATGGGCGGCTTATGTCACGGGTCAATCTTAAGATATGGGGTGAATAACCCCATTATCTGTGGATAACTTTAGCTCTCTTTTCTCTCATTCTTTCTCAATAAGACTCATAAATTATCACATCAGAAATTGTATAATAAAATATTGTTTTCTATGAATAAAACATCTTTCTAAATGAACCAAAATGTGGTTAATAAATAGTTATGATTTGTTACCATTTTTATAGTGAAAGGATTTTAATATGACAGAAAATGATATTCTTTTAACAGACCGTGAAAGTGCAAAATTGCTTCATATGAGTGTCTCAACTTTCCGCCGTCATGTAACCAATGGCTCTCTCCCAAAACCTTTAAAATTTGGTTTTTTATCGCGTTGGTTACAATCAGATCTTTTGAATGTAATCGAACAAGCAAAACAGCAACGTCAAAGTGACGCGGCATAAAAAAACCTTGTCACGTAAGGATGGACAAGGCTTTCTCTGCTGAAGCAAGACTTAAGGTTTGCATTCAAGTTGTTCTGAATGCTTTTTACAATAAGAGCTATTTAAGCGTCTCTCAACACTTCGCTGAGGCATGACAGCACCAGGACGACATATGGGAAGGTTGTCTGATTTATGGTTCTCACACCAATCTTGTATTGTAAAGCTAGGGCGAAAACCTGATTGCGCCATACACATTTCAATACTGGCAAATTGATTCAAATCTAGCGCCACAACCTTATTAAGGTCCGGTACTCCACATTCTAAAAGTATTTTATTTCTCCATAATGCTGGAGAAAGTGAGGGAATTGAGTTAACACATCCAGTGATACTTAACAGAGCTATACAACTCAACAGTTTTAAGATTTTCTTCATTATTCCCCTCTTTCAATGGATTTATTTACAATAAACAGCTCGGAAGCTTGTTGATATTTCCTGTCACCGCTGCTTAAAACAACGGTGAACAATATTGAGATGTTAGATTGAGAAAACAATCCCGCCATTCCAAGCGAAGGCAAGGATAGCGGATTGTTGATCATCACTAGCTGCAAAACTTAAGGTTTGCATTCAGGTGCATTTTTATATTTTTTACAAAAAGGGCTGTTCAAGCGCTTCTTGACACTGGGCCTCGGGATCACAGCACCTGGACGACAAATGGGCAAGTTTTCGGCTTTATGGTTTACACACCATCCCCCCCCCCTTTCATCTTTATAGCGGAATCCTGATTGAACCATACAAGCATGAATTGTTGCTATTGCATTATTACTGAGCTTGCTGCTTTCTGGATCCTTATCATAAGGGGTTGGCATGCCACATTCTAACAAGCCTTTTCCTATCTCTGTAAAATCTGCTCCTGATTTTTCCCAAGCAGTCAAATATCCTGAAGGAGGTTTATTAAACTGACATCCAGCTATACTTAACAAAGTTACAGCACTTAATAATTTTACGATGTGTTTCATTTTTTACTCCATGATTTACTTAAAGGAAATTGTTCACGATGAGATGAACCATAATCATATCTACATTTATAACCTGCATCTCCAAGGCAAGTATGGGAACTTATGGGATTTGTAGCCACTCTCAACCATTCTGTCCAAACGTTACTGCCAGCAGGGAGTGTCCCGTAGGTATAGCCATTGCCGCCAATAATTCTGCTGACAAAGTCATATCTATTCCCATCAAAGCCAATAGTGGTTTGTTTGCCATCACTCACATAATCTAACAGACCGGCTGCAACTAAAACATTAAAGGCTGGTCCATAGAGATTGATAGTCGTGTTTTCGTTGGCTATACCGTGAACACCTTCTTGTTTGAAAGAATTCAGCATATTCCCCAATGTCATTGTCCCGCGACTATGTCCATAAAGTTCTAATCCTGTAAGACCATAGCTATACATCAAATCTTTTGCTTCTTGTGTTGAATTGGTCAAACCCCAAAAGTTATTTTCCATAAACTTCTGATAGCCCGCGACTAGAAGTTCTGAGATAGCAGAATCAGCTTCTGGGAACACAACAAAATAAAGCGGTTCATTTTTATTCTCCGCATGTTGCTCTGCATAAACAGCAGCTTCATAGGGTGGCGTAAAGATGCCATTAAAGGACACATGCACTTTGCCATCAGAGCCTTCTTGCAAATGCTGCTTTTCTTCATCCGTTAAATAATGGAACTTGGGGATTTTTTGTCCACGAGCATCTCTTATAGGTACCCCATTCGCATCTATTTCATAGATTGTATTGCCATTTTCATCACGATCCACCACGGCGATGGGGTGCTCTTTGATAAACATGGTTTTATAGGAGTCATCGCTGTATTTAAACCCTTCTTCTAAGAGTTGAGTTGCCATTTCACGGTTTTCATGGACGATTTGTTCCAGCTTGCCTACATCGAGCTGTTGTACACCCTTATGGGCGGTGGCAGTATCCCGATTAAGGGAGGCTATGGCTTGTTCCACGTCTTGTCCTGTCAACGCCTTCTGCCCTGCTTCATCAGTAATGACGATAGTGCCATTGCTGATAGCAGATTTGGTATATCCTTCCTCTGAATCTTTAGCTTTTGAATGATCTAAGACATTTTTAGCAATGTTTTTCCCGACACCATATTTTCCCTGATACATCGGACCACCTGCTGAAATGCTTAAACCTTGGCTGCTAGCTTGCGCATGCGCACTGTTGCTGATATCACTGGTGCTGATGCTTCCTGTGGTCAGGCTGTTTTTGTCCGCCGAGGCTGTGCTGGAAATAAGTCCTCCGGTCAGCGTTGTTTTATCTTTAACGTTGATCTTAAAACCGCCATCACCCGATTTGATGCCTGATTGTTCCACAACACTATGATAATCACTAGAGGATTTATCCTTGTTCAAGGAAATATTGGTTGTGGCTGTACCATCCTTTTTTCCACCATTAAACCCAATAGAAAAAGAGTCTTGCTTGCTGGAACTTTGTCCCGTATCACTGCGGCTGACAACGGTAAAATCACCCCCTACTTCCATTTCTACACGCTCTCCAGAAGCCACAGCACCTGCCAATGTGGTGTTTGCCCCACTCGTTGTGTGAACTGTGCCGGTGCCAATAATATGGCTGTTCTTCTGTTGAACCTCCTCACTGGAACCCTTGCCTTTACCAAAAGAAGCATTCCCCATCCACCCTGGACCACCGGTACCATAACTATACCCAACATTCATCGAAGCGCTTTGCGTATGATTTTGTGTGCTTTGCGTATTTTGCGCACTTTCAAAAGTGATATCTTCACCTGCTCCCATGGTGATATTTCCACTCTGTTTATCATTGCTTTGCATCGGGTTTGTGCCGGCAATAATATCGGCTCCAACACCATGGATGCTGCCTTTGTGGGCTTGCATATTAACAGCGCGTCCTGCTTCTATTGTACCTGTCACCGCAGTAGATGTCTGAACCGATGCCTCCTCCTTCTCTGTCTTAAAGCCCACGGTTACGCTAGCAGAAACATCAGCAATATCACGAATAGACTGTTTGTTTCCACCTTTCATCCCATTATAAAGACCTTTGCCTTTGCTATAGAGATCATAGCCTTTTAGACCAGCAATAAGACCATTACCGATTTTGTGTTTTGTATCCCCATGACCAAAACGTTTGACTGCATCCTTTACATCTTTTACTGTACCAAGAATGCCCACATTGACAGAGCCTGTCACACCAGCAAAAGACTTTTCATGCTTTTCTTTTGCGTTAGAGGTATCATAGCTTTCTGATAGGGTGATATTAT
>NZ_JBHIOE010000035.1:0-5441 GCF_042195335.1 Bartonella sp. CL25QHWL | reverse complement strand
ATAATATCACCCTATCAGAAAGCTATGATACCTCTAACGCAAAAGAAAAGCATGAAAAGTCTTTTGCTGGTGTGACAACTTCCGTTGATATCGGTGTCCTTGGCACGGTACAAGGACTAAAAGATGCCGCAGATCACATGAATAATAAGGATGGTAACAATACAGTTATTAATGGCATACTGACCGGCATGAAAATCAGTCATCTTTATAGTAAAGGCAAAACCTTTGTTAATTGGCTGACTGGCAATACGGGGGAAAAGGGGAACACAACCAAAGGACTGAGTAGCTCATTAGGAGGGGTGGGGGGCTCCACCAAGGATGCTCTTGCCAATATGGCTGGTGCATCTGGCAGTGTAACCGTGGGCTTTAAAACTGAGAAAACAGAAGCCTCTTCTCAAGTCTCCACAGCGGTGACAGATAGCATAGAAGGCGGACGCGCTGTTAACATGCAAGCCCACAAAGGCAGCATTCATGGTGTTGGCGCTGATATTATCGCTGGTACCAATCCAATCTATGTGCTGGAAAATGATGCACAGAGCGGAAATATCACTATGGAAGCAGGTGAAGATATCATCTTTGAAAGTGCACAAAACACGCAAAGCACACAAAACAGCAGTGAAAGTTCTTCAATGAGTGTTGGCACCGGTTATGGCACGGGTGGCGCAGGGGCAACGGGTAGTGCTGCTTTTAGTCAAGGGGAAGGTTCCAGTGAGGAAGTTCAACACAAAAACAGCCATATTATAGGCACCGGCACTGTTCATACCACGAGTGGGGCAAACACCACATTGGCAGGCGCCGTGGCTTCTGGAGAGCGTGTAGAAATGGAAGTAGGGGGTGATTTTGCCATTATCAGCCGCAGTGATACGGGACAAACTTCCAGCAAGCAAAACTCTGTTTCTGTTGGGTTTGGTGCTGGACAAACGGGTGGTGGGGGCTCCATGAGTGCCTCTTTCCAAAAGGATAAATCCTCTAGCGATTATCATAGTGTTGTGGAGCAATCAGGCATCAAAGCCGGTGATGGCGGCTTTAATATCATAGTTAAAGACAAAACAACGCTGACCGGAGGCATCATTGCCAGCACCGCGCCGGCAGATAAAAACAGCCTGACCACAGGAAGCATTAGCACCAGTGATATCAACAACAGTGCCCATGCTAAAGCCAGCAGCCATGGGTTTAGCATTTCTGGGAATGACACGATAAAAAACATTGCCAAGAATGTTTTAAATCACGGCAAAGCCAAGGATACAGCAGAAGGGGAAACCAAATCTGCTATCAGCGATGGGACTATCATCCTTACTGATACAACTGGACAGAGGGCGATGGGGCAAGATGCTGGACAAATCATTGGCTCTCTCAACCGCAACACCGCAGCAGCCCACCAAGCTGTAGGACAGCTAGATGTCGCACCGCTTGAGGGAGCAGTGCATAATCGCGTAGATATGATCAATGATTTATCGGATGAAGGATTGGGATACTGGGACAAAGTGCGCGAAGTCGCAAATGTTAAAGAACATCCAGTAGGTGAGATTGCGCATGATGAAAATGGCAAAGTACTCTATTTAACCGATGAAAATGGAGAGTATATAAAAGACAGCGATGGAGAATATATCACTCTGTATCACTTTTTAAATACTGAAGATGAGCAGTATTTACAAGCTGGCTCTGATGGCAACAGGCGTATGTTCTATAATGGTATTTTTAACACACCCGATGAGGCAGCGCGTAATGCGGTTCAGTTAGCTGATAATGAGCATGAGCCCCTTTATTTTACATACCACCCACAAGCTAAAGACAGGCTCGTAGAGTACGGAGTAGCGATTTATGAGTATTTTGGGAGATGGAGTAATTCGACCAAGAAGTTACAAGATTTTATCTATCGTTATGGCAATACAGGGGCGATTGTTAGTGCGCATAGCCGTGGTACCTTAACAATACGCAATGGAGCAAATGACTTGCAAGAACATGGTATCCACAGTGTAGCCAAGAAAACAGATATCTATCTTTTTGGACCAGCTGATAACTCTCAATCAATAGCGAATGCACTATATTATGTGAGTGATGGTAAAAAAGATCATATTTATTTACAAAACCATATATTCGATCCCATTGGTACAGGAATTGGTCACAATCTACCTACTTTTTATAAGGCACCCTTGAGGTTCCCTTATGCAATATTTCCACCAGCAACTCCAATGATAGAGCAAGGGAAAGCTCTAGGCGGCTTTAAATCTAGCACCCATAGGTGTTATGGTAATGCGTCGGCAGCATGTAAACGTGATTATGGAGCACATCATAATGATAATACAAAAATTTATGCACCTTATGCAATTTTAGATAATTTAGGTTTAGGTTATTTATGGAGAAAAAAATGAATACACTGTTTAAATTATTGAGTGGGATAGTTTTATTAAGTATAGCTGGATGTGACATTGAAAACATTGACAAACCTGCTCCAGGGTACGTGAATATGTGGGAGAAGACAGGAGCAGATTCTACTGAGGTAGGAAAAGCCTTATTAGAATGTGGAATGCCGAGTCTTATCGATCCTGATTCAGAAAATAAAGAGGTAAACAATAATGGATGGGCAACAATTGATGCCTGTATGGTTCAAGCAGGATTCCACTATAAAGATAAATGGGGAGGAACTTGGTGTCAAAACTATAAAGCCGAAAACTTGCCCATTTGTCAGCCTGGTGCTGTCATCCCGAAGAGAAGTGTCGAAAAGCGCTTAAACAGCCCGTTTTGTAAAAGAAGTCCAGTACAACCTGAATGCAAGCCTTAAGTGATGATCAACAATCTGCCATCCTTGCCTTCACTTGGAATGGCGCGATTGTTTCCTCACGCACATTATTTAACGGATGAAGAACAACAGAATTTACAAAAAGGTTCTGATGGCAAGGTTCATTTTTTCCTCAATGGTATTCTTACAACACCCTATGAGGCGGCTGTTTATGCAGAGCAACATGCGGAGAATAAAAATGTACCGCTTTATTTTGTTGTGTTCCCTCAAGCCGATTCTGCTATTTCAGAACTTCTGGTCGCGGGTTATCAGAAGTTTATGGAAAATAACTTTTGGGGTTTGACCAATTCAACACAAGAAGCAAAAGATTTGATGTATAGCTATGGTCTTACAGGATTAGAACTTTATGGACATAGTCGCGGGACAATGACATTGGGGAATATGCTGTATTCTTTCAAACAAGAAGGGGTGCACGGGATAGCCGACAACACGAAGATCAATTTCTATGGACCCGCCTTTAATGCTTTAGTTGCATCCGGTCTGTTAGGTTATGTGAGTGATGGCAAACAAACCACTGTTGGCTTTGATGGGAATAGATATGACTTTGTAAGCAGAATTATTGGCGGCAATGGCTATACTTATGAGACAATACCTGCTGGTAGTAACGTTTTGACAGAATGGTGGAGAGTGGTCATGAATCCCATAAGTCCCCATACTTGTCTTGGAGATGCGAGTCCAAAATGTCGCTATAATTATGGCTCATCTCATCGTGAACAATTTCCTTTAAGTAAATCATGGAGTAAAAAATGAAACAAACTCTAAAATTATTAAGTGCTGTAACTTTGTTAGGTATTGCAGGATGTCAGTTTAATAAAACTCCTGGGGGGTATTTGAGCGCGTGGGAGAAAAATGGTGTTACTGATTTTACTGAAATAGGAAAAGCCTTATTAGAATGTGGTATGCCAGCTCCTTATGATGTATTTCCAGAAAACAGAAATTTAAGCAACAATGCAATAGCAACAATTCATGCTTGTATGGTTCAATCAGGTTTCCGCTATAAAGATGAAAGGGGGGGGGGATGGTGTGTAAACCATAAAGCCGAAAATCTCCCGATTTGTCGTCCAGGTGCTGTTGTTCCACAGCGCAGTGTCAAGAAGCGCTTAAACAGCCCTTTTTGTAAAAAGCATCCAGAACAATATGAATGCTATCCTTAAGTCTTGCTATTTGTGATGATCAACAATCTGCCATCCTTGCCTTCACTTGGAATGGCGCGATTGTTTCCTCACGCACATTATTTAACGGATGAAGAACAACAGAATTTACAAAAAGGTTCTGATGGCAAGGTTCATGTCTTCCTCAATGGTATTTTTACAACACCAGATGAAGCAGCCCATAATGCGGTGCAGTTGGCTGATAACAAGAATGATCCACACTATTTTCTGATGTTTCCCCATAGCGATTCGTTCTTGGTAGATTTGTTCATTGCAGGGTATCAGTATGCTCTAGAAGGTAAGTTGGGTGCTCTGACCAATTCGGCAAAGAAGTACCAGAATCTGTTGTATAGCTTTGGCAATAAAGGATTGCATGTTGATGCCCATAGCCGCGGCAGTATGACAGCGGGCAATGGATCGCATGATTTAGAAAAGCATGGTGTTCATGGTATAGCAAAGAAAACAACGATTAATTTCTTTGGACCAGCTTATAATACTCAAAACATGGCAGATACGTTATATATCTTAAGTGATGGAAAGCAGGATTACGTAAACTTGGAAAATCATAAAAATGACTTTGTTGGTACAAAGATTGGCAAAAATCCTTACACTTTTGAGCAAATACCTCCTGGAAGTGGTCCTTGGAAAGAAGCAGGACAAATATTTAAGGGTTATCCAAGTGTTCATGCTTGTTATGGACATCCAAGTGATGCTTGTACAAAGTTCTATGGTTTACCTAATCGTACGCCAATTTATTCAAAATATTCAGGGAGGAAAAAATGAAACAAATCTTGAAATTATTAAGTGGAATAGTTTTGGTTAGTGTAGCTGGATGTAACATTGATAAGCCTTCTCCAGGGGCTCTGAGTATGTGGGGGAAGCCAGGAGCAGATTTTACGGAGATAGGAAAAGCCTTGTTAGAATGTGGTATGCCAACCCCTTATGATATCGATCCAGAAAACCAACAGCAGAGTATTAATGCTAAAGCAACAGTTGATGCTTGCATGGTTCAAGCAGGATTCCGCTATAAAGATCAAAGAGGAGGGGGGTGGTGTTATACTTTTAAAGAGAAAAACTTGCCGATTTGTCGTCCAGGTGCTGTCATCCCACAGCGCAGTGTCAAGAAGCGCTTGAATAGCCCGTTTTGTAAAAAGCATCCAGAACAACCTGAATGCGAGCCTTAAGTCTTGCTGTTTGTGATAATCAACAATCCGCCATCCTTGCATTTGCTTGGAATGGCGGGATTGTTTTCTCAACCAATCATCTCAATATTGGTCACCGTTGTTTTAAGCAGCGATGACAGAAAATATCAACAAGCTTCCGAGCTTTTTTATTGTAAATAAATCCATTGAAAGAGGGGAAGAATGAAGAAAATCTTAAAACTGTTGAGTTGCATGGCTTTGTTAAGTATCGCTGGATGTGTTAACTCAATTCCCTCACTTTCTCCAGCATTATGGAGAAATAAAATACTTTTAGAATGTGGAGTACCG
>NZ_JBHIOE010000034.1:0-5568 GCF_042195335.1 Bartonella sp. CL25QHWL | reverse complement strand
AGAGAATGGGCGGCATTAAAAGTTAAACGCGCATGGCGAGGCTTGAGATTGATTAGTTCAAAATCCTTTTTTGAGCGGCCGTGCGCTGCACCTTTCTTGTTTCTTAACTTTATAGTACCGCGCACAATTTGATACAGACCGGATGCGATCATTTTTAAGTCATTTTCATCTAGATCTTGATTTTTTAAGTTTTCTTGCTTCATATCTTCGGGATGGATCTTAGCTTTCTTAACGACTTCTTCCCATAAAGCGGGCAGATTATTACGGGCGTTTTCTGCATATGGGATAGAATGGTGGTCGAGATAAGCTTTGCAAGAGGCTTCCAACAGATTTGCTGCAAATAGAACCGCCTCCCTTGGATCTTTTTCTATATTTTCTAATGCTCTTTTTACTTCGATTTCTACTGCTGAAAGGCCTTTCTCTGTAATACGTTTTTGTAGCTCTTCTGTAGAGAGGAGACCAGCTTTTTGCAATTCTTGTGTGGAGGTCAGCTCATTCTTGATAATATATCCTCCACGCTGATATTCCAAGTCATATTCCTTTAACTTTTCTAAAACTGTACGTTTATCTTTTTGTAACTGTAAAATTTTTTCATATAATGATGGATTTAATCCGCTTGGGTCTGGGTCATAATATTCTTTTTCTAAAAAATCCCCAAGCAAGTTACCAAGGACTTCAAGCGGTTCTTCGCATTCCACATTGATTGCACGTAGCCATGCTTTAACTTTTTCGGATTTTGTACCTTCTGGAATCTCAGAAGGAGCAAATGATGCAATAAACAAGTTATTTAACTCCTTACACGTATAATGGTGCGCAAACATTGGAGGAAGTAGTCCAATGATTACAGGAGGGATTTTGTTTTTCTGAGAGATTTTTTGCGGAGACGATAATTGCATTTTATGGCTTTATAATATCAAAAAGTGGTATGTTGAGTGGTTTTTAGAGTATGATTTTATTGCCTGACCTTGCTTAGAAAGTCGCGCAACAATTTTGTGGCTTATATAAGATTTGTGAAAAAGAAATACTATATTGTGTTTTAATTTTTTTCTCCTTTCATTGTTATAACAGTGAAGCAGTGAAGGGGGGAATAGTGTGTGATAATTCGAAAAATATAGAATGAGAACAGAAGTATAATTTTGTATTATCGTAACTGCAATAGCATTCTTTATTGGCAGATTGTTTATTGGAGAGAAGGAAGCAGGTAATGCGCATAATCCCTGAACGGAAGGTTTTGTGACAAGAATTTCAATAATGGCATGTTACTAAATGTTGTGTGTGTTCTTTGCTTGTCAGAAAGAGCAGATGGGGTTCTTTATTTGCATAACCGGTATAGAGTAATGAGTAATGCGGGAGGCTAGTTTAAAATCTCGTTTATTCCGTTAAAGCTTACGGTTTTCTATAAAAAGACTGTTTTCATTATATCCGCTGTGAAGCTCGCATACTTGGTAGATGGAAATATACGCGTTTATCGTGTCTGTAAGGGAGCTTGAAGCAATGAAGTTATGTGTAAAAGAGTTCTGAAAAGCTTCTTTTGTCCGTAAATTTTATAAGGAAAATCTAAAGGCAGGAAAATGTTAGAGAAATCTAAGAGTACGCTGTGAAAATCAAGAAACAGTCTTTTTAGAGATGGTTTGCTGTCTGTATTTTCAATGTTTTTAAAATTTCCCTCTCAATGAGAGAGGGCTTTTTTATTAAAGTGGGGGAGATTTCTTATAACAGTTAACAATGAAATGGAGAGAAGATGCTGCTTTACCAGCTGTTTTTGTCGCTTCAGTTTCATTTGGACCTATTGCTGTTATGAAAGCATAGTGATTCAATGACTTTGAAAAGGGGCGAATAACATTATCAAGTTTGTAATACAGTGCGATTTTTCACATCGCGGTGCGTTATAGAAGATGATTAGCATTTATAGGGGCGTGCGCGGGGGCGGGTTCTATATTCTATGCTGGTTCGGTAGGGCGTCTGTTAGCGCATTTATGAGACTATTCCGCATTGAAATGCGTGCTTAATTTCGTGGATCTTTGCAAAGGTCTGATCAGAAAATCCCATATTTCAAGAGGTTTTTAGAGGGATTTAAAAGCACAGAGGTATCATAAAATTACAAACACCGTACGTTACTGGAGGTGATCAATTTTAGAGCTTAAGGAGCTTATCGGTTTAGTGTTCTTTCATAAAAATGATGAAGGCTGTGGTCAAGGTATCAGTGTGTTGGTTTCTCGAAAAGTGGTGAATGCTGTATGATTTTATAAGCTATTGCCAATGTTATGGATAGGGAGTTCAAATAAAGCATATCATAAATCAAAATTCTTCTCTTTACGCGATAAGAGGAGGGCTAGGCAAAACAGTAAAAATGCAGCGATAGAGAATATGAAGAATACGATATATGTTTGGTTTAAGGACAGGTATTCTTCTGTCAGAGAATGGATCAAAAAGCCAGCGAATATACCCCCTAAGGCACCACCTATTTGCTGTAATATGCGTGTGATAACGGCTGTATCTTTGACGTATAAACTGTTGACATATTGGATGGGGGCGGAAAGGCAGACAATGGTGGCGATGCCAAGTCCTATGCCTCTTAGCAAGAATCCAAGTCCATCCATGCTTATATTATAGCCGAAGCATAATAACCCAAGGCTTGATATCACTAAACCAATTCCTATCATGAAAAAGGGAGATTTTTCTTTCCATTTTTGGTAAATAAATTTCCTTCCGATCCATGCTCCTACCCCTTGCAGAGCTAGGAGGGCACCGATGATGAGAAGGCTATTTTCATGGGCTTGTTCCATGGCAATGGCTAGTGGGAAATAAACGAGGAAGCTATAAAAAAGAAATGAAGCAACAAGCCCCATGATCATGAGTAATGTATAGCGCGCATTTTGAAATCCGCTAAAGACGATTAATTTGTTTTTTGCTTTCTGATTAGAAACAATGAATAATATGAGAAATATCACGGCTAT
The DNA here is from genome assembly GCF_042195335.1 of Bartonella sp. CL25QHWL. Lineage (NCBI taxonomy): Bacteria > Pseudomonadati > Pseudomonadota > Alphaproteobacteria > Hyphomicrobiales > Bartonellaceae > Bartonella > Bartonella sp. CL25QHWL. Next base: position 2,611 of record NZ_JBHIOE010000034.1, on the reverse strand, counting down.
AAGTGCTAGGATATATAAGTGGTTTTTGTTATTGATGTTTCTGGCTTCTGTGAGGTAAAAAAACGAAAGAAGCGATATGGAAAACGCTAAAAATGCAAATAAGTTAAATTTTGTTTTTGTTGTTTCGTTGTTCTTTAAATGTTTTGCTCCAAGGGTGAGTGCCAATAAAATAAGCGGAATATTAATAAAAAATAACAAACGCCAAGAGACATACTGAGCAAGTGAGGCGCCCACCAGCGGACCAAAGGCAGGAGCGAAAACTGTTGGTACGGCTATGGTGCCCATGGCTTGGCGCACTCGTGTCTGTCCAAATTGTAAGGCAATGATGGTTTGGCTAAGGGGTAGCAAAAGACCGGTCCCAAAACCTTGAACGATACGGGCAGATATAATAGTTGGAAAACTATAGCTTAATCCTACCCCCAGTGATCCAAGCATAAAAATGAAGCTTGCAAGAAACCAAGTGCTTTTGATACCTATTCTTCCTTGCACAAAAGCTGCCATCAGTAGTCCTGGCACGGTGGCTAGAAAATAGGATATTACAATCCATTGTATATTATTTCCTTCCACGGAAAAATAATGCGCAAGGTTAGGAAGGATGACATTAACAATGCTTCCGTCCAGCAGAGGAAGTATGCTGGAAATAATGACGGTATATATGACATACCGTTCTGTTTTTGTATAGGAATCTACCTTTTGCATGATCGTGCTCCCTACAGATGTTCTTTAAAACATTGGTTGCGCCTCATTCACAGACTTTTAAAAATTAACACGTGTTTGTGATGTCTGCGGTTTTGATATTGGAATGAATGTGATTGGAAGTGCTGATGGTCCCCAAATGCTTCTCTTGTGTACAAACCCCTCTTCCTCCAAAATGAAGCCATCAGTTAAGCTGATTTTGATGAGTTTATCGAGGAGTCTGTTTTCTGTCAATTCACTTTGCATGAGAGCAAAAGCAGAACCTACACGAGACGTGCATGCCTGCTCCATTTGCATTTATTATTTAACATGGAAAATGTGAAAATCTTTATAAATCAAATTATTGACTTAAAAATCCAATGTTTGTTTATATATCATTTTTTATGCTTAAATGATTGTTTGGGTGTCAAATGTATTCTCAATAGTTTATAATTTTCTTTTCTTAAATGTGCAGCCCTTTCTGGAAAATATTCGACAATCTCTTGATTGTTTAATAAAAATTAAAATCGGTTATAAGGAAGGGCTTGTAAATTATAGAGTAGGAAAAAGGTGCATTTTATAAACAACAGGGGAGGGTTGTTTCCATAGCCCAAACATTTTTTCAAGTTGTTATGGTATCTTTTTGAAGTGCTTGATCGATAAAAGTTTCATAATTATCAGAAACAATATATTGGGTATTTTCTCCCAAAGCTTTGAAATGTTCATGACCGCAATGGATTTTTGCTTTTTCCAGATCGCGCAACATGTCTTCGAAAATACTTCCTTTGCTTTCCACAACAAAATACAGTTTTTCTTGCCCATCTTGCTCGAATAATACAGCCCAATCGGGAGTATATGATCCAAGAGGTGTATCAATTTTAAACCATTTAGGCAGTTGCGCATAAACTTTAATCTCATCGTTTTTTTCAAACGATTGTGCAAAACTAAACTCAATATCTGAATCATAAATAACATGATCATAAGGTGATCTATGGTTTTTTACATATTCTTTTATAAAACAATTTGCTTTTATATTTATTAAAATGCATTTTCTATTTTATTTTTTCGTATAATTAGCCAATGAAGCTTTTGCTCTAATGTCGCAATTTGTAAAAAAACTATTTGGTCATTCAATATGAAACTTTTTATGTCGGTTTCTTGTATTGAAAGCAATGGTACGATTTTTGATATCTGATAAAAATATTTACAAAAGAATTAATAACGCATGATTATAGAATTTTGTCCTTTGTTTGAAGCATGTAAAGTTAAACCATTGTTTATTCATAGATTTTATGTTCATTATTTATTTGATACATTTAATCTAGAATGTAAATTGTGTTCGTATCCTCAAACTAAAATACTGGTATTGAAGTGGTGAGAGTGTTGCTTTGTTGAGAATAGATAATTTGGTAGGTTGGTATTCCCTTTGTATCAGAGAATTCAACTTATTCTCTCATATTGTGTGTGGATGAAATGTTAACCGCATAATGCTCCCTCTTACATGAGATGTAAGATTGATATGTTTTCCACATTGAGAAAAGTTGTTGATCGTAGAGAAATATTTTTTTGCGAAATTCGTTTGGCTTAAATGGAAAAAATAGAGCAAGAGCCGCATATTTGTTATGCTGTAATGGCATATATATAATCGATGGAGTCAACACTTCATTTAAGAAGTTTTTTAAAGGAAAAACATAAAAAAATAGAATTATTGAAAAAAATCTTTTATTTTGAAGCTTGTTTCTCACGATTATAAAAGCTTCACGTGGATTTCGAAAATTCTTGTTGTGTTGAAAAGCATGAAAAATCAAGAAAATTTTGCAAAAAAGCTGCACTATACGTGCAGCTTTTTATGTCTTTGTTTTAAAGGTAGACGTTTTAAAGCATGAAAGTGTCCTTACGGCTTCTATAACCATAATAGCCAAAAACACTGGAAATA
>NZ_JBHIOE010000033.1:0-5628 GCF_042195335.1 Bartonella sp. CL25QHWL | reverse complement strand
AAAAGATTACAGGAGTGTCGGATGGCACTGGAGCGAACGATGCAGTTAATTTTTCACAGTTAAGCAAAACCAATGAGGGTCTTTCGTCCACAGCGAGAAATCTGGAAACGGCTATGGCGAATACATCAAAATATTTTGGTGGTAAAACTGATGTACTAAAGGGTATGCCACCTAGCTATGCTGTTCAGAATCAGACGTATGAAAATATAACAGATGCTTTTGTGGCGGTTGATAGTTCTTTTAATAAAATGAAAGATAATATTAACAAACAGGTTGCTGATGTAAGAGACAGTATTCTTGTTAAGAAAAATGAAAAGACAGGTCTTATTACTATTGGTAAGGATCTATTGGAACCATTTGGCATTGATTTCAGCGACATTAAAGCCAGCCCTCGGACTCTTTCTGGTGTAGCTGCTGGTACTAAAGAAACTGATGCGGTGAATTTTTCGCAATTAAAAGATGTCAAAGAACAAGTAGCAGCCAGTAGCTTCGTTAAACAGGATGCAGAAACGAGACACATCAGTATTGGAAAAGAAACAGATGGTGATAAAATTGATATTGCCAACAAAAAAAATGAAAAGCGTACTCTTACAGGTATAAAGAATGGCGCGCTCACAGAAGCTTCAAATGAAGCAGTAAATGGTTCCCAGCTTTTTGAAACAAATAAAAATGTTACGACTGTAACAAGTGATCTCAAAACAGCATCTGAGAATGTAGTCAAATATTTTGGTGGTGGTGCTAGTTATAAAGATGGCGCTTGGACAGCCCCTACATTCAAGCTTAAAACCTTCACAGCTGATGGTAAAGAAGATGGTTCAAAAGACTATACCGATGTAGGCTCTGCTTTTGCAGGAATTGATACGAACTTCATAAATGTAAACAAACATCTGAATACTGTTGTTAATAATTTTAATGACAAATTAAACGATATTAATAAAGAATTTCAAGGCGATGCCTTATTGTGGAGCAAAACTGATAAAGCCTTTAGTGCTATGCGCGGAGAGGGGAAAGACAGAAGTTCAGGTAAAATTAAAAATCTTGCACCAGGTGATTTAACACAAAACTCAGAAGAAGCCGTGAATGGTGGACAGCTGTATATAGTGGGTACCCATTTAGCTAATTATCTTGGTGGCGGTGCTGACTTTGGAAATGGAAACTCAGAAGGTCCTACTTTTAAGATTAAAACTTTCGATACTGATGGAGAGGAAAAAAGTGAGACTTATCAGAATGTAGCTGATGCGTTTGAGGGTGTTAATACGGCTCTCACGACTGTTCAGAATAAATTGACTGAACAGGTTAATAATGTGATTACCAAAGTGGAAAGCGAGAGCTTTGTTCAGCAAGATAAGACAACGCATCGTCTCACTATTGGTGCAAAAGTAGGTGGCGCAGAAATCAATATTGCAAATGAAAGCGGTGCGGATCGGATAATTTCTGGTGTTGGGGAAGCAAAGAACAATAATGACGCTGTTAACAAAAGCCAGCTTGATAGCAATATCAAGAATGTCAATGATAATGTAACAAATAAGTTTAGCGAACTTACTAAAAACATAACGAATATTACTCAGCAAGTTAAAGGTGATGCTTTGTTATGGAATGATGAAGCCAATGCCTTTGTCGCGCGTCATGAAAAGAGCAAAGAAGAAAAAGGCAAAGCTGTAAGGACACAAGAAAACAGTAGAATTACGTTTCTTGCAAATGGTGAGATTACCGCTAATTCAACGGATGCTGTCACGGGTGGTCAGCTTTATTCGCTGAACGAACAACTTGCAACCTATTTTGGTGGAGGTGCAGGTTATGATGAGCAAGGACAATGGAAAGCACCGGATTTCAAGATCAAGCAGTTTGGTGAGGATGGTACTTCTTTTGACAAGAATTATCAGAATGTAGCGGATGCACTTTCCGGTGTTGGTACTTCTATCGCAAATGTTCAGAATAAATTGACTGAACAGGTTAATAATGTGATTACCAAAGTGGAAAGCGAAAGCTTTATTCAGCAAGATAAGACAACGCATCGTCTCACTATTGGTGCAAAAGTAGGTGGCGCAGAAATCAATATTGCAAATGAAAGCGGTGCGGATCGGATAATTTCTGGTGTTGGGGAAGCAAAGAACAATAATGACGCTGTTAACAAAAGCCAGCTTGATAGCAATATCAAGAATGTCAATGATAATGTAACAAATAAGTTTAGCGAACTTACTAAAAACATAACGAATATTACTCAGCAAGTTAAAGGTGATGCTTTGTTATGGAACGATAAAGCTAATGCCTTTGTAGCACGTCATGAAAAGAGCAAAGAAGAAAAAGGCAGAGCTGTAAGAACACAAGAAAACAGTAGAATTACGTTTCTTGCCAATGGTGAGATTACCGCTAATTCAACGGATGCTGTCACGGGTGGTCAGCTTTATTCGCTGAACGAACAACTTGCAACCTATTTTGGTGGAGGTGCTGGTTATGATGAGCAAGGACAATGGAAAGCTCCAAGTTTTAAGGTTAAGGCAGTTAAGGATGATGGTAAATCTGAAGAGATAGACTATGGCAATGTGGCGGATGCTTTGGCTGGAGTTGGTAATTCTTTCACAAATATTAGAAATGAGATTAGCAAAGAGATTAATAATGAGATTGCCAATGTGAAAGGTGATAGCCTTGTTAAGAAAGATCAAGCAACCAATCTTATCACTATTGGTAAAGAAGTAGAAGGCAGTGAAATCAATATCGCTAATAGTAGCAAAGCAGATCGAACTCTTTCTGGTGTGAAGGCAGCAACGAAGAATAATGAAGCGGTTAATAAAGGTCAGCTAGATAAAGGTTTAAAGGATCTTTCTACCAGCCTTCAGTCTGATGATTCAGCCGTTGTTCATTACGATAAACAGAAGGATGGTGCCCCTAATTATATGAGTATAACTTTGGGTGGTAAAGACAAGACACCTGTTGCACTCCATAATGTTGCTAAGGGTGTAATATCTTCAGAATCCTATGATGCAATTAATGGTCAGCAGATTAATAAAATAGGCGGTGATATTGCTAAGTTCTTAGGTGGGAATGCAGCTTTTAGTAATGGTGCTTTCAGTGAACCATCTTATGGGGTACATGACATTAGAAAAACTGGTGATGTAGATGTATCGCCAAATAGTCATCATAATGTTGGTTCAGCTCTTTCGGCGCTTGATTATAGCCTTGGGAATGTGAATACGCGTATAACGAATACGATCAATGATTTTAATAAAAAAATAACTGATAGTTCTCAACATATTGAGAAAGATGCTTTGTTATGGAATGATGAAGCCAATGCCTTTGTCGCACAGCATAAAACGGAAGAAGGTAAAAAGGAAAACAGCAAGATCACATCGCTGGCTGATGGTTCTATAGTATCAGGTTCGAGCGATGCTGTTACGGGTGGTCAGATTAATACCATAGCTGCAAGTTTATCAAAGATTTTAGGTGGCAAATCATCGTTTAGTGCTGATGGCACTTTTACAGTTCCCAGCTATGACTTATCGACAGTTTCTAAAGACGGTGAGGTAACAGATAAACCGTATGAAGGTGTTGAAAAAGCCTTTAAAGGACTTGATACAAATATCAAGACTGTTAACGCTCGCATTAAGGAAGTCTCAGAAGGAGTTGCACAAGATTCTTTATTATGGAGTAATGAGAGTAACGCCTTTGTCGCACAGCATAAAACGGAAGAAGGTAAAAAGGAAAACAGCAAGATCACATCACTTGCGGCTGGCTCTATAGTATCAGGCTCGAATGATGCGGTTACGGGAGGTCAGCTTCATACCATAGCTGCAGATTTATCAAAGATTTTAGGTGGCAGCGTATCCTTTGATGGTGAGAAGTTTAAAGATCCCACTTATACGGTGTCGAAAGTTTCTGAAGATGGTGAAGTGACAAGCGAATCCTATAATGATGTAGGCTCTGCTTTTGCAGGAATTGATACGAACTTCATAAATGTGAATAAACATCTGTCTAATGAGGTCAAAAAGTTTAATGAAAAACTAAGTAATATTACGCAAGAAGTTCAAGGCGATGCGTTGTTGTGGAGTGATGCTGAAGGGGCCTTTGTGGCACAGCATGGAAAAGAAGATAAAAGAGTGAGCAGCAAGATTAAACATCTTGCCAACGGAGACGTTAGTGGAACTTCAAGCGATGCTGTAGCAGGAAATCAGCTATATGCTCTAGGTGACAGTGTTGCGCAGTCTTTAGGTGGTCATGCTAGTTATGCCGGTGGCGCTTGGACAGCTCCAAGCTTCAAGATTAAGACCATTAATGAGGATGGTACTAAAGTTGAAGAGAAGAAGTATAATACTGTATCGGAAGCTTTTGAGGGTGTAGGAACATCTTTTGAGAATCTTCAAAAAGAGTTTACCCAAAACAACACGGAGGTTACTGAAAATATTAAGCAGAATGCATTGTTGTGGAGTGATTCTGACAAGGCGTTTGTAGCAACACATGGAGAGAAGGAAAGTAAGAGTAAGATTACATTTCTTTCCAATGGAGAGGTTTCTTCAAGCTCAAGTGATGCGATCAATGGTTCTCAGCTTTTTGAGACGAATAAGACTGTTGCAACTTATTTAGGTGGTGGCGCTGAATATACAGAAGGTAAATGGACGAATCCTAAATTCACGGTCAAGACCTTTGATGCTGATGGTGGATCTAAAGATCAGAATTATCCTGATGTAGCGAGTGCTTTAACAGGGGTTGGTAGTTCTATCACAAATGTTAAAAATGAGATTACAAAACAAATTAACAATGAAATTAACAATGTTAGAGGAGATAGCCTTGTTAAGAAAGATGCAGATACAAATCTTATCACTATTGGTAAAGAAGTAGAAGGCAGTGAAATCAATATAGCCAACAAGACTGGTACGGATCGGACTCTTTCAGGTGTTGGTGAAGCAACAAAGGATAATGAAGCTGTTAACAAAGGTCAGCTTGATGCAAGTCTGAAGGAACTTTCTACCAGCCTTCAGTCTGATGATTCAGCTGTTGTGCATTACGATAAAAAAGATGGTGATAATGGCGGCATTGATTACACGAGTGTGACTTTAGGTAAAGGTAAGGATGCAGGACCAGTTGCACTTCATAATGTAAAAGATGGTGCCATTGGTGAGAGTTCACATGATGCGATTAATGGTAGTCAGATCAACACAATTTCTCAGAATGTAGCTAAATTCCTTGGTGGTGATGCAAAATTTGTTGGCGGTACGTTTACAGGACCAACCTACAAGTTATCGAAGGTTGATACGGATGGTTCGGTAGCAAGTGCTAGTTTTGAAAATGTTGGTAGCGCATTTATTGGTCTTGATGATAATATCAAGAATGTAAATGCACGGATTAAGGAAGTTTCTGAAGGGGTAGCGCAGGATTCTTTGAATTGGAGTAAGGAAGCCAATGCGTTTGTCGCGCGTCATGAGAAGAAGCAAGAAGAAAAAGGCAGAGCTGTAAGGACACAAGAAAACAGTAGAATTACGTTTCTAGCAAATGGTGAGATTAGCGCTAAATCAACAGATGCTGTAACGGGTAGTCAGCTTTATTCAATGAATCAGACATTTGCGACGTATTTTGGTGGAGGAGCAGGTTATGATAAAGATGGACAATGGAAGGCTCCAAATTTTGTAATCAAGA
>NZ_JBHIOE010000032.1:0-5739 GCF_042195335.1 Bartonella sp. CL25QHWL | reverse complement strand
TATTTCCAGTGTTTTTGGCTATTATGGTTATAGAAGCCGTAAGGACACTTTCATGCTTTAAAACGTCTACCTTTAAAGCAAATACATAAAAAGCTGCACGTATAGTGCAGCTTTTTTGCAAAATCTTCTGATTGTCTTTTTGTATTATTGTCTCTCTCATATCAGACAACTTCACCAGCCCATCATCCTTAATACTCCCCTTTAAAAAAACATAAGGAGCTGGTCATTGCTGCCAATAGGCATTGTGCTTGTTTTGGAAAAGAGCTCTGAAAACTTCCTTTCTCAACTGATCATCAAGAAAAACTATACAAAGCATGGGATATCCCATAAACACGTAGAAGAAAATTGTACCTTATAACCTCTTGGGGAGGAGCATTGTGACAAAGAAAAAATCCATGATTTTCGCTAAAACAGGACTTTTCCTTGTTTTGGGCTTTAGCAGCTTTGCCGATGAAACAGCACAAGTTACATTTGCTCTCCACTTAGCAGAAAGCACAGCATCTATTTCAATGCTGCTGTTTGCAGGGCTTGTCGGGGCAATTTGTGCCGGACCAATTGCACCACGCCTCTTGCATCGCTTCCAACCAGCGCGAACAGTACCCATTGTTTTATTGTTTGAAGCACTCTTCATAGCCGTTGCCGCAATTGCCAACCAATTTTGGGTTTACATTGCACTTTCTTTCGCACTAGGTTGTGCTGGTTCACTCTTTTGGTCTGCTATCCTCGTTTCCGTCCCAGAATTTGCAACCAATGATCAGCAACTAGATCGACTAAACCGCGTTATCCAAACAGTTCGTAATCTTGGCTACATTGCCGGACCACTGCTAGGGGGTGTATTGTATGGAATATCAAATGGGCAAAAAGGGCTCTTTGCACTATCCATCATGGTTCTTTGTGCTACCTTTATCACTCTCTTCTGTTTTAAAAGTTTAAAAATACATACGCAAACAACAAACACAACACAGCAAACCAGAAAAGGGCTAGATTTAACGGGTCTCTTGCGTAAAAAAAATGTTGTCTATGCTCTTTCTCCCCTCATCATTACCATCATCCTCACCTCTGCTCTCAACGTCTTATCGATTGTCCGCATCCGCACGGAGCTGTACTTCAGTGCAGAAACCTATGGGGTAATCACAAGCATGTTAAGTCTTGGCCTCGTGGTTGGTCCACTCTGTTTCTCCAGCCTTTTTCATCGCTTTGGTAATGCCGCTGGTGCATCACTTGCCGCTGCAATAATTGGCTTTGCAATTTTCTGCTTTTCCTTAACACATATTGTATGGTTGATGATGCTGTCATTTTTTATCCTTGGGGGTGCAAACGGCGTACAAAATGCTCTAATGGCAAGTTTTATGATGAAAGCCATTAAAAAAGAACACCGAAACAACCAAATGCCCGCCTATATCTTTATCATACAAACAGCGGTGTGCCTTGGCTTTCTAGGAGCCGGTTTTGTAAAAGTGCATCACACCCAAAGCACACTATTTATCATTGGCATCGCCACAATGATCGCAGGCATATTAGGTTTTATCATAAACCGCACTATGCAAAAAAAGGAATGGGATAATGCCTAGCAGACTTTGCCATCTATTCTCTCGAAAAAAACCAAACCCAAAAATGGCATGACAATCACCCCTCGATGAAATCGTTGTATCTCCCCTATAACCCCACACCAACCAATAAGACTTTGATGAACCACTCTTGAGTGTGGAAGAGCTAACAACCCCAGCAAACAACCATTGCCAAAACTTGATATTTCAAAGCAGAAGAAACCGGTTTAACATCATGCAACAAGATCCTATAGGCTTAAACTTTTACAATGGAACAGGCGGTTATGTATGGCAACTTGCAGACTATATGCGACATGATTGTCATGAGAGCTCCCACACACTTGAATTGCAAAAACCAACACCACCCATAGCCATCAATTCTTTCGCTGTCTACCCACGTGAACTCAATCCTTTATCACACATTCAGTGGGCAAAAGATGTACAAATAATAAAAAACAAACCAGCACTCATTGGCAAACGGCAAATACAACCCATCACCATTGTTTCTACAAAAGGAGCGGCATTTGGCGGATTCGACTTTCCCACATTTGAAGCACTTCGTGAAGGCTGCCTTGTCCAATCACTGAGAGAAATACAATTCTATAGTACTCTTCTTGCCTCTGGGAGTCTTTTGATATCACTTTTACAACACGGTCTCATCAAAACAGATCAAAAAGCATTTTCAGAAAATGATGCAACCGCTCTTTTACGAGAGCCAACATGTATTATCATAGATTCTTCTCTTGGCAGTCTTGCCATTAATCAACTCAATGGGCGTACAATCCGGCTTCATGAAAAAACAAAACATCTCTTGAAGCAAGCCACCACACCAATGCACATTCAACACCCGCTAGAGGATTCAATAAAGTTTCTTGTAAAAGCAGGAATGCTACGATTGATAAAATTATAAGGATAAAAAGATGCAGCTGATAAGACCTGGCATGGGAACAGAAAATAGTGCTGAACTTATTTACACGCTCATTCAAATGGCAAGACCGCGCACAGTCATTGAAATCGGTGCTGGTGATAGTACGCGCTTGATTGCTAAAGCACTGCAAAAAGCAAAACAAGCATGGCAACAAGATAAAAAACTTTTAGAATCTTCCACCTGGGAAGAGCGCACAGCTTTGCTTGACCATTCAGGAATCCTTGAGAATTACGAACCTCGGCTTATCACCATTGATGATTTTACAGTTGAAGGTCAATCAGCAGAAGAAGCATGGCAAAAACTGCTTCAAGACGGTATTGAAAAAAACATGGTAACATTTATCCATGAGAATTTTTTCTCTCTTGATGAAAGCACCCTCAAATCTTGGGCGCCAATAGATTTTGCTTGGATTGATGCAGGAACTCCCGCAGATGATGTGCGATTTGTTATAACCCTTTGGGAACACATCACCGCTGGTGGTTATCTATGTCTGCATGAACCAACAATGACAACAACAATTGCTCTCAATGGCGAACAACGGGTTCGACGCGTCAGAACTCCCATCTGGGAAGAAATTCTCTACCGGCTTGATGGCTCCTATGAAGCTTTAACACTCCCCGAAAACCACAAATATCGCCAAAGTGGTCTGGGGATTATTCGCAAACGCACCCCAGCTGAACAAATTGTACGCGCACAATCGCTCCAAGCAGAACTCATAGAAATCAATGAAATTCCCATTCGCAATGATATTTTGCCCATGGGGAAAGAAACCCTTCACAAACGCAATACCCGCAATTCACTGATCTCTGCCATGACCTCACCGACACTGCGCGCTGTTTATGCCGCCATTATCCTTGGTGCAAAAAATCTTACTGATATCCTCAAACATGTCGATTCAGATGCCAAAAACATTCACAAATCCATCAGTCGCCTTTTGAATCTTGGACTTATTCACAACACAACAGCAGGATTTCAAGCCGAAGAGACAGTGTGGAAAATGCTAGAAAATAAACATGAGCGAAATAGGGAAAATTTAAGCGACCGCCATTTAGAAACAGAAGAGATGCTATCAAAAATTGGTGAAGCCTTTCAAAAGGAAAAAATCTATAGCGAAACGGAAGTTTCCAAGATATGCAACCTCTTTACGATAGACTTTGCCCGATTACGACGCACTCTTGTTGAGAGAGGTTTTTTACAACGCCATGGAGGCAAATATCAACGCATGCGCTAAAAGAGATTTGAAAAATGATTAGCTAACTCTATCGTTTTTCTTCTCTATTTCAAGAGAATGAATAACCTTCCACTAAAAAAATATAATTTCATTAAAAGGTTACAAAATCATTCATCCCATTCATATGTTGACAATCTATGGGGGGATAGTACATCCTCTTCATAAAGGATAAAATGGAAAAGCAAGAATGCGGGGTGCCAATTGGTTATCAAAAAGGATTGGGTGGTTATCAAAAAGAATTGGGAATAGTCAAAATCATCAGGAGAAGATATAGGATCAAGGTCTCAATGATCTTACGGTTGTTGCGCGAACATCAGGGCACAGTATTGTTGCTCAATCCAAATCATGCTCGATATTTCTAAAAACATCGTAGAAAAAACAATATTCTTGCATTGGACTGGCTGGTGAATCAAGAAGGATACTATTTCAACGAAATGTGCACAGCAGAAACAGGGCTGACAAAACTTCCTCAAGAGATACAACAAAATGTATTTGATCATTTAACGACACTTCTATGGAAATTCCATGGGCAAAAATAAAATAACTTTTTTCATCTATAGCACAGTTTTTCTTTCTGAATTTTCCTTTTTCTTTGTACTCCCTTTGCTTGGAAACTCTTCTCTCATAACTGCTGCCAATGTCGCTTTTTATCTCGCTGGATCAGTAATCCTTGAAAGCATTCTCATGGTAACCACAACGGGTTTATTAGAAAGATTTTCGCGTAAACTCTTAATGGCTAGCGCCTTTATTTTAAGGAGTAGCGCTTTTGTGTGCATTATCCTATCGCTCACACCTTCTGCATGGTTGATCTTTTTTACCTTAATGGCTTTTTCGAAAGCAGTTTCAAAGCCATTTTTGAGAGAAATTTTATCAGAACATCTCAATGAAAATGCTCTTAAACGCGCATTAACTCTCTATTCTTTTTTTCAAAATGCTGCTGTCGTTATCGCCCCTCTTGTTGCAACGAGTGCCATAAAATACAACGCATCAACCTTCTTAATGGCTTTTTTTGCACTCATTGGTTTGTATCTTTGTGTTCTATCCATTCAAATTGTTTATCATTACCCACATAAAACATTATCTCTTGAAAAGAATAAAAAAACAAAAAAAACTCTTCTTTCTTCTTTAAAAACAATAATACATAATCGTTCTATTGCTTATTTACTGGTCACGGCTTTGCTTTGTGCATTCCTCATGGGAATTTTCATCACCACCACAACACTTCTCAATAAATTTGACAGCAATCTCGCCCCTTATAGTGGAATTTTCTTTTCAATTGTTGGCATCAGTATTTGTATCTGGCAGGGGGTAATCAATAAACATCTCACCCTTTCCGATAAAGCAACTTTTTATCTGCTCTGCTTTATGGGAAGTTTCGCTGCATTTTTCCTCATAGGTGGGGTCTTTACCGCTGTGACTGCGTTAATTGCCTACAGTGTCTATGAATCTGTCATGATTCCAGAGATATACTATCAAGCAGGGAAAACAACCTCACCCCTCTCTGCCAGTGTTCTTTTTAGTTATATTCTTGTTATTTCAAATATTGGCCAAGCTGCCGGCTCATGGACAAGTGGATGGATCATCAGCCATTTCAACAATCATATCGCTTTCACCTTTTGCATGATTGTTGGTGCCTCCGCCTTTGCTTCTTGCCTTTGCCTCATGCAAACGAAAAAATAAGCAGCTTCCATGTCACATATCATTTTTGAAAACCCGTAGCACAACAAGAGCACTCAAAATAATTCGCCATAAATCACTCAATTATGGGTTTGTAATACAATCTGCGGCAAAGAAGCTCGAAACGGTCTTTAAAGATTGCTCTGTAAGGCTCCGTTGCCAATTGCCTCATAGCATAAAGTATTATGGGGGCAGACAAGCGTAAGGTAGCTACATTCTGCACGAATAATATTCTATTGATATTCATGTGCAACACAGCCAAAGCATTTTTTTATAATTCGCTCAAAAAAGGATTTTGAACTAATCAATCTCAAGCCTCGCCATGCGCGTTTAACTTTTAATGCCGCCCATTCTCT
>NZ_JBHIOE010000031.1:0-5827 GCF_042195335.1 Bartonella sp. CL25QHWL | reverse complement strand
CTTTAAAACTCTTTGAGAAAAAATAAATTGGTACAAAACCTAGTGTCAAAATATACAAAACCCGCTGGCAAGCTACATACAAAACCCGCTGGCAAGCTACAGGCACCATAAAAGTGCTGTGGCGGAGGGGGTGGGATTCGAACCCACGGTACAGTCTCCTGCACGCCGGTTTTCAAGACCGGTGCCTTAAACCGCTCGGCCACCCCTCCAAACTAGATATGTTTTTTGACAAATTTCTTGTAAAAGGTCAATCATTTTAATACGCATTTTAAAGCGTTCTTTGTAAAACTATTTAAGTTTCAATTAAAATAATTTTTCATAAGTTAATTCTTTGAGTGTGTTATCTAAGAGTTTCATTTCTAAACATGGTAGTTTTTTCTGAAAAAATGAAAGGTAATTATGATATTTATCATTTTTTTCCTGTTTAAAAGTTTTTTATAAAGCAATATTTTTTTAAAGTTCTAACAATCGTTTTCGTAATAATAAGAAATGTTTAGTTGAAAATGTTTGATAAATTATATTAAATTCCGGTCGTGTATTTTTGAATTATTTTACCTTTCCAGATATTTATTTTATTTAGATCGTTCATATTGGCGAAAAGAAAATGTTATTACTCTAACAGTTTATGAGAGATAAATTTGTAAGAATGACATATATATTCAAGGAAAGTTTTTATTGAGTTTAAATTAAGTATAATTCAATAAGAAAGCTCTTTAAAAGATTTTAATTTTTTAAATAAAAATATTCAGATATTTAGTGCGTCTAAAGAGTACCTTGGAGGGAATGGCTGATTTGCACTATTTGAATAAAATTTTATGTAAGATTTGCATCGATAGTTTAAAATTTCTTCTAGATATGACTGGAAATTAGGTATATTTATAATGCTTTTTCTGTGGGATAAGCAAAAAGTTAATTTGAATGGAAGAAAAAATTATTGAGCAATACACTTAGATCAATAGATAATTTGTTAAGGTATTACATAGTTTTTCAAGAATAGAACTTAAAAATGCTAAATTATGCAGAAGCAGAAAGCATAAACTTTAACAGACAAGGTTTTAAAAGCCGATTCATTTACAAACATGTGTAAAATAAAAAATGGTGCCCCCAGAGAGCGAATCAGGCTTTAGCAACAAGATTCAAAGTATATAAAGATGTATAAGGGCGTATTGATGTCTATAGCTTTTTATGATTCAATAAAAAAATTAAGTATTAAAGGAAAAATCTCAAATCAGAAATTAAAGGTGGTCTAAAAGGTGGACCAAAAAAGGTGGACGAGCAATGCTTGAAAAGGTGGACGAGAGGGGACGTTAAGTGAGGGCGATTCATCGGTTATCAGCATCATTCGTAAAGACGTCTCCGCAGGGTAAATATTGTGACGGGGCAGGGTTGTGGTTGAATGTTCGAAAAGACAATACACGCTCTTGGTTTTTTCGCTATACGCACCACAATAAGCGCCGTGAAATGGGACTTGGTCCTGTTACGAAACTCTCTTTAAAAGAAGCGCGTGAGCTTGCAAGATATTATAGTGATATTCTTAAAGAAGGCAATGATCCTATTGTCTTTCGAGAACAGACTATTTTAATACAGCAAAGCAATATCTTCCAAGAAATTGCAAAAGCGGCTTTTGAAAGCAAAAAAGCAGAGTTGAAAAATGAAGGTAAAAACGGCCGCTGGTTTTCTCCTCTAGAGTTGCACGTGATTCCACACATAGGCAAATTACCTATAGAAAAATTAACAGCCAATATCATTCGCAATGTTCTCGCACCCCTTTGGCATGAAAAAGCAGACACAGCGCGAAAAGCGCTTAACCGTATCAATATTTGCTTGAAATATGCTGCGGCTCTTGGTTTAGATGTTGATCTACAGGCTTGTATGAAGGCACGCGCGCTTTTAGGAAAACCACGTACGACATCAACAAATATTCCTGCTATGCCATGGCAAGAGGTTCCGGCTTTTTATCAAAACTTAAAGGATGATATCCTTTCAAATTTAGCACTGAAGTTACTCATTTTGACGGGAGTACGGTCATATCCATTGCGCTATTTGCGCCTTGAACAAATTGACAAAAATATATGGACGATACCAAAAGAAAACATGAAAGGTATTGTAGGGAAAGTTTCAGACTTTCGCGTGCCACTAAGTGATGAAGCTTTGAGAGTTATTGAAAAAACTCTCCCCTTTGAAAAGAATGGTTTTCTCTTTTCTGGTCTTAGAGGCAACCCCATTTCTGATGCCACCATGGCAAAGTATATGACAGTTTGTGGTTTGACTTATCGTCCCCATGGTTTTCGTTCAAGCTTACGGGATTGGATAGCAGAAACAACGTCAACACCATTTGAGATTGCCGAAACTGTTCTTGCCCATTCAGTTGGAAGTTCAGTGACAAAAGCTTATATGCGAACGGATTTTTTGGAACAACGACGTGTTCTCTTAGAACAATGGGCATCTTTTATATCAGGAACTACTTGACAGGATTATAACAATGTTTCTATTGTCGAATCAGATGCCTGAAAAACGCCTTAAATCGATAGCGGACAGATTGCCGACACAATCTCTTCTTCGCACATTAAAGGCTTTGACTCATTATATGTTACACGCATATAATGGCTTTGTCGGGTGTAGTTACGCTATACAATACCCTTTATGGGAAAAGCATAACCGACGGATTATCGACCGTGTTTTTCAGCACTAGGCACTCTTTTATTGAGTGTCAGTGAAAAACATCTAATCGATAGGAGTTCATCATGAACACTCTTATAAAAATATCAGAACAAGTCATTGATCAGCAAACCATTCAAACTGTTAATGCGCGTGAATTGCATACGTTTTTAGAAGTTAATATACGCTTCAACGATTGGATTTCACGACGGATTGAAGAATATTCTTTTCAAGAAAATCAGGACTTTGTGAGTTTTACTCAAAAAAGAGTAAAACCTAATCCCTTTCAGGAAAATCAAAGCTTTGTGAGTTTTGGTAAAAATTTACCGAAACCTAAAGGCGGGTCGTCCAAGTACAGAATATCATATCACTTTAGACATGGCGAAAGAGCTCTCAATGGTGGAACGTAATGAGAAAGGACGTCAAGCACGCCGTTACTTTATTGAGTGTGAAAAGAAACTAAGAAACCAATCTGTTGATTATGATAATGATACGCGCTTTGATTTGCCAAGCTATTGGGAAGGTATGAACGCTGGCGAAAAAATTTATATCTTTTAGGTCCTATTCATATGCGTCTTCTTGATGCCTTCAGAGTAGATGAAGAGAACAGAAAATACAAAGCTCTCATTAAAGAAGCAAAACAGGTCTTAGAAAAATCTGTTACGAAAGCCGCTTAGTTTAAATCACAATCCATCTCCCCGTTTTAAAAGCGGGGAGGGGGTGAAGTTTTAATTTTTGAAATCTATTGTTTTAAATGGGCGAAGATATTGTCTATCGCCTCAAAAAATTAAACCTTTAATGTAGAAATAAATGCTTCATTCCTTAATTTTGCATCCTCTAATAAATCATACCACTCTATTATTTCAACGGTTCCTCGAAATTCTCCCTGTAGAGGAAAAGTTCTCCCTCGCCCATTAGCTGTTTTTTGCCATGTAGACGTTTGCGTTTTAAGTTCACCTTCTATATCAGCAATAATATAACAATAAAAAACACACTGCTCTGAAATCTTTATTTTCTTATTATCAAATGTCTTTATACGCTGTCCTTTAAGTTCATTGAGGTATTTGTTTATTTGATTCATGGGGGAGTAACCCGCTTTATATTTTTTCTGACCTGGTCTTTTAAACTCCACTAACATTAGCCTGTCCAGATCTGCATCAAGACGACCTTCAAGTCCTAGGGCATATAATTGATTATAACATAATAAATCAGGACGACTTTTTTCTGTACTATCCTGCATGATTTGATTGATAGGCACATCCGAAGCAAAGTATTTTGTAAATGTTAATCGCTCATCAATAATCCATAAATCATGTGTTAAATTTTCCTGAGATTCAGGATCATCCCCCCGAACACGCATTGGACAAATAAGTTTATGCAATGTTTTCTCTAGATGTGGTACTTCTTGACCATTAACATTTTTCTTAAGTTCTATTATTAATCCTTCTAAAATTTTAAGTATAACTTTACGACGGATAACATACTCTGCTAACTGTCTTGTTTCTTCATCTTTAACTTCTCTTGCAAGTTCAGAAACTTTTTGAGAAAAGCTGTCTGTATTGGCATTTCCTTCAGTAATTTCACGGTATATTTCTTCAATTCTCTTATTTTGTTTTTTCTCTCTCCTAAGTTTGTGAATAGCCAGTGTTTTAACAAACCCCTCTGTATTCTTTGCAGCTTTAGGAAGTGTTTCTAATAATTTTTCATAACTCTCAAAGCGATAGGAGGGATGGGTTTTACAAAACTTTTTTAATGTATTTAAACGTTTTCTTTCATACTCTTTATTTTCTGGAGCAAGAACACTCTGTGTAATGTTGTTGGCAACGGCACGTAAAATATCTTTTAATATACTATTTTTAAAAGAAAAATGCGTTCTTTCTTGATTAACTCTATCATCTAAATATTGGCCACTTATGCAACCATGATATACCAGCTTTTGGGTTCCAAATTTTCCAAAACCAATAAGGTTATCGATGCTTTCAGTAGTCACAGTACGATCATGTGCGAAAAGATGTAGATAGTGGTTCTTCCCTTTAAAGTTAAGGTTAGCATCCGCCATGCAAATAAAATTACGAATTTTTAATAAACCAAAATCTGCGGTTTCAAGTGTAATCTCTCCCCTATTTTCTACTAAATATTTTTTAACTTTCTGCGCTAAATTGACAGACATCTGATCATCACGAAAAGTTATTTGAGGAAGTTGTTCTAAAATTAAATCTGAAAAAAAATGTGCTCCAATATGATCGATAATTGCTTCAGTTTTGCGTGGAAAATATTTTTGGTACGCTACATCTCTTAAACCGGTAAAAATAATTTCTGTTCCGGTTACTTCTTGATTAATAAGAGGTATTTTTGAATGATCAAGAATCTGATTTTCCTCTTCCAAACAAAATGTAAAGCTTCTCTGGTAAAGCTGATCTTCTTCAAGGAATATACTTTTAACTCGTATTTTCTTAAAGGCATCCAACCATAGCAGCCGCCCAACTCCTTTTCCTCCTTTTTCTAATTTAAAATTAGTATCTACAGTGCGAAAAGCTTGAAAGTGCTCATCATCCAATCCTACACCATTGTCTTTAACTATAATTTCAAGTGTTTCATTTTTATCTATATCTTTGATTTCTATATCTATGTTACCCGCGCTTTTGTAATCTTCTTGCTTAGAATCTTCAAGCGCGTGAATAGCGTTGCTTACCGCTTCAAAAACAGGCTGCAAAGCTTCCATTTCAGTGGACGGTTTAGGAAAACGACAAACTCTTCCAGCAAGATTCTCTTTCATAGAAAACTTTTCAGTTTTATTCTTTTCTTGTTTTTGAACTGCGACGTTTTCCATAATTATTCCCACCTTTTTAGCCGATAATATTACGAAATATACCTATTAAACGCACGTATATTAACAATTTGTTATTATTATAGAACAAATTTTTAATTCTTTGAGAACCACTATTTAAAATGCGCAAAGACATTCTCTATCGCCTCCATGAGACGAGCAAAATTAAGAATTCATTTTCTAAAGATTTTCGCACATCTCAGAATGTATTTAGAGTCGGATATTTGGTTTTTGTGTAAAAATATTTCCTACAGCATCTATAAGGCGTGAAAAATCAAGCGCTAATAAGAGTATAATGAGTACAATCCATTTCGTATAACGCGACATCACTTTTACACTTTT
>NZ_JBHIOE010000030.1:0-6369 GCF_042195335.1 Bartonella sp. CL25QHWL | reverse complement strand
TTATCGAGATTAAGCGTGGAAATATCAGAACGAGATCTTTGAGCGATATCAAGGAGATTGCCATCATCATCTTTTTCATTTTTGCTGATTTTCAACGTCCATTTTGTATTGTTTTTCAGATCAAAGTGCACATTTCTGTCTTTAGCAATATTTGCTCTGCCCTCTAAAATAGACTGATCTGCGCTTAATGTGAAGGTGCCGTTGGAGATCGTTTTAACCTCTTTATTGTTCCAATAATTGTCATTTTTCCAAGATTTTGGATCTTCGAAAAGACCATCTCCTAACAATACATCAGCATGGATTTCTGAATTTTTGAGATTGACTGTACCGATTGACAAACCTGGAATATCTTCCATGTTATCGTTAGTAAAAGCTCCAACAAAAATTCCTGTACCATTTTCAGCATGAAGCTCTGCATTGGTCAGATTGATCTCATTACTATGATATTTTTGTGGATCATGCGAGCTATTCGGATTATTATCGGAGAAAGTTGCGAATTGTAAACCGGCAACTTCTGCTGTGGCAGAAACATCTGTCAGATCAATATGTCCGCCATTTATTACAACCATTGCAGCTTTTTTTGCTTCTATTTTATTTTGCTTCCCATTCTGAAGGGCGACGGATTGGGTATCTAGGCCTTTGGAATTAGCATCAATAGCGCCATTAACCATCTTAATTGTGCTATTATTTCCTGCAAAAAGACCAACATTAAAATTTTGAATGGTTGTTTTACCATTTAACTTAATTAAACTATCAGTTTCCTCAACGTTTACAGCAACGGTTTGTTTTTTACTTTCACCACCAGTTATTGTTAAATCTCCGCTAATGATTTTACTTCCACCGTCTGCATAAAACCCTTCATCAACATTTTGAATGGTTGTTTTGCCCATTAACCTAACTTCACTACCAGAGTCCGATGTCCATATACCAGTGCGTTCGTTGTCGGGGCCGTCAAGTGCTTCACCACCGATTATTGTTAAATCTTTGCTGGTGATTTTACCACCGTCAACTGCTCCAAGGCCGCCCAAAGTATTGTTAATTATTGTATCACCATGCAATTGAATTGTGCTGTCATTGCCACTTACAAATGCACCGTTTCCTTTTCCCTCTGTTTTTAGAGCAACATCTGTGGCATCAATATGCCCTCCGTTGATTGCGAATAACGCTGTTTCGTTCGCGGCTACGGATCCTCCCATCATTATGATCTTAGATCCTGAACCGTCTGCAAGGAGTCCTCCGCCATCAGATGATGTAATGTTAGCATTGTTTTTTAAGATAATCGTACTGCTGGCTTCGGCGCTTCCTCCTACATCACGTCCACTAAATGATCCTCCTGAGACCGTTATTGTTGAGTGATCATTTGCAACTATACTGGCGGCTGCCTGAGTCACTTCTACATTATTTAAAACAACGGTACTTTTGTCTGCTTTTATTCCAAAGTTTAGTAGCGCATCGTCTTTACTATTCGATATCTTCACACCTTCTAGCTTGTTTTCACCACTGTTACTGTTTAAGAAGCTGGCACCAACTAGAGAAGTTTTAATGGTTCCTCCAGTCATGTTTATTGCACCACCATCGTTTGTTGTAAGTCCAATTTCACTATTACTAATCGTTGTTCCCTCAAGCAATTCAACTACACTGCCTTCACCATTAGAAAATACACCAGATGACTTATCGCTATCATTTGTTTTTAGGGTTACATCTGCAACAGTAATATGGCCACCATTTTCAGCAACCAATGCATTACCTTTCCCCGTGACGGTTCCTCCCGTCATGCTGATGGAGGAGTTTGAACTGTTTGCATAGAGTCCAACGTTATCAGATGATGTAATGTTTGCATTGTTGGTTAAAGTGATGGCGCTGCCGTTTTGAGCAGATATTGTTGTATTTTGTGCATGAAATGATCCTCCCGAGATTGTTATTGTCGAATCATGATCTGCAAATATACCGGCTGCTGCTTGAGTCACTGTTACATTATTTAAAGTGACATTACTGTTAGTTGCCTTGATTCCATTGATTAGTGGCGCATCATCTTTCCCACTTGATGTCACTACATCTTTCAGTTCGTTTTCTTTGCTTTTGCTATCCAAAAAGAATGCACCAACTTTGGACGCTGTAATGCTTCCCCCAGTCATTGCGATTGCGCCGCTTTCTTGTGTTTTCAACCCGATTGTAGCATCTTTGATCTTTGTATCAGACAATTCAATCACACTGTTTTCACCTTGAGACAAGGCGCCGAATCCACTCTCAATTTTAGTACCCTTATTAGATGCAGGATTATCCCCTTCTGTAGTAGGTGCACTTGTGGTATCTCCCTTTGCTGTTAGAGTACCACCCGTGACTTTAATATGACCACCGTCGTTTGTATACAATGCTGCGTCTTTTCCAGTTACGCTTCCTCCAGTCATTTTTATGGTGGTATTTTCATCATCGGCATGGAGTCCGTTACCATTAGATGAGGTAATGTTAGTACCGCCATCTACAGTAATGGTGGTGCCGCCCATAGCATATACGCCATCCATTTTACCCTCGAATGATCCTCCGGATACTATAACTTGAGAAACGTCATCCGCAAGTATACCAGTTTCTGCTTGCTTAACTGTTACATTTTCTAAAGTAATTAAACTTTCGTTGTTTATTTCTATTCCAAGGAGTGATGATGCTTCATTTTTATTATCTGATATCACTACATTTTGCAGTATACTTCTACTATTCTTACTACCATCAATATAAACGCCAGTTTGAGAAGCTGTAATGTTCCCCCCGGTCAGGTTGATGTTAGCGCCGTCTTTTACAGAAATACCGAAACGAACATCAGAATCAGTGCCTTGAATATTTAAGCCATTTAATTCAAGCGCACTGTTAGCACCTTCAACTGTTACAACATATTTATCGCTACCTGTGTCTGTATTTGTGTTTTCATTTCCAGTTACAGTTACAGTACTGCCGGTGATTTTTCCTTTGTCTTTTACATAAATAGTCTCGTACGTTTTTCCGGATATATCTTTTTCTTCGTTGGCAACGCCAAGAGTTTCAGCATGTGCAGTGAACTGGATGTTGAATAGGATGATAGCAGCCGCAGCCGTGCATGATAAAAGGGATGTTTTATACACCAGTATTCTCCTTATGAGAGCCCCCAAATATTCATTTCCCCGCAAACTTCATAAGAAGAAGTGAAAATGGATAGTTGTTATTAATTTCGATAATTTTCTTTATTTGGTAAGACATTTTTGGTTTTTTGTCAAAATTAAAAAATAAATAATATTAAATTTGTATGAATTTATATTTAACACACAATGTGCTTGTAATGATTTATATTATATAATTAAATTTATTGTAAATCTACATTATAGAAATTATAACTATTATTATTATACTTTACATAATTTATATTATTTTTTATAAAGTAATAATAGTATTTTATGTAGTATTTCTGCATTTTTATAGCTTATCAAAGTGAATTATGACGGTAATACTATAACACTGTTGCTAGCACTTTTGATTATTTATACCTTATTTATCATAATATTATAATATAATTGATCTTGATATCCAAAGGAGTTGGGCACTCTAGTATAAGAATATATTTTTTCTCCTGTTGGGGATATTTTAATAGTATACGACTAAGTTTTTATAAGCTGTTTATGTATCGATGACATTTGAAAGAGCCAGAGCCCAAGCTTATAAATCTTAATCAATTAAAGTTCTTGAAGTTGAAGGCTTGAAATCAACAGTGCTTTTATATCATCAAAGTGCACCTTCATTGAAGGATCATTGCTTTCGTTATTTCGAATTTTTGACATATTTTTGACAATAAAATCTAAAAAAATTGTCTCTGAGGAATTTTTTAATATAAAAAATATGTAACGTTTTTATGGTGATAGGTTTATGAGATATAAAGTTGAATTGGTAATCACCGTGATTGCTTTTACTCTCTCTGGTTGTTTTAATCTTGATTCTGAAAAAATAAAAAGAGACAAGAGGCTTCATCATGATGCATTCATGGATTGGTCTATGAAAGAAAAGTCTCTTACAAAAAATTATACTGCTATCATTATGGCTGATCCGCAACCGTGGCGTTTAAACTCTGGTGATGCCAATGGAATATCAAACAGAGAGCCATGGTTAAAGATAAATGAGCAGGTTGCTGGTGTGATAAAAGCGCACAAGGCTGCATTCCATATTGTCAATGGTGATCTGACGGAGTTTGGACAACAAAAAAACTATGATGATTATGAAAATGTTTATAAAACTCTTGGAGCACCTGTCTATGAGGGGCTAGGGAATCACGATTATGCCAATAATGTTGGTAATTGTACAAATCCTCAAGAATTCAGTTTTTACAAAGATGCTTGTGCTATAAGTGCAGTTTCAAGAATGGTATCGGAAATCAAAAAATACCGTAGTCAATTATCGCATTTCAATGCAGATGTTACTGAAAGCTTGGTTCCCATTTCGGGTGGAAATATTCGCTCGATAAGGGGGAGTTTGAGTTATTCTTGGGATTATGGAGATGTTCACTATGTGCAGCTTCACAATTATCCAAGCTATACGGTTGGTTTGAAGGGGCAGTCTACAGAAGTGCAAATCAATAAATCTTTAGATTGGCTTAGGAACGATTTAGCTGCTGCTGATGCAAGAGGTAAAGTGACAATCATTAATTTTCATGATGCGCGTGCTGCTTCCATTGATGGTGAATCCTTTTTTATTCGTAAAAAGAATGCTAAAGATTTGTCGGTCTTTAAGTCAATTATTACCTCTCATAATGTTAAAGCAATCTTCGTGGGTCACACGCATTATCAGTCTTATTGCCGTGCGAAAAATGATAAGGTTTTTGGAAATATCCCTATATATACAGCTGGTGCGCTTTTTAATGGAGATTATTACCTCTTAGATGTGAAAGGCAAGACCATTCACGTTAAAGCCTATAATGGAGAAATAGGAAAACCGCTTTTAATTAAAGATCTTGGTGTTATAGGGAAAGACACTCAATTTTCGGCAAGTTGCAGTAAGTTATAATAGGATTTGTTTCTTTGTCTTAAAGCATGAGGGAAAAAACGTATTATATGTGCGGACTTGAAGAGCAGTAGGAGTGTCTAAATGTTACTTAGAAATAGAGTGAAAAATCAGACATATTTTTTTCAAAGCTGCTAAGATTTCAGGTTATACGCTATAAGTGCAATGGTTTAATGTGAACTGAGCTTTAATACAAAGCAGAATAATGGTTTGTTATTCTATTTTTTCTTTTTAGGCTTTCATCTTTGAAGAAAGGGGAGTTTGTCAAGGGTGTGTTCATAATTTGCTAGCACTTGTTGTCCAGAATCATCAAGAAGGCTGTTTTTATTAATTTGTTGCGGTATAATTATTAAGTTATGCCCTTTATTAGAGCTTATAATATCTACTCATGGGCAACACTTTTCTTTTTCATAAGAAAAGCTTTTTATTTTGATCAATTTTTTACTTATAATCTTCAAACAATTGATGTTTTGTGATGCTGTATAATTTCTCTTGATTAATCGTATGAACTTTTAGTTGTATTACAATTTTATCTTCTTCTTTTATACGTAAGTAAATCGTTACAATAATATGATACAAATATTGGAGTCTGTTTATAGCTGTTATGGTCTCATGCAATTATCCTTAGATGACTCTCACGTGTCTTGGCAGTTTTATCTTTGCTTTGAGAGAGGTGTAAAAAGGGGATTTTAAGAAGTTTCAGTTTAGAAAGAGTTTTTTTGCCCGCGAAAAGCTCTCGGAGAGTGCCAAGGCTGGTATGGAACAAGCGGGCGAAGATCTGGCTAATTCGATTGTCGATGGTTTTATGGCACCCATCACAAAGTTGAGCGATTTCTGTAAATCTTTGCCTCATCGCATTAAGGGGTGGATTGGGTCCATTAATTTAAGAGAGTTTTTGCCAAGTTTTTTGGGGGGTAAAACAGCCATTCAGCCCATACCACAATTTGCGGGGGCGGGGCGTGCAAATTCCCCTTTCACAGAAGCAAAAGGCAAAGAGCGCTCCACCATCACACACAATCAAAATGTCACGGTGCATGTCAATGGCGCCCGTGATCCTGTTGTCACTGGTCGTGCGGTTGCCCATGCCATTCAACGGGCACGTGCTAATGCCCTGCATGGCGGGACAGAATGATACGGGTTACAGAATAAGGGAAAAGACGGCGTGCTGGAAAGAACACAATGAGGGGAGGGATGAAGTGCTAGGAGGGCGCAATGGTAGGAGAGATGCAATGATACGTTTCGAAAGAGATGACGTGCTGGAAGGGATACAATCAATGGGAGGGAGCCTATGAGAGATCCTTTGATGATGTTAGGACCGCATCAATTTTATGTGGATTGGCTGAATTTCCAATC
>NZ_JBHIOE010000029.1:0-6429 GCF_042195335.1 Bartonella sp. CL25QHWL | reverse complement strand
GATGTCCTCAACTTGGTGAGAAAATTCAATGGCGTCAATCAACTCGCAGACCATAGAGAAAATATAGGATTATAAAATGACAGTCCAAACAAGCATTACACATAAATTACTTGTACCGATTACCTTTGAAGGAAAAGAGCATACCGAAATCACCTTACGGCGCCCCAAAACAAAAGATGTGCAAGCAATAGATAAGAAGGAAGGCGTTGAACAAACAATCGCTATGGTTTCTCGCCTTTCTGCATGGCCACATGAAGCTGTTGGTGAACTCGACATCAATGACTTATCGAGCATTGGAGAAATCTTAGAGTCTTTTATCAAACGGCGGGATACCTCGACTGGGAAACCGCCGCTAAACTCATAGCCGATATTACCATTGTGTTCCATTGGTCCCTTTCAGACATGATGGAAATGGAACCACAAGAATTAATATTCTGGCGAAAACAAGCAGCAGAAAGGTATAAGACAAAATGAGTAAAACAACTAAGGGTGCCGATGCAAAGGTAAAATTGACTCTTGAGGACAAACTCACCGCACCTCTCAAACGTATACAAGAATCTTTTAATAATTTGTCGCATACATTAAATATTCCCCACTTTTCTGCTGCACTAAAAAATATGACAGCATGCCTTAAAGGCGTTCAAAGAGCCCTTGGTACAGCGGCAAGTCGTGCTTCGGTATTTACCGGTGCTTTAGGGCTTACTGGTGATGGTCTTGTGGCAAGCTTGATCTCCGTTACCATGCAAACCATGCATCTTGGGGATAGTCTTCACCATGCATCACAGCATTTGGGAATGAGTGTTGCATCACTTCAATTATGGGGGGATGCAGCCGATAATTCAGGCACTTCTGCCGAGCTTTTTCAACAATCCTTAGCGGTTTTAAATAGGCGTTCAGCACAAGCATATGCTGGACAAAAAAGAGGCATGATGGGCTTTGAAGCGCTTGGCATTTCTGTCAAAAACACTTCTGGAAAACTCAAATCCACTTCTGTCTTGTTAGAAGAAATTACTGACAAGATGAGTAAGATGAAAAATCAAGCACAAAGAGAGCATATTGCTTCTCTGCTGTTTGGTGGGGATGGTAAAGAAATGGCCGCCATGCTTGCACAAGGCATGGCGCCTATCAAAGAACTATTTGCAAAGGCGCGAAAAGGAAAATGGCTGATAGGTGCCGATGTTGCACGCTATGCAGCAGATTTGAGTGATAAGCTTGGTGCTTTTAAGAAAAAAATAGGCGGTATCGCGAGCTTTATTGGCGCGCGTTTCATGCCCGTGATTAATGATATGATTGACGGTTTTTCAAAATTGATTGATGAAAACCGTGACCTCATCCAAACAACCGTTGCGAGCTGGGCAAAAACCTTAAAAAAAGTCCTTAATGATTTGCTTAATCCTACCTCTGATTTAAGAAAAGGCATCAGTGATCTCACAGAGAGGATTAAAGGCTGGTTCCAATGGCTAGAACCTCTGATTGGTGAAATAACCCTCTTTAAGGTAGGACTTGTGGCACTTGGTTCGTTCATTTTTGGTCCACTCATTGCCGCATTAGCCGCAGCGGGAGCAGCGTTTGTCACCCTTGGCTATACTATAATGACCACACCTATCGGTTGGCTAATTGGCGGCATTGCAGCTCTTGTTTTACTCTATAAATATTGGGATGAACTCAATGGCTGGGTAGCCGCATCCTTAGCTGCAGTTGGAGCAGTTCTTACTGGGGCATTCATTGCGGCAATAGCACCAGCTGCTTCCGCAATTGCTGGTCTTGCTGTAACTCTTATAGCTTCACTTATTCCAGCAATAACTGCCGTTAGTTCTGCTTTTATATCGCTTGGTATCGCAATCATGACCACTCCTATCGGCTGGATTGCTGGCGGCATAGCAGCCCTTGTTGGAGTTGGATATCTGCTCTACAAAAATTGGGATACGGTAGTAAGCTTCATAAGCAACTTGTGGAATTCTTTTGCGAGCTTATGTAGTAACGTTTTCAATAACCTCTTGACGCTCTTTAAAAACTTTTCACCACTCTCTTGGTTTTCGAAAAAAATCAATGCATTGATTGAGTGGCTGTTTGGGGTCAATCTCATGGAAGCAGGAATCAATCTGATTAACGGGCTTTGGGAAGGTATCAAAAACCAATGGAGTGCTCTGTCTGAATGGTTTAGCGGCATAATAAGCACATTAACCAGCTGGATGCCTAATTGGATGAAAGAACAGCTAGGCTTTAATGTTTCAATCAACAAAACTTCAACCCAGACTTTAAAAACCTTTACCGATGAAACCAATGCACGCGCAAAAAAAATGGTTGATACAGCAATTGTACCCAATGCTCCATCTGAAAAACGCAAGAGTGGTTTTAATACAGGGACAGTCGAAACAGAATACATAGAAACTCCAAATACAAAAGTGGGTTCCTTTGAAGTTCCAGAACCCATTACGATTCACAAACCTGTTGAAGTAGACGCCCGTGTAACCATTACAAATCTCAATATTTCAGTACCAAATGGTCTTAAGGACGAAATCAGAGACGCTGTCAATCAAGCACTTGAACGCTATGCAAAACAGCAACGTTTAGCCATAGCCTCTAGCCTTTCGGATTAAATACCATGATGTTAGCTTTGGGTGGTTTTATTTTTTCGATTGAAACAGCAGCTTATCAAACACTTGATATGTCTTATGGGGTTCCATGGGTAGAGCAAGGACGATTGGGGAGAAAGGCTGCTCTTCAATTGCCTGCTGTTGCAAATGCGGAATTTTCTTTAGCAGGCGTGATTTATCCAGATTTCAAAGGTGGTCACAGACAGCTCGAATATTTACGGCAAATGGCACATGAAGGACCTCACATTCTTGTGACCGGTCAAGGCAAAATCTTAGGTAAATTTGTCATTCTTTCTGTAGAGGAAAAACAAAGCGTTTTTCATCATAACGGCACCCCACAAAAACAAGAATTTACAATAAAGTTGAGAGAATATGGTGAAGACCTATGAGTGATCTTTACATGACCAAAAATGGTGATATGGTTGATGCCATTTGCTGGAAATACTATGCCAAAGGTCAACAAGCGCTTGCTGTTGAACGGGTCTATACAGCAAATTTGGGGCTTGCAGACTATGGACCCATTTTAAAAGCAGGTATTACGATACTCTTACCAACCCTCCCCTATCCGAAAGCCACACCAGTGATCAGAATTTGGGGTAGCAAATCATGAAACCTTTTTGCACGGTTCTGGCAAATGGAGAAGACATCACAAAAACTCTTATGGATTATGTTTTGTCGATTGAAATTACCGATGAAGCAGAAAACAAAAGTGATCGTATCACTATAGAGCTTGATGACCGCGCACGTGACAGTGATAACGGCTTTCTTGATATTCCTCTTATCGGGACAGTTATTTCCATAAAACTTGGCTATGAAGGCGGAAAAAACCGCGATATGGGAGCCTATCTGATAGACGAAATCTCTGTGAGCAGCCCACCACAAAGCTTAAGTGTTACAGGACGCGCCGCATCAATGAACACGTCTTACAGAACCCCCAAAAGCCAATCCTATCACCAACAAACCCTTGGCAGTATTGTTCAAGAGATAGCAGAGCGTAATGGCTATACGCCAAAGGTTGATTCTTCTCTTGCAAAAATCGTTGTGCGTCATATTGATCAAACATCAGAAAGTGATATGGCTTTTGCCGCACGCCTCGCAGGGGAATATGATGCGGTAGCAAAGCCCGTTGATGGCAAACTGGTGCTCGCCAAACGGGGTGAAGGCAAAGCCATCACCGGTGAAACACTCCCTATTGTTGTTATTCATGAGAAACATTGTACCTCTTGGGATTTTAAATACAGCGCACGGGATGAAGCAGGAGCAGCAAATGGCTTAGAAACAGATGTGGGAGACGATCAAAAAGCCGCTGCTGATGCACGAGAACCAGAAGAGATTGATGATGATGAAAACTTTATCCATATGGATGACAGTGGCAGAACAGCACCATTATCATCTGAATCGGAAAAAGCAGAAAAAGAATCTGAGAAAAAAGAAGAAGACAAAGAGAAGAAAGGCGGTGTTCTCGCAACCTATCATGATATCCGCAGTGGTGAAAAAAAAGAAGTCAAAGTTGGCAAAGCACCGTTTCATGAACTCAAATACACCTACCATAACCAATCAGAGACTGTTGCAGCCATTGCTGCTTATCGCAATAAATCATCACGCGGTAAGTCTTCTTTCTCATGTGATATCGGTGGTGATCCCTTTGTGCAAGCAGAAGCAAAGCTTGTTCAGGAGCCCTCTTTCCGCCCCTATATTCCAGCAGAATGGCGCATCAAAAGCGTTAAACACAAGCTTGATAAAACAGGTGGTTATACCACAAAAATAGATTGCGAGCTTTTTGATGAAACCCAAGAAGATGCGGCTGGAAACGTTGCAAACACCACACCAGACAAGGATGATACCCTTGATCCAAACGCTCCACCAAACGCATGCGACGAAGGCGAAGGCGTTATCCATATGGATGAAGAGGATATCAATTAGCAAAAATATCAAAAAATTATCAGAAGCCACTTGATAATGTGGCGACAATATGAATAACCGAATTAGGTGCCTAAGAAACACCTTAATAGTAAGCGGATTTGGTTACGAAACAATCTCTTCTCCGCACGTTTAAAGGCTTTGACTCATTGTATGTGACATGCATATAATGATCTTGTCGGGTGTAGTTACGCTATACAATACCCTTTTGGGAAAAGCATAACGACGGACTTACTACCGTGTTTCTTAGCACCCGGCACTTTTTAAAAGTGTCATTGAGAAACATCTAAATAGTAAGGAATTCTTATGAACACTCTTATAGAAATTAAAGAACAAAATATTGGTCAATAAACTGTTCAAACGGTTAACGCACGTAAATTACATACGTTTTTAGAAGTCAATTCTAAATTTGCAGATTGGATTGTACGCCGTATTAAAGAATATGGATTTTTGGAAATCAAGATTATGGTTTTACGTTTCTCAAAAATGAGAAACGTAAAAATGTTATAAGTAAAGAATATCATCTTACCTTAGATATGGCGAAAGAGCTCTCAATGGTTGAACGCAATGAGAAGGACGCCAAGCTCGTCGTTACTTTATTGAATGTAAAAAGAAACTAAAAAGTCAATTTATTGATTATGATGATATACGTTTTGCTTTCCCAAAAGATTGGGATAAAATGTCTCCGACTAAAAAGGCTGTTTACATTTATGAACCTCTCCACATGCATCTTGTCAAAGCCTGTACGTTGGTAGAAGAAAGCAAGCATTACAAAGCCATAATCAAAGAAGCAAAACAAGTCTTAGAAAGATCTGTCGTGAAAGCCGCTTAAGTAAAAAATATGCCTCCCCTCCCCATTTCAAAATGATGAGGTAGTCAAGATGCTTCTTCTAAAGCCGCTTGTTCCTTACAATTATTTTGGATAGGCGCTAAACTAATCTGCAAATTTAAAGCACTCAAAACACTGAGAAAAGTAGAAAGCCGTGGGTCGCCTTTATCACTTAAAGAACGATAAAGAGACTCTCTTGATAGCCCTGTATTTTGGGCGATTTTACTCATTCCTTGGTTTTTCGCTATTATACCAAGAGCATGGGCAAGATACTTACTATCTTTGCTTTCAAGAGCATCTTCTAAAAGAATCCTTTGTGTCTCAGGTGTCTTGAAATATTCACTTGTGTCAAATTTAGTAATTTCCATGTTTTATTTCCTTTACTAATTGAAGAGCTTTTTTGATATCCTTTTGTTGTGTAGATTTATCACCAGCATTCAGTAATAAAATGATTTGTTTACCTTGTTTTACAAAATAGATTCTATAGCCAGGACCATGATGTATCTTTAACTCTCCAATTCCACGGAAAAATTTTACATTTCCAAGAAATCCCGTTTCTATTCTTGCTATCCGTTTAACAATATGCGCTTGCGCAATCTAATCTTTTAAAGAATCTAGCCATTTTATAAAATGCTCTGTTTTGTATACTGTAAACATTTGTAACTTATAAGATACAATTATTACAATGTCAAATACATTCTTTTGTTCCAATGAAAAAGCGACATAAAGCTTAACCAAGCTATCTTTCCGAATGAGAAAGATGTCAATTTTTTAATCCAGCTCTGCTTTTTGCGGAGCTTTTTTTATGGAGAATCATATGCGAAAAATATCATCAGAAGGACTTGCACTTATCAAACAATGGGAAGGTTTGCGTTTGAACGCCTACAAAGATACCATTGGTGTGTGGACAATAGGTTATGGACATACAAACAATGCTGGAAAACCTTTTATTTACGAAGGCATGACCATCACGGAAAAGCAAGCAGAAGAACTTCTTTGCCAAGACTTAAGACAATTTGAAAATGTCGTTGAACGCGCTGTTACGGTTTCATTAACGGATGAACAATTTGCGGCGTTAGTGTC
>NZ_JBHIOE010000028.1:0-6848 GCF_042195335.1 Bartonella sp. CL25QHWL | reverse complement strand
GATGTCCTCAACTTGGTGAGAAAATTCAATGGCGTCAATCAACTCGCAGACCATAGAGAAAATATAGGATTATAAAAATGACAGTACAAACAAGCATTACACATAAATTATTGATACCTGTTACTTTTGAAGGAAAAGAGCACACCGAAATTACTTTACAGCGCCCCAAAACAAAAGATGTGCAAGCAATCGACAAAAAAGAAGGCATAGAGCAAACAATCGCTATGATTGCACGCCTTTCTGGATGGGCACATGAAGCGGTTGGAGAACTCGATATTAATGACTTGTCGAGCATTGGAGAGATTTTGGAGTCTTTTATCAAGCGGCGGGATACCTCGACTGGGAAACCGCCGCTAAACTCATAGCCGATATTACCATTGTGTTCCATTGGTCCCTTTCAAAGATGATGGAAATGGAACCGCAAGAACTCATATTCTGGCGAAATCAAGCAGCAGAAAGGTATAAGACAAAATGAGTGAAAAAGTTGCTGATGCAAAGGTGAAATTGTCTCTTGAAGACGAACTCACCACACCTCTTAAACGTGTACAAAAACAATTTAATACATTGTCAAAAACACTCTCACATAGTTTGGGTATTCCGCGCTTTTCTGCTGCTGTCAAAAACATGACAAAAAGCCTTCATGGCGTTCAAAGTGCTCTTAGCACAGCGGCAAGTCGTGCTTCAGTCTTTACCGGTGTCTTAGGGCTTGCTGGTGGTGGTCTTGTGGCAAGTGTAGCCGCCCTCACCATGAAAACCATGCATCTGGGAGATAGTCTTTATCACGCATCACACCATTTAAATATGAGTGTTGCATCACTTCAATTATGGGGTGATGCAGCCGATAATTCAGGCACTTCTGCCGAACTTTTTCAACAATCCTTAGCGGTTTTAAATAGGCGTTCAGCACAAGCCTATGCTGGACAAAAAAGAGGCATGATGGGCTTTGAAGCGCTTGGCATTTCTGTCAAAAACACTTCTGGAAAACTCAAATCCACTTCTGTCTTGTTAGAAGAAATTACCGACAAGATGAGTAAGATGAAAAGCCAAGCACAAAGACAGCATATTGCCGCTCTGCTGTTTGGGGGTGATGGTAAAGAAATGGCGACAATGCTTGCACAAGGCATGGCACCCATTAAAGAACTGTTTGCAAAGGCGCGAAAAGGAAAATGGCTGATAGGTGCCGATGTTGCACGCTATGCAGCAGATTTAAGTGACAAGCTTGGTGCTTTTAAGAAAAAAATAGGCGGTATCGCGAGCTTTATTGGCGCGCGTTTCATGCCCGTGATTAATGATATGATTGACGGTTTTTCAAAATTGATTGATGAAAACCGTGACCTCATCCAAACAACCGTTGCGAGCTGGGCAAAAACCTTAAAAAAAGTCCTTAATGATTTGCTTAATCCTACCTCTGATTTAAGAAAAGGCATCAGTGATCTCACAGAGAGGATTAAAGGCTGGTTCCAATGGCTAGAACCTCTGATTGGTGAAATAACCCTCTTTAAGGTAGGACTTGTGGCACTTGGTTCGTTCATTTTTGGTCCACTCATTGCCGCATTAGCAGCCGTAGGAACAGCGTTTGTTAGCCTTGGTATCACAATTATGACGACACCTATCGGTTGGTTAATGGGTGGCATTGCAGCGCTCTTTGTCCTCTATCAATATTGGGACAAACTCAATGGTTGGGTAGCAGCATCTTTAGCCGCGGTTGGGGCAGTTCTTATAGCTTCACTCATTCCAGCAATAACTGCCGTTAGTTCTGCTTTTATATCGCTTGGTATCGCAATCATGACCACACCTATTGGCTGGATTATTGGTGGCATTGCAGCTCTTGTTGCTGCCGGATATCTGCTCTACAAACATTGGGATACAGTCATAAGCTTTATAAGCAAGCTATGGGATTCTTTTTACAGCTTATGTAGTAATGTTTTCAATAACCTCTTGACGTTCTTTAAAAACTTTTCACCACTGACTTGGATTTCGAAAAAAATCAATGAACTCATTGAATGGCTGTTTGGTGTCGATTTAATGGAAATAGGCTCCAATCTTATTAATGGGCTTTGGGAGGGCATCAAAAGCAAATGGGATGATCTGTATAACGGTTTTGGCAATATGATGAAGAAATTAACCAGTTGGATGCCTAATTGGGTGAAAGAAAAGTTAGGGTTTAATGTTTCAATAGACAAGACTTCAACGCAGACCATTAAAACCTTTACCGAAGAAACCAATACACAGGCAAAAAGAATGGTTGATACAGTAGTGGTTACAAATACCCCACCTGAAAAACGCAAGAGTGGTTTTAATACAAGTGTCGTTGAAACAGGACAAATGCAGGCAACAAATAAAGTAGGTGCTTTTAAAGCGCCAAAGCCAATTACGGTTCATAAGCCCGTTGAAGTAGACGCCCGTGTAACCATTACAAATCTAAATATTTCCGTCCCCAATGGTCTCAAGGACGAAATCAGAGACGCTGTCAATCAAGCACTTGAACGCTATGCAAAACAGCAACGTTTAGCCATAGCCTCTAGCCTTTCGGATTAAATACCATGATGTTAGCTTTGGGTGGTTTTATTTTTTCGATTGAAACAGCAGCTTATCAAACACTTGATATGTCTTATGGGGTTCCATGGGTAGAGCAAGGACGATTGGGGAGAAAGGCTGCTCTTCAATTGCCTGCTGTTGCAAATGCGGAATTTTCTTTAGCAGGCGTGATTTATCCAGATTTCAAAGGTGGTCACAGACAGCTCGAATATTTACGACAAATAGCGCATATGGGACCTCACATTCTTGTGACCGGTCAAGGCAAAATCTTAGGTAAGTTTGTCATTCTTTCTGTAGAGGAAAAACAAAGCGTTTTTCATCATAATGGCACCCCCAAAAAACAAGAATTTACAATAAAGTTGAGAGAATATGGTGAAGAGCTATGAGTGATCTTTACGTGACAAAAGAAGGCGATATGGTTGATGCCATTTGCTGGAGATACTATGCCAAAGGTCAGCAAGCGCTTGCTGTTGAACGCGTTTATGCAGCAAATTTTGGTCTTGCAGACTATGGACCCATCTTAAAAGCAGGCATCACAATCGTTTTGCCAACCCTCCCCTATCCGAAAGCCACACCGGTAATCAGAATTTGGGGCAGTCAATCATGAAACCTTTTTGCACGGTTCTGGCAAATGGAGAGGACATCACAAGAATGCTGATGGACTATGTTTTGTCGATTGAAATTACCGATGAAGCAGAAAACAAAAGTGATCGTATCACTATAGAGCTTGATGACCGCGCACGTGACAGTGATAACGGCTTTCTTGATATTCCTCTTATCGGGACAGTTATTTCCATAAAACTTGGCTATGAAGGCGGGAAAAACCGCGATATGGGATCCTATCTGATAGACGAAATCTCTGTAAGCAGCCCACCACAAAGCTTAAGCGTGACAGGGCGCGCCGCATCAATGAACACGTCTTACAGAACCCCAAAAAGCCAATCCTATCACCAGCAAACCCTTGGCAGTATTGTTCAAGAGATAGCAGAGCGTAATGGCTATACGCCAAAGGTTGATCCTTCTCTTGCAAAAATCGTTGTGCGTCATATTGATCAAACATCGGAAAGTGATATGGCTTTTGCTGCACGCCTCGCAGGGGAATATGATGCGGTAGCAAAGCCCGTTGATGGCAAACTTGTGCTCGCCAAACGGGGTGAAGGCAAAGCCATCACCGGTGAAACACTCCCCATAGTTGTTATCCATGAAAAACATTGCACCTCTTGGGATTTTAAATACAGTGCGCGTGATGAAGCAGGTGCAGCCAATGGCTTAGAAACAGATGTGGGAGACGACCAAAAAGCCGCGGCTGATGCACGAGAACCAGAAGAGATTGATGATGATGAAAACTTTATCCATATGGATAACAGTGACAGAGCATCATCATCTGAATCAGAAAAAGCAGAAAAAGAATCGGAAAAGCAAGAAGAAGACAAAGAGAAAAAAGGCGGTGTTCTCGCAACCTATCATGATTTACGCAGTGGTGAAAAAAAAGAAGTCAAAGTTGGTAATCCGCCGTTTCATGAACTCAAATACACCTACCATAACCAATCAGAGGCTGTTGCGGCCATTGCTGCTTATCGCAATAAATCATCACGCGGTAAGTCTTCTTTCTCATGTGATATCGGCGGTGATCCCTTTGTGCAAGCAGAAGCAAAGCTTGTTCAAGAGCCCCCTTTCCGCCCCTATATTCCAGCAGAATGGCGCATCAAAAGTGTTAAGCACAAACTTGATAAAACGGGTGGTTACACCACAAAAATAGAATGCGAACTTTTTGATGAAGCCCAAGAAGACACAGCTGGAAACGTTGCAAACACAACACCAGACAAGGATGATACCCTTGATCCAAACGCCCCACAAAACGCATGCGACGAAGGCGAAGGCGTTATCCATATGGATGAGGATTAATATCAACTTTAGGTCATTCGTTGTGCTGTCCCTTTTAGGGAAGAAGGTCAATGAACGTTTACGACAGATATTTTTTCATCTGCAATGCGATAGCTTTAATAACTGGAACAGACACACTGTTTCCAAATTGGCGATAGGCTTGCGTATCAGATACTGGAATCTGGTAGCTTTCAGGAAACCCTTGCAAGCGTGCTGCTTCTCTTGGCGTCAGTTTTCTAGGATTTTTATTATCCTGCATTATAAGTATTTCGCTTCCATCTTTGTAATAACGTGCAGAAAGTGTATTTGTGTATGGCGATTCCACATCGAAAAGCCCATAACCAAATCCCTTTCCTTTCAGTTTATTCAGAACTTTTCTTCGTTGGTGTCCATGCCAAAGAGCATTACTAATTGTATATTTTTCATCAACCTCTTTATCTAAAATATCTCCCACCCTTGTTTTAATATTCATGGGAGAGGGAAATTTAAAATCTATCGAATGATCTAAAAAACCAATGATATATATGCGTTCACGATTCTGAGGAACTCCAAAATCCCGTGCTTTTAAGATATCATAAAAAACTTTATAACCGCTTGATTGTAAATGCTTTATAATACTAGAGAGAGTACGTCCCCTATCATGCCCCTTTAATTGCTTAACATTCTCTAATAAAAATGCTCGAGGCTTCCTATGTGATAAAATTCTATTGATATCAAAAAATAAAGTTCCACGTGCATCCGCAAACCCCTTCTTCAAGCCTGCTTGCGAAAAAGGTTGGCAAGGAAAGCCTGCTAATAAAATATCATGCTCTGGTATTTCTTCTTCATTGATCTGAGTAATATCGCCATGGACGTGATCGTTGTTAAAATTAAGTCGATAAGTTTGAATAGAGTATTTATCAATTTCTGATGTAAAAACACATTGGGCGTTATCTAAGCCAAATGCAGACTCGAAACCCAAACGAATTCCTCCAATGCCGGCAAATAAGTCAATTAGTTTAAACATTTTACTGATTTTTCCAATAATTAAACATCTCAGGTAGTTCTTTTAAAAAATACGTTTCAAAATCTATGACGCTGTGGTTATGCAATATTTTTTCTTGATTTTTAACTGTTTTTAGTACGACGACAACAATGTTATGCTTGTTCATTTGTTCAATTTTATTTACAGAGATTTTATCATCAACTGTCAGTAAGTGAATGTTAGGAACTTGAGATCTTGACTGCTCTTCAATAACTTCTTGCCAACGTTCACGCAAAGTGGTTTTCATTGTGCCAATAATAGCCTTATCGCGTCTTTTCTTAAAATGCTCTATGCTCGGTAGTACTGAATCAACCATTTTACCCAAACCGGCTTTTTGAAATGTTTCTTTTCCGATTTTTTTTTGAGCTTCGAAACGATATCGAAATTGATTATATAAAAAATAAATAATTTCTTCAAATGTTTTTCCCGCACGTGAACGGCGTGACTGTGTATTGCTAAGACATAATAAATAAATATATGGAATAATTTTTCCTGCATATTGGCCAAAACAATTTATTAGCTGCTCGTTAAATTTGTGAGAATCTTGAATGTTAAGCCGAAATAATTTTAAACTTAATTCAGTAATAATTCTTTTAGGCATCTCAAACTGATGGCTAATTTCCATCAAAATCGCAGAATTGAAAGTAGATTCTTGCTTTAACAATGCGGAATACGATAATTCTCGCATATTAAAAATTGTTTTAGAAACTTCCTCTTTTTTGAGCAACTCATCTATAATTTGTTTATTTTCCTGTACTATTTGACTTACTATTTCATCAGTAGGTGAAATCAGTTCACTTCTTCTTTTCTTGAGAAAGTTTACGAAGCTTTTTTTTTCTTCCTCATCAAGCCCACAAAAATCTTCTAAGTTTTTGTATCTTATATCAGTCATTGCATTAAATCCTACGATTAGACAAGTATAACTGATTAGCAGATTCTAAATTTTAACCAATGATATTTTTGTCCGTTACCTGTCCTTTAGGCGAGGAGGAAGTTAATTTTTTTACTAATTGAACGGCTTTTTCAATATCTTTTTGTTGAGTAGATTTCTTACCGTCCTTTAAGAGGGAAAGACGTTCATTTCATATTTTTCACGCATCCCCGCCTTTTGCGGGGCTTTTTTTATGGAGAATCATATGCGAAAAATATCATCAGAAGGACTAGCACTTATCAAACAATGGGAAGGTTTGCGTTTGAACGCCTATAAAGATGCCATTGGGGTGTGGACAATAGGTTATGGACATACAAACAGTGCTGGAAAACCTTTTGTTCATAAAGGCATGGCAATCACTGAAAAACAAGCTGAAGAAATTCTTTGCCAAGATTTAAGACAATTTGAAAATGTCGTTGAACGCGCTGTTACGGTTTCATTAACGGATGAACAATTTGCGGCGTTAGTGTC
>NZ_JBHIOE010000027.1:2483-7141 GCF_042195335.1 Bartonella sp. CL25QHWL | reverse complement strand
TAAGGACCAACACAAGCAGCATGACTCTTCAAATACTGATTTCCCAAATCACCATCTTTTTCGTGTTTCATAATCGTCTTACGATCAAGCAAAGCTGTTGCACGACTCGCAACAATATTATTAAGAATAAGCTCTGCTGGATAAGGCTTATCAAATTTCATCACAACTGTTTTCTTATCGGGAGCTTGCAAAGCATCATCAACATTTTGTTCTGTAATTCCATATTCATTAAAAATTGCCGCATTACCCATCTTCAATTTGACAATCCGCTTCATACCCCAAACAAGATCATTGGCATTGGCTGATCTGCCATCATTAAACTTCAAACCATCACGCAAATGAAAAGTAATCACCGTACTGTGATCATCACCTGAAACATCCCAATGCGTTGCTAAAGCAGGAACTATTTTAGCAGGATCATCTGTCGCAGTACTCACCAAGTTATCACAAATATTGTAAATAATTTCACTTGCATAAACATCATTGCTTTGGGCGGGATCAAACGTACTGATTGCATCAAGATTCCAAGCCATCACAAGGGTATTAGCCGGTGTTTTTGCTGAAACCTGTTGTCCAACTACCCCCAAAGCCATAAGAGCAGCAACAAGAGAGCTGCTACTTTTCAATATTGTTTTCTTCAAGTTCATAAACTTTTCCCTTTATTTATTTTTTATCAATTAATGACGCTGAAATAATATAGCAAATTTATAATTATAACATTGAATAAATACGTTCTAATCGCTTATATTTTTAATCACCTACACAGAGTCATCTACTTGATAAATTCATTGACTTACGTCTCAATAAACCATAGCGAACATACAATATATGTTTTGCTAACTAGTATTACATTCTTTTCATAACCTTTCTTTGCATATGATAATGCACTATATCAGTTCCCTATTAATCATCAATAAGCCTTATCGCCCCAAAAAATAGTGAGCTTTAAAAAATCATTACGCAAAAATTTATGAATTCATTATTCTATTCCTTTAGGCGATATTTAAAATAAAATATGCAAACTTTAAAAATAGTCATCCCCCTCAAACACTCAGTTTCAAAATGCGGCGCATCTTTACTACATGACAAAAACGGCACTGGAACAGCAGAAAGACATAAGAAAATATCTTTTCTAAAACGCTACCCCCCACAAAAAGCTGCTTAATTTTTTGAAAAATAAGTGTCAAAAGTTTTACGTTTTTACCAACAAAACCAAACGCGTTAACAAAGATAAAAGAAAAATGAGAAGAATCATTCCTTCCACGCTTTATCTTTTGAGAAATAAAGCTTACAATAAAAGAATACACACTAAAATGCATTCCCCCATTGATAAAAACAAAATTCATTAGACGCTTCCCCCCTAAAGACATAACGAATATAAACCCTTCTAAACTTTAGTGTGCATCATCGCTTTGCCACTATAAAAATAGAGCATAAAACAACATACAGCAACAGAACTCTCGTTTCCAGCGGAAACATACAGAGATTCAACGAAGCAATGTAGTGGATACAAGCCTGCATGAGCTTAATCATCTTCCAAAAAATTGGAGCGCACACGCGGCAAGATCACTCTACTAATAGAGGAAAGCTATCAGATAATAAAACCCAACACAAGCAGCTTGAGTCATTTAACTTCAATTTTTCATCGCTGTATTTTATTTTTATTACCTAGGTAAGCATTGAGCAATCGACCTACATATAAATAAACCGACAGTCATACAAGCAAAGAAAAACAATGCAACAACAGCACCCCATCTAAAAACCACTTTGCATTCGTCAATAAGCATGAATAAAATATTCATTAATTATAACGGTCATGTCATTAACAGAAATAAAAAAAACTCTTCTCAACCATTACAAATGCCAAAGACTGTTGCACAACATTGAGAGCTAGTAAAGTGTATGATGGTGCTGATTTGCTCCTTCATAAGCGTAAAGATGGAGGTGCTCAATGGATTTACCGTTGTACCATTCACAGGCGCCACCGCGAAATGGGTTTTGGTGTACTAAATGTTTCTTTAAAACATACAAGATATTACCATTATCTCACTTCAGATACATAACAGTTAAGGTATCACTCCTTTTGGCGTCTGTTTTTTCATCCTCAAAATTATACCTTTATCGTTTTTAGTGCCAACAACAGTAGAAAATCATTAATATTGTATAGTTTGTATATTTCA
Organism: Bartonella sp. CL25QHWL; assembly: GCF_042195335.1. NCBI lineage: Bacteria > Pseudomonadati > Pseudomonadota > Alphaproteobacteria > Hyphomicrobiales > Bartonellaceae > Bartonella > Bartonella sp. CL25QHWL. The sequence continues at coordinate 4,961 of NZ_JBHIOE010000027.1, read as the reverse complement.
ATTATCTTATACAGTGAAATTGTATAATCTATACATTTATTAAATAATTCAATTATTATCCTATTGATCATTACTCTTACAAAAGACAGTTTGCCAATTTATCGACAAAAACATCCTTCAAGATGATCATTAACAATCCCTACGGACTGCATAAAAGCATAACAAATTGTGGGACCAACGAATGTCCAGCCACGTTTCTTCAAGTCTTGAGAAAGACGAAGAGAAGCAGGTGTCATAGGGTTAGCCAACAGTGTTTGAAAATCTATTTTTTCATAACGCTCTGATGGTGGTGGCTGAAAAGACCAAAAATAGTGGGACAAACTTCCCCACTCTGTTATAATTTCTTGTGCTCTCAATGCGTTATTAAGCACTGATTGAATTTTTCCTTGATGGCGAACAATGTCTTTATTCTGCATTAACATTTGCACCTTTAGCTCATCATAATGAGCAATCTTTTCAAAGTCAAAGTGATCAAATGCAATGCGAAAAAAAAAGCGTTTTTTTAAAATTGTAAACCAAGAAAGTCCCGCTTGGAAACCTTCAAGACAAATTTTCTCAAACAAACGAATATCCTCAAAAATAGGCTTTCCCCATTCGGTATCATGATAAGCACAATAAAGTGGATCCGTTCCAGCCCATGCGCAACGAACTTTTCCATCCACTCCCTTAAGAAGACCTTCCGCAAGCATGGCATTAACCCCCGTATTAAAAGAGCATTCCTTGATCATCGCTAGGCGACTTTATTTGCTTGTGTTTTGAACGTTTAGCGGAAATAGGCTCTTGTGTTGCAACACTGATATCTCCATCAAAAAAACGTAAATTTATGTGCCCCGTTTCAGGAAACTGAGCCAAGCGTTTAATGGGCTTATTCTCTTTCCCCAAAGCCAAAACAAAACCGCGCTCCAAAATATTCTGATATGAAGTGCTTTTTAAAAGCCTAGATACTACCTCTAACCCAGCACGTTGTTTTTCCACACTACGCACAAAAGCACGCTGAAGACGTGCCGTATATTCCTTTGTATTGCGTTGTGCTTTTTCACTATTTAACAAACGCGGTGAAAGACGCACACCAAGTGCATGAAAAGAAAAACGTTTTTTATCGTAGCTCACACAAAGAGCACGCTGCAATCGACTTGAAGTTTCATCCAAACCACGCCGTGGTAGAGCAAAAAGTTGATCGGCAGTCGGAAGAGCTCGTAGAGTAGCTCGCAATTTTTGTCGATAAAAATCCAAATAACGCGCTAGTCCCTTGCGCAAACGTGCACCAAGCGATGCCACCAGCATCTCGAGATCAAGCTTAACAGGAACAGCCCGTTCTGCTGCGGCAGTGGGAGTTGGAGCACGCCAATCAGCCACATAATCAATCAAGGTCCAGTCCGTTTCATGCCCAACAGCAGAAATAACAGGAAGAGAAGATTCATAAACAGCACGAACAACAGCTTCGTCATTAAACCCCCACAAATCTTCTAAACTTCCCCCTCCCCGTGCAACAATAATAAGATCAGGCTTAGGAACAACTCCTCCTAAAGGCAACGCATTAAAACCTTCAACAGCAACAGCCACTTCTTTCCCACTTGTTTCCCCCTGAACACGTACAGGCCAAACCAAAATATGCAACGGAAAACGATCGGATATACGGTGAATAATATCACGAATAACAGCACCTGTTGGTGATGTTACAACGCCTATAATTCGAGGCATATAAGGCAAAGTTTTTTTCTTAGCTTCATCAAACAAGCCTTCTTCTAAAAACTTTTTCTTACGATTTTCAAGGAGTGTCATCAAAGCACCAATCCCTGTTGGTTCAAGAGCCTCAATGACAATTTGATATTTCGATGATCCTGGATACGTCGTAAGTTTACCAACAGCAATCACTTCCATCCCTTCTTCAGGAGGAAATTTGAGCTTTTCCATCATTCCACGCCAAATAACAGCTTCCAACCGTGCCTTATCATCTTTTAAAGCAAAATAAGCATGTCCCGAAGCATGAGTACCACGGTAACCTGATATCTCCCCACGTACCCGTACATAACCAAACTTTTCTTCAACAACACGCTTTAGGGCCCCTGCTATTTCGGAAACAGTGAATTCTGCCACATTTGTTACACCTGTTTTTTCACTAAACAAACTTACCATTTTTCAATTCTTTACGCCCGTTTCTGTGAATCTTTTTGAAACAACACATCTTTAAACTTTTGATTTATAGCTTCATCAAAATACCCATAACACCGGCTAGAGTAGTTTATATTTTTAATTTCAAATCGATTATCAGGGTTGTAAAAAAACTTGAAGCCGTTTTATGGGGATATCTAGAGTCATTATTTCATTCGAAAATTGTATCAATAGAAGTTTAAATATTCAATCTTAACATTCACACAAACACATCTTTTATAAGAATTCCTGAAATAAAATTCTCTACACAACATAGAAATCCATTCCCGATAAAATTCAACGTATTGCAAAGTGTTAAAGAGCTTT
>NZ_JBHIOE010000027.1:0-2383 GCF_042195335.1 Bartonella sp. CL25QHWL | reverse complement strand
TCATCCAAAGCCCCAAGATTACCAAGAGGAATAAAACTTGCACGTGGAATACCAACATCTTTGAGAAGAGTCTTACCGAGTCCTTCATAGTCAATAAGATAGCGCATCGCTAAACGCACTTTTTCATTGGCAAAAATAGGGTTCGTCGTATTAAACCCCCATATGATCATGGAGGGCGCCAACACTTTTTCAACTTTAATATCCGTTGTTGCTTGGAGATCTGCCAAATCCTCTGGCATCAGATTACGTGCAACATCGATATCGTGTTTTTCCAATAATAAACGTTGCGTTCCAGGTTCCGCAACATGGCGAATTAAAATCTTCTTTAATTTAGGCACCTCCCCCCAATAATTGGAGCTTGCACGCAACAAAATCCCTTCTCCAGGACGCCAACTCTCTAGCTGATAAGGACCAACACAAGCAGAATGACTTGCCAAATACCGGTTTCCCATATCACCATCTTGTTCGTTTTTCATGAGTGTCTCACGATCCAGCAAGGCAGCAGTGCGATTAGTGGAAATATTGCTAAGAATGAGCTCTGCTGGATAAGGTTTATCAAATTTCATCACCACCGTTTTGTCATCCGGTGCTTGAAAAGCCTCATCAACATTTTGTTCTGTAATCCCATATTCATTAAATGTTGCCGCATTAGACAATTTCAATTTGACAACCCGCTTCATACCCCAAACAAGATCATTGGCATTCGCAGGACGACCATCGTTGAACTTCAAACCATCACGCAAATGAAAAGTAATCACAGTACTCTGATCATCACTTAAAACATCCCAACTCTTCGCTAACGAGGGAACCATTTTAGTAGCATCATCTGTAGCAGAAACGACTAAATTATCACAAATATTGTTAACCAATTCAATTCCATAACGGTCATTGAGTTGTGCAGGGTCAAATGTACTTATTGGATCGAGATTCCAAGCCATCACAAGCGTATCAGCAGGTGTTTTCGCTGAAACTTGTTGCACAAACATCCCCATTGCAAGAACAGCAGAAATAAAAGAACCGCCCTTTTTCAATATTTTTCTTTTCACGTTCATAGAACCTTTCACGTTCATAGAATTTTCCTTTTAACGTTTATTGTATAAATTCCCCATGCAGCAAAACGTGCTTAATAATTAAGTTTAGACGAACGATAGGCTCCTAAAGATCAAACTTTAAAACCTTCAAGAACAAGCACCTCTTGTCAATGACTCCTCCTGTCTACACTTATAAGCCAAACTAAAACATACAAAGGAAAACACTCTGATATACAATGAACGCTCACCAACAACAGAGCTTATTCACGATATCATAACGCCTACTATTAAAGACTATAAAACCTGTATTTTTTCTATCTTGTTAAGCAAGCTTGTCTCGTATTTCTTCCGGCGTGTTCTATACCATCAAAGCACTACCCCTTTTGGCTCAAGTACCTTAATAACAAAGAGCCTTCATAATAATTTGACGATTTGATAAAACAGGAAAATTTGTCAGTTTGCCAAGTGCAACGACTTTTATTCCTTCTTCAAAAGAAAATTTAATTTTTTCATCACTCCCCGTAAAATAACACCCTCCAAATGACATCTCATCATCTTTCAAAGCAAAAGAAAATATGAACACTATAAAAAACTGATATCCCTTGTGTACCCACCCATAACAAAACTTTCCTTCAACACAGCAAAACCTTTGCACCTTTAGCACCACTAAATTCCGCGATATTTGTTACACTTAGTTTCTTTATGTTATACTCAGTTTTTTAACAAATAAATTGACCACTTTCTAATTCAGAGAAATTGAAATATCGATCTTAACATCCACTTAAATACACCTCTAATGAGAATGAAAAATATCTTTAAACGAATGTCTTGAAAAGACATTCAACAATATATCACGCATTACCTATGATCTTCGACGCATTGCAAAACTTGAAAATTTATACAATACGCCGAATATATCATGACGATGCCCTTTATCTATTGAACAGCATTGAAGACACTCTTATTTTTCAATTTTACTATAAAAAATATGTGGCGCACTATTCCAAACCCACTTTTTGACATCAGGCGTCATCGCAATAACAGTATATTTCTGATAGATAAACGCATAAGGTCCTTTTTGCATAAGTTCACGTTGTAAATCAGCATATATTTGTGCCCGTTTTTGCGGATCTTTTTGAAACAACGCCTCTTCAACTTTTTTATTCATTTTGGCATCAAAATACCCATGCTGCCAACTAGGATAGGCTGTATTTTTTGCCTCAAGCCGATTATCTGGATTATAAACAAGACGTGAAGCCATTGTATGAGGATCCGCAGAATCATTATTCCATCCGATAAAAGCCGTATCAAAAGCCCGTGCATTCACTTTTGAAAACAACTGTGTACCTGCT
>NZ_JBHIOE010000026.1:0-7246 GCF_042195335.1 Bartonella sp. CL25QHWL | reverse complement strand
ATGAAATTTGAGACGTTGAATTATGCTATTCAGGATGTTCGGAAAGAAGCAAGACAAGCTGCTGCTATTGGTCTAGCAGTATCTAATTTAAGCTATGACGATACACCGGGAAAATTAAGTTTTTCATTTGGTACGGGTGTATGGCGCAGTCAATCTGCACTTGCTCTTGGTGCTGGTTATATGTCTGAAAATGGAAGATTTCGCTCTAACGTATCTGCAACGAGTTCTGGGGGACATTGGGGGGTAGGTGCTGGATTTAGGGTAACACTGAATTAACAATAGAAAATTCGAAATAAATTTTCCTTCTCTTATCAAATGCGTTACATGTGCCATTTAAAGAGAAGGAAAGTTATTTTCATCATAAATGAATAGCAATAGAAGATAAGGGCGTATTTCGAGTAAAAATATATTTTTTATTATGAAATTTTATATGAAAAAATCATTTATCATCTCCAAAAGGAATTATTTGAGTAATCGATATTTATTTTTAATATATTGTAATAATATTATTAATGAATGCAGCATTGTTTTTTATGACAAGATAGGGGGTATTTTATTTTGCATAATTCTACTGCTGATAAGATTATTATTGGATTGTATAATGCCATAAAAGGTGATCAATTACATGACAGTGAGCAGCAGATTAAGACAGTTTTTAATGATGCGAAAAAATATATAGATAAATGTTTTTCTGAATCCATAGTATAATGCAATGAGTAATGTTGTTAATGATGCAAAATCTTACACGGATACAAAATTTGAAGCATTAAGATGTGATATTAAGACAGCTCAGAAAGAAGCAAGACAGGCATCCTCTGTTGGTTTAGAAGTATCGAATTTAAGTTATTTTAATATCCTTTGGTCTTTAAGTCTTTGTTTTGGTAGTGGTTTATGGCGTAGTCGATTGGCTTGAGCTATTGGAACCGTTTATATGTCAGAAGATGGAAAGATTCGCTCTAATATATCTGTCACGAGTGCAAGAGGTTACAGGGGGTTAAGTGCAGGAGTAAACTTAACACTGCATTAATAATAAAAAACGCATTCGCCCTTGTTTCATCAGACAAGGGTAAAAATTTTATAAAGAAGTGATATTTTACACAGAAACTCATAGAGTAGTATACTTGTAAAGTTTTATAACAATGTATTTTGTAATAATAATCTTAGTGGGACTAATTTTAGTTACAGTGAAGCATTTTAACAAAAAAAATTACAAATGCAGAGTGATGTTTTTATATAAATTAATAGAGCACGCGTAATCGCACAATATTTTAAAACTGTACAGTTTATAATTTTATTAATAGGAATATCCACTAGGGGGTATGCTTAAAGAAATAAAAAATCTCATTTTTTCCATTTTTATTATTTTCTTTGTATGTAGCAGCGGGAATGATTAAGTAAGACTCACTTTGATCACAACAGGGATATTTAAAGCATAACGATGCACCAGCACTTTTATAAAAGCCTAAAGTGTAAACAATGAGGCTATGAATTCTAGAATTATTTCAAGAATCAGAAAGACGCATTATATAAAAATATAAAAAAATAATTAAATTATTTTTTCCTTGCTATTTTTTAATAATCTGTATAGAGTGCGAAAAATTAATTAAAATAAACTAGAAATCTTCTCGCAAAGCGGGGTGCGGTAAGTTATGGAAAAATTACAAAATCACAATCGTCTGATCTCAAAAAGCTTTAAGAGATACAAATATAAAACTCATGGGTATCTCGCTTATTTTCACGACAAAAGCACAATAACCCTACAAAAAACGCTCTAAATTACTCAACAAACAACTTAACTCCCTTGCGCAATAAACATCCTTTATTGCCTCTTAAACACACAACACTTAATAATAGCGCGCAAACATGTTTTTTCTACACTTCTTTCACCTTTCTTCGCCTTTAAATTTAAAGGCTCTGCTACAGAAAGAAAATCCCCCCTAAAAGGGGAAAATAAACCTTATTAATCGGACTATCAATCAAGGTGGACTACAACCTCATTGATATCTTAGATAGTCCTCTTCCGCATTATGACAACCCTAATCTTTTATAAAACAAGAAAAAACTACCTCTAGAGCTTAGTAGCACCGGAATATGTCTTTTTAATGTTTTTAATATGTTTTTTTTACTTAGAGGATTTATTATGAAAAAAATATTATATACCACACCACACACACTAGCAGTGAGTAATTTAAAAAATTCTTGCTCGTCTTATCGATTACCTTTTATAAAAACGCTTTCATTAGTGTCAGTAGCTGCTTTTTTATCAAATGCTTCTCCTGTTTTTGCTTGTGATCTTTGGGGTAATGTAGAACAGTATTTTGGCGGAGGTACAAATATACGTAAAAGTATTGCGCCAACCTATATAATTAGAGGTAAAATATATAGAGATGTTGCTTCTGCGTTGTATGGTTTGCAGAATTATGTCGCTGAATCCACGTATGATAAGTTTGTTAAGCAAGATGCATCAGGACTTATTACAATTGGTGCGGACGTAGGTGGTAATAGAATAACTATCGCAAATAGCTCTCATGGATTGAGGACTCTTACTGGTGTTGCTGATGGTTGGGTTTCGCCAGTCTCGTATGATGCAGTCAATGGTTCTCAGCTTTTTTCCCAAGGCATCAGTACTGCGATCTCTTTTGGCGGTGGTGCTGGATACGATAGAAAAGGAAACTGGATAGCTCCTACTTTTACAGTTAAGGTCTTTGATAAAAATGGTGATGGAGCTGAAAAGGACTATACGAGTGTTGCGGATGCCTTTACTGGCGTAAGTAGTTCTTTCACGAATCTTGATGCAAAGATTGAAAATATTAAGGTGGCAAGTAATAGTCTTGTTAAGCAAGATGATACAGGACTTATTAGCATTGGTGGAAAAGTAAGTGGAACTAAGGTAAGCATTGCAAACGTTGATAATGCAGTTCGGACTCTTACAGGTGTTAAGGCTGGTTCGATTACAGCAGTGTCTACTGATGCGATAAATGGTTCTCAACTTTATTCCATGAGCAATGTAGTTGCAGGCTATTTTGGCGGTGGTGCTGGTTATAAAGATGGAAACTGGAGTGCTCCTACTTTTACAGTTAAGGTCTTTGATAAAAATGGTAATGGAGCTGAAAAGGACTATACGAGTGTTGCGGATGCCTTTACTGGCGTAAGTAGTTCTTTCACAAATCTTGATAAAAAGATTGAGAATATAGTCATTGATGGGACAGGTGATAATCTTGTTAAGCAAGATGATACCGGACTTATTACCATTGGTGGAAAAGTAAGTGGGGCCAGGGTAAATATCGCGAATGTTGATAATGTGGCACGGACTCTTGCGGGTGTTAAGGCTGGTTCGATTACAGCAACATCGACTGATGCGATAAATGGCTCTCAATTTTATGCCATGAGCAATGTAGTTGCAGGCTATTTGAGTGATAATGCTGGATATGATAAAGATGGAAACTGGAATGCTCCTACTTTTACAGTTAAGGTTTTTGATAAAAATGGTAGTGGGACTGAAAAGAACTATCAGAATGTTGGGGATGCGCTTTCTGGTGTAAGTAGTTCTTTTACGAATCTTAATCAAAAGATCGAAAGTGTGACAGGTGATAGTTTTGTTAGGCAAAATAGCGTTGGGCTTATTACGATTGGTGGAGACAAGGGTGGTGATAGAATAGATATTGCAAACGGTATTAATTTTCCACGAGTTCTCTCTGGTGTTAAAGGGGGTGCATTTACGGCAACATCGACCGAAGCGGTAAATGGTGGTCAAATTTATTTTATGGCTCAGGCATTTGCACATTATTTTGGCGGTGGTGCTGGATATGATAAAGCGGGAAAATGGTCAGATCCTACATTTACAGTTAAAGCCTTTGATAAGAATGGTAATGAAACTGAGAAAAACTATACTAATGTTGCAGATGCGTTTTCTGGCGTTAATAGTGCTTTCACAAGTTTGAATGAGGAGATTGTTAAGATAAAGGATAGCGTTGGTATTATTGAAAAAAGTTATACACCTCAAGATAATTCTTCGGATATTATTTCAGAAGGCTTTCCTTTTATGAGAAGCGCACGTTTTCTAAGAAGCTTACCTCTTGCCATAGATGAGGAAGAAAGCGCCATAGATGAGGCGGATAATTCAACCACGGTAACTGTTGCTCCTAGTGAAATTTTAGAAAAGTCAACTTATGAAGTGACTGACTATCAGTTTTCGCAGATGAATAACAAGGTAACAGAAGTTGAAAAAAATGTAACCGACGTTACAGACAGGGTAACAGAAGTTGAAAACAAGGTGAATGTTGCGGTTAGCTATGATACCGATGATAGCGGAAAGAAAATCAATAGCATCACTCTAAAAGGTGTCGATGACAGTGAGCCTGTTTTGATTACGAATGTTCAAGGTGGAAAAATTGAACATGGCTCTAAGGACGCAGTGAATGGTGGTCAGTTATACGATCATACCGCGGAGCAGATGAAGATTACTCTTGAAAGTGCGAAAGAGTATACTAAAGAACAAGTCGATAATGGTGTTAATGCGGCGAAATCCTATACCGATATGAAGTTTGACGCACTAAGTTATGATATTACGAATGTGCGCAAAGAGGCAAGGCAAGCAGCAGCGATTGGTTTGGCAGTCTCTAACTTACGTTACTTCGATGACCCAGGATCTGTGAGTGTTTCATTTGGTGGTGGTTTTTGGCGTGGACAATCTGCCTTTGCGATTGGTGCAGGTTATACATCTGAAGATGGCAAGATTCGTTCTAATCTATCAGCAACCAGTGCTGGCGGTCAGTGGGGTGTAGGTGGTGGAATAACTCTGAAATTAAAATAACACCAGAGAATATGAAAAACTACAATTTAAGCGAAGTTTCGCCCTTGTCTCATCAGACAAGGGCGAAATTTTATATTATAGAGAAGTAATATTTTACAGAGAAGTCCATAGAGTAGTATACTTATAAAGTCTTATAACAAGGTATTCTATAGTAATAATCTTAGTGAGATTGATTTTAGTAAAAAGTGAATTACTTTAACAAAAATTTTATAAATACAGCGTAATACTCTCATATAAATTGATAGAGTGCGTAATCGCACAGTATTTTAAAACTGTACGTTCTATAATTTCATTGATAGAAAATATCCATTGGGGGGATACGTTTAAAAAAATCAAAAATCGTATTATTATTATTTTATTTATTTGCTCTGTGCATAGCAGTAGCAATCATGAGGTATGCAACAGCGGCAATTATTAGTAAGACTCATTTTGATCAAAATGGGACACCTAAAACGAACGATTAAACAGAACCTCTAGACAAGTCTATAGTGCATGGAATCTATGAATTTTAAAGTTATAAGGATATTTTACGATTGTATAAATCGGAAAGACTCATTCTGTAAAAATAATTAAATTCATTTTCCTCTTGCTATTTTACGCAATAGTCTATAACATTGCGAAATATTCTTTAGTAAGACTCATTTTGGTAAAAACAGAAAGATGCTCGCAAGGGGGGCGCGACGGATTATGAAAAAAACAAACAATCACCTTCATTTTATTTTGAAGCTCTTTGAGAGAAAAAAATCTAAAGCTCAAGAGTATACCTCTTACCCCCGCGATAAAAGCGTAATGATTTCACAACAAGTACTCTAAATCATTCAGCCAACAACTTAACCTTTTCCCCTAATAAACATTACAGCCTCTTAATTATACAAAATGAACTCTTTTACTTTAAAAACTATAAACCGCAGATCTAACAATAGGGCGCAAGTATGTCTTCTTCATATCCGTTTTTCACCCTCATTCAGGAGTTTTGTTGCAAAAAAAAGCATCCTTCTTAAAAGCGGAAAAAATAAAAAACCCATTAACCAAACCTTTAATCAACGTCCATCACAACCTTGCCGGACTTCTAATTACTTCTGTTCGCCTCTGCGGCAAACTCAAACTTTATAGAGAACAAACAAAAATCACGTCGTTAATCACCCCTAGCACTGAAATATGACTTTTTAATGTTCTAAATATGTATTTCTTATTTGGAGAATTTGTTATGAAAAAATTATATACCACACCAAAAGCGCTAGTGGTGAATGATTGTAAAAATTCTTGCTCGTTTTATCGACGGCTTTTTATTAAAGCGCTTTCATTGGCTTCAGTGATTATCTTTTTATCAAATGTTTCTCCTGTTGCTGCTGCTACTCAGATTTTAAATAACAAATCAAACGACTTTAGTGGTGGTGCAAATGCGCTTAAAGGTATACCGCCAGCCTATGTAGTTGGCAGTAAATTGTATAGAGATAGTGGCTCTGCATTTGTGGAGGGGGAGGATACCCCCAAGAACTTTAGTCTTAATATTAAGTTTCAGACTAAAGCTGCTTTTGATACTGCATTTGCAGGTACGGAAGGTTATAAGAATGTAGAAGGTTATAAAAGTGTTGCGGATGCATTTTCTGGCACTAATAGTGATTTGGCAGGTTTAAATCATCAGCTTGTTGAGATAAAGGAACCCCATGCTATTGGGGAAAAACAAGATAATCCATCTCAAAGTGATGATCAGCATAAGAACACAGACAGCTTTTCTCTTATAAGAAGCTTACCCAGTGCACTAAACCGAGCGGATGATGGGCCAACTGTGATAGCTATTGCTCCTACCTCAGTATTAACTGACGTGACTTTTGAGAGTAGTGAAGGTAAGACACGGCGTCTTTTGAAGGTTTCTCCTGGTGAGCTCTCAAAAATGTCAACCGATGCCGTTAATGGTTCCCAGCTTTATACTCTAGGTGATAAAGTTGCAAAATCTTTAGGTGGTAACGCTAAGTATGAGAATGGCACGTGGACTGCTCCTACATTCAAGGTTAAGCGCTTCAATTCTGATGGTGACGTTACTGACTCGACTTATGACAGTGTCGCGACTGCCTTTGCCGGTATTGGTGATTCTATCGCGAATATTAAAAATGAGATTAGCAAAGAAATTGCTGGTGAAAAAAGTGATTCTTTAATCTGGAGCCAAACGGCGAATGCCTTTGTAGCGACGCATGGGGATAGTAAAGAGAACAGCAAGATTACGTCTCTTAAAAATGGAGACATTAGTAGAACGTCAACGGATGCTGTAGCTGGTAACCAGCTATATGCTCTAGGGAGCAATGTTGCGAAGTCTTTAGGTGGTGGTGCTAAGTATGAGGATGGCCAATGGAGCAAGCCTAAGTTCACGGTTAAAACAGTAAAATCTGATGGTACTGAGAGTGAGGAGAGCTATACAGATGTGGCTTCAGCGTT
>NZ_JBHIOE010000025.1:5379-7667 GCF_042195335.1 Bartonella sp. CL25QHWL | reverse complement strand
TTTGAGAACATCTTTAAAACTCTTTGAGAAAAAATAAATTGGTACAAAACCTAGTGTCAAAATATACAAAACCCGCTTGTAGTTTGACACTAGGTTTTATACTAAGTGGGAAAAGGTGGGATTAGGTAGGAATACGTGGTAATTTGTTGTTTTTATGTATAAAATTTAGCATTAAATGCGCGTTTTGTCAAAATAGATTTTGACACCTAAAATTGTAAAAAAGAGCTAAAAAGAGCGAAAATCAGAAAAAAGAGCGTTTTAAAGGTAAAAATGAGAGAAGGCTTTGAAAGGTCTTTGAAAACCCTGTGAAAGCCCAGAAAACCGCCTTTGAAGACCCTGTGAAAAAAATCACTCCAAAAGTTCAATTGACTCCAAAATCAGCCAAAAATAACCAAAAAAGCAAAAAAGATTTTCACCTATTGATGATTATCTATTTTTAGAGGCAATATATACTTATTAATCAAATAGTTATATTATTTTTTTAATGTAAAAAGATTTTCATATCGATTTTTCATATTAAAGAGGCATTAAGCCGTATTTTGTGTAGTTTCTAGATGTACTCTTTCAGCTTCTATTTGACGCTTTAAATGAATTTTAAGAAGAGGGAAAGTCGCTTCTACTTCTTCCATGTCGTTGATGTCTTGAACAAGCTCTTGTAACTTTTTATAAAGCTCTGCCGCTAATTCCGCTATATCTTCAGGGGGGAGTTTTATATTTGCATCGCGATAGGTTGTATAAGCTATGCGACCAAGCTTTTTCATGAGACCAGCAGGGATAGTTTGTGGTTTAAAACCAGCTGCTTTCGCCTTTTCCATGTCTGTAAACATTTCGCCTTCTCCAGTGAGAAGCCAATTGACGTCTATACCACAAATATTTTTGTAAATTACTAACATTGATGAAGGCGGTTCGCGTAAGCCAGTTTCGTAATTATACATAGTACTTTCTGGTACTGTAAGATGATCAGCAAACTGCTTGCGCTGAGTAAAACCAAGAGCGATCCGTACTTCACATAACCGCTTTGCCAGTTCTGTTTTAGGTTTTTTTTCAGATCTTGCCAAAAAAAATCACTCCAGATTTACATTTAGGGTTGACAAATTTATAAATGTAAATCATAACTATTATTACCGCCCGATATAGAGGGCAGATATTTTACAATTAACCCCACAAAAAACGGATGTGGGAGCATCCGTTTGAAGCAGGAGCGAAGTTTATGACAACCACACAAACATGCATCCAAGTTTGGGATCGCCATAGTATTTTAGCTGAGCTACGCCGCCGTAACATGACCTTGGCGGAGCTCGCGAAAGCTTATCAACTCTCGTCATCCAGTGTTCAACACATTTGGACACGATCTAACGAGAAAGCCGAACGTGCTATTGCCGATTTTATCGGTTTGCCCGTCGAGCAGGTTTTTAGCGACCGCTACCCCAAAAGTCGCCGTCGCATTTTTAAAGCAGCAAAACATGCCAACACAGATTCGCGTGCGCATTCTGCTTTGCGCGGTAATGCTGCTTGAACTTCGTTACACGGCTTTGCGCTTTTGCGCATTTGCCATGAATTTAAATACCATAAGATAAAAAGGTTTATCAATGTCTAAAGATCAGTACGAAATAGGCAAGATAAATTGCATAGAGTTGCATCATAGAACAGCCGTTTGCATGGGGTGGTTCTGGCGATTAAATGGTGGTCATATTGTTTTTATAGGGGGTGGTTATGGTTGCTGCTTGTAATTTATGGACCCCAGAAGCCAGAAGCGATATCGTTAATCCTTATTCGGAGGTTGAACGTTTGGAAGCTATGCTTGCCTGTTCTTTTAAGGCGGTGAGTGGTGGATTTAAGCATCTGCCGATCCGGTATATTATTGACCCTCCGCATGGCTTATTTGATGCGGCGTTAGCGCGACAGATTGTTATTCATATTTTGCATTATCAGTTTGAGGTGCCACGGCGGCGTATTGTTGCGATACAGGCACGTCAGCGGACTTCTATTTCTCTATCTATGCAAGTGATTAACCGGCGTTTGGAAGAACCCGTTTTTGCGAAAGCTTATCGAAGATGGGCGGGGCGTGCGATGGATTTATTCTTTAAAGAGATCAGAAAGGCGGCAGCGTGATGGCACAGTTTCAAAAGCTTGCTCTTGATGTGATTGTGGTGCCGGAGCGTATACGCCCTGTGGATGATGAGCATGCCAAGGCACTTGCACAATCAATGGCGCGGGAGGGATTGATGAATCCGATTACGGTGCGCCATACCCCCAATGCTAAGGAAGGTAATTACACGCTGATTGCT
>NZ_JBHIOE010000025.1:1097-5332 GCF_042195335.1 Bartonella sp. CL25QHWL | reverse complement strand
AGGCTATAGCGAAATTGATGCGGTTGTGGTGCAGGCGGATAAGGACAATGCTGCGCTTTTAGAGGTTGCTGAAAACCTCTTTCGCAATGAATTGTCAGTGATTGATCGTGCGCTTTTTGTCCAGACTTACCGCGAGTTGTGGGAAAAGAAGTATGGGGAAATTAAGGTTGGTGGGGACGGTAGTAATCAACATAAAGTCAAAAAAGAGCAATTCGGTCAAGTTGACCGAATTGCTCATACCGATGAAGAAAGTGATAAGGGAGTTACTTTTTGCTTTGCTAGACATGTGGCAGATCGCATTGGTTTATCTGAAGAGTCAGTGAGACGACTTAATCGTATTTCCAAGTATTTACAGCCAGAATTACGCTCTGTTTTGCGGGGGACGGCATTGGCGGATAATCAAGCGCAATTGTTGAAGCTTGCCAAGATGGAGCCGGTTGCGCAACGGCGGGTGGCGATTGCTTTGCAACAGGTTGAGGGGGATTTACGGCGGGCTGTTGATTTGGTCAATGGGATTAATACGCCGCCGCAAATTAATGAACAGGAGCGGGTTTTTGCTCAGTTATTGGGTGTTTGGCAGAGAGCGGATGCACAGACACGGGCGCGGTTTTATGATTATTTGAACAAGCAATCGGGGGAGGTGCTGTCATGAAGAGGCATGGTTGCGGGCAGCTTGATTTTTTCCAAAAGCCGGTTTTTCCTTGTCGTGAACCCGTTGCGCAGATTGATTTAGGGCGGTTTCGCTCACGCATTAAGCGTGCGATGGCGCGGGCTTTGAGAGAATGCCGGCATGAGCGCAGTGTGATTGCGGAGCGTATGGCGCATTATTTAGGGATTGGGTGTGTAAGTAAGGCGAGTTTGGATGCTTATGTTGCGGAAAGTAAGCAGGTGGATATTTCCCTGCCACGGTTTAAGGCATTTGTGCGGGCGACAGAGGCATTTTGGCTCTGGGATGAGGTGGTGAGTGAAGATGGATTGTTGCTGTTGCAAGGGGATGAGGCGCGGTTAGCAGAAATTGCGCGGTTGCAGCAGGAACAGCGGGAGATTGCAGTGCGATTGAAAGCCATGCGCGCAACGCCGGTTCGCATTAAAAGGGGGCAGCCATGAAGGAATGGTTTACTATTGCCGAATTGGCTGAGGCAGCTTTGCCAGGGTTGCCGAAAACATATAAAAGTCTTGAAAACCACGGACGGGCATATTGGAGAAAAAACTCTGAACTTTCGAGGAAAGTGGGAGGCAAAACCAAGCCGGTTTGGGAGTATCACATTTCTTTATTGCCGGAGGGGGCGCGGGCGGCGTTGTTGGTGCGGTTTGGTGGGGTTTGTGTAGAAGAAAAGACAGAGAAAAGCGATCAAAAGACAAGTATTTGGGTGCGTTATGAGGGGCTTTCCAAGGCGCATAAAAGGCGCTGTGAAGAGCGTTTGAAGGCACTTTGCTTTTGGGAAGATTTACTCCATGCCGGTATGGGTGTGCATGATGCGGCAAGTTTGAGTGCGGTGCAATTTGGTGTGAGCCGGATGTCGCTTTTTAATTGGCGGCAGATGGTGGAGGGGTATGAGCGCCCTGATTGGTTGGCAGCGCTTGCACCTTGTTATGGTGAGGAGAATGTTTCGCAATTTGCGCCGTGTCATGAGGGGGCGTGGGAGGTTTTTTGTTCGGATTATTTGCGCCCCTCTAAACCTGCTTTTTCGGCGTGTTATCGGCGGATGGTTTCGGTTGCACAGGAGCGGGGTTGGCAGCCCATTCCTTCAGAGCGGGCTTTGCGGCGTCGTTTTAAGGCGCAAATTTCCAAAGCGGTTGTGGTTTTAGCGCGTGAGGGAGAAGAAAAGGCAAAAAAGCTTTATCCAGCCCAACGGCGTGATCGCTCGAGCTTGCATGCACTGCAAGCAGTGAATATGGACGGGCATAAGCTGGATGTTTTTGTTAATGTTCCTTGGACAGAGAAGCCTGTGCGGCTTTATCTGATTGCCATTCAAGATCTTTATTCGGGCAAGATTTTATCGTGGCGCTTGTCAGATGCTGAGACTTGGGAAATCGTTCGTTTGGTGATTGGGGACATGGTGGAAGCTTATGGGATACCGGAGCGTATGACCTTGGATAATGGGCGTGCTTTTACCAGCAAGTGGATTTCTGGAGGTGTGCAAAACCGTTTTCGTTTTAAGATTAAGCCGGATGATCCGCAGGGGCTTTTGACGAGTTTGGGTGTGCAATTGCAATGGACCACCCCTTATAGCGGACAGTCTAAACCGATTGAGCGGGCATGGCGTGATCTGGCAGAAGCGATTTCCAAACATCCCTTTTGTGCAGGGGCTTATACGGGCAATAAACCGGATGCCAAGCCTGAAGATTACGGCAAGCGCGCGATAGGATTTGAAGCGTTTAAAGCCCATGTTGGTGCGCAAATTGTGGCGCATAATGCGCAAGCAGGGCGCAAAGCGGTTAATTGTGCGGGGCGCAGTTTTGATGAGACCTTTACAGAGAGCTTGCAAGCCGAGGGGACGATTATTCGGCAAGCAACGGCAGCACAACGGGCTTTATGGCTTTTAACCCCTGAGGCATTGCGTGCGCAAAAGGGTACGGGCGAGATCCATTTTTATGGCAATCGTTATTGGGCGCGGGCGTTGAATGAGCATGCGGGGAAAAAAGTGATTGTACGCTTTGATCCGGATAATTTGCATCAAGATTTACGGGTTTATGATTTGAACAATCGGTTGCTTTGTTTGGCACCATGCCTTTCTGATGTAGGTTTTTATGACCAGCAGGCGGCGCGCTTGAATGGGCGTTTGCGTAAAGAATATGTGAAGGCTGTTAAAGCAGAAAAACAGTTGGCAGCAAAGCTTGCGCCTGATCACTTGGCCGATGTTTATGGTCGCCTTGAGAAAAAGGATGAAGCGTTCAAATCTAAGCTTCCGATAAAGCCAAAGGTGAGCCGCTTGATGCCAAACAATGTGGGGAATTTAGCTTTGAAAGCAGACGATGATGAGGCTTTGGGGGAGGAAGAATTCAGTCAACACTTGCATAAAGCTTTGAGAAAGCTTTCCGCCTCTGATGAGGGGCGTGAGGTGATCAAGTTTCCCAAGCAATAGAATAAGGAAATAGGAAAAGAGAGGGGGGGTTTATAAGAATTCTCAAAAGGAAGCTGGTTTTGTATCGCGTATCAGCTTGAAGCGTTAACAAAGAAAGGGGGGGAGGAATCTTAATCCTTTAAAAGTCTAATCAATACATGAAGTTTCTAGGTATCTTTGCCTGATCGGGAGAGATGCGTGGAGTTAGCAAGTTCCCTGATGTGTGAGAAAGAGAGGGGATTTGCAAGGTTAGCCGTTTTAGTATCGCGTACGGCTTTTAAATGTTCATTCTAAAGACAAAAGAAAGGGGCGGGTGGGAGCCCTTCCCCTTATCAATAGTCTAAAATCAATACAGAGGGGAATATACATGAAAAACGCGATAAATGCAACGGTCGATAAAAATCCTTGGGCGCGACCTAAAATCCAGCCCAATGGAACAGCACAAAACCGCAACAGTGATGACATTGCTTTATGGAATGAGCTTGTGGATTCAGTCAGAGCTTTGGGGCAAATGAATGATTGGTCGAAAGCAGAGGTGGCGCGGCGCATAGGCATGCCGGATGGGACGTTTTCGCAATGGTATGCGGGCAGTTATGCGGGGCAATTGGGGAAGCAAAATGCAAAGGTTCAACAATGGGTTGAGGTTTTAAAGGAAACGGCGGGGTTTTTGGAGCGCATTCCTGAAAAACCAGCCTTTCAGAGGAATCGAATTGCCAGTGAGATTATTGATACTTTAACACTGGCACAAAGTACGGGGGATATGGTGATGATTACGCTTGATGCGGGCAGTGGTAAGACCGAAACCTGCCGCCATTATCGCTCTACCCGCCCGCATGTTTATTTGGTGACAGCCAGCCCGCATACGCGCAGTGTTCACGGTATTTTGAATGATATGGCAGCAGAATTGGAAGTGGTGGAATATAATCCCACCCGCTTAACGCGTGCGATTGGTAAGAAATTAGAGCGCGTGGGCAGTGGCACGTTGTTGATTGTTGATGAAGCGCAAAATTTAACGGATGAGGCGATTAATCAGTTGCGCCACTTTGTTGATATTAATGGTACGGGGTTGGCTTTGGTTGGCAATGAAGAAATCGCTGGACGGTTTGTTCATCCACAGAATGTGACTTCATGTGCGCAAATTAATTACCAAGTTGCATCGTATTAGAAATG
>NZ_JBHIOE010000025.1:0-1087 GCF_042195335.1 Bartonella sp. CL25QHWL | reverse complement strand
CTTATGCGCAAATTAAAAGCCGATTGGCGATGCATTTGAAACGGCGCAAGCCCTATAGTGAGGATATTGCAGCGCGCATTCATGATTGGGGGATTGAAGATGTTGGTGCGATAAAGTTTTTGACGGGAATTGGTTTGAAAGCTGGTGCTTTGCGGCAAATTGACAAAACCATGATGTTGGCACGCATGGCAGCGCTTGGAGATGGGTGTGAGGTGACCCTGAAACATGTCAAAGCGGCATGGAAAAACCGTGACGTGGAGGAATTGGCATGATCTCTTTATGCGACAAAGAATTATCCGATACGCTTGTTGGTCTTTATGACGATTATCAATGCGGTTTTGATATTGGAGAACAGCTTAAATTGTGTGTTGATTTGGCGTTATTGCTTGAATTGGAGTTGAGTGTTCACCGTTTGGGGGAAGCGGATGCGGTTTTGGAAGGCCAAGTTTCAGAAGTTTTGGCTGAGTGTGAAGGCTCTGATGCGGATGAGAGCAATCGTGTGATTTATATGGATTTTGGAGGAAGCAAATGATGGAACGCAACCCCTATATGGTAAGAGATAGCTTGATTGCTTTGCGCTCTGCCTTGTTAAAACATGAAATGGATGGGATTTTTTTGCATGGACAAGATGTTCGAGAATTGAATGAGTATTTGCGTCGTTTGGCAGGCTATAACCACGTTTTAGGTCATGAGCTTATGCGGTGTCGTTGGCAATTGAAAGCGGGATGTGCGCCTTCTTCAGGGGATGTTGTGCCATTTCGTCGGTTTCAAAAAACATAAGGAGGAAGTTGGTGATGAATCCACAAATTGAACTTGAAGGTACGCGTTATATGAAGGATGCGAAAGGGGCTTTGGTGCCGGTAAACCTGATCCGCCCTGCGGATTTGTTAGAGGATGAAACGGTGCGCAAAATTATGGGTTTTGCGAAAGAATTATCGGCAAGGATTGCACGTTTTAACAACCATACGATTGCGGATTTGAGTGATTTTGATAGCTTGCTTGCGCAAGAATATGGTGTGGAGCGGCGTGGCAAAAAGGGCAATTGTACTTACACAAGCTTTGATGGTTTGCAACGCATTAAGGTGCA
>NZ_JBHIOE010000024.1:0-7794 GCF_042195335.1 Bartonella sp. CL25QHWL | reverse complement strand
ATTCTCATGTTTTTAGTCCATAATTTTACCAATTGGTCTATTTACCTAAAATTTGACCGTACAGAGCGTTTTATATTACAGATATGGTTTTATCGTAAAATCTTTAAATCGCTTTGTACGGTATCTTTTTGTCGATTTAAACACATACCTAATCGTAAAATGATCAGCACTTTTCACTAGTTTGCTGTTTTAAGCCGCTTTAGAATTGCTACTGTCATGACACTCTTCACTAGGCTTGCCTATTCTCATGAATGAAATGCGCTTGCCTCCTAAGGCTAGGTTACGCGTATTTTCAACTGCTGTAAAAACTCTCTCAGCAACACCATAAAGCCTGCTTTCTAAATCACGACAATACTGCGCAAGATCAGCACAAGAGGGGACAAAGGTTGTTGACATGCCTTTAGCTTCTCCACGTATAAGATTTTTAACAGCTTGCAACAAAGACCAGAGTGAAATGCCGTTAAGAGCTGCGATATAAGCCTTTGCACGCGCTTCTACATTTGAAACTTTTTGCATTGTCAAACCACCTTCAAGCACATCAAGAGCCTCTGCTATGTCTTCAACAGACGCTTTCACGGTAAGTAAGTTTTGAACAGTCTGATAAGCTTCTAAAGCTTGTTTCTCTAGGGTTGCTGTCAATTGAATGCCATTTCTCAAGGTCCATGGAAACTCCAGAGTTACACATTGCTCTATCTGTTGCACGGTATCTTGTAGAGGTGTCACTAAGCTGTGTTGCACCGATAAGATTACGGATTGTCTCTCCGGTACCACCACGAGTTCTTTGATCTTTTGAAAAGTTTCCATTGTTTCCACCATTGTTATTCGTGTTTTTCGTTTTTTCTAAATCCTCGATAGCCTTTCGCACCCAGTTACGCCATGTTGCTTGCCAATCGGTTTTGGTTGCATTTGCTCCGGCTTTTGAACGCCAATAATCTCTAAACTTTGCGATTTCGACTTTCACGCGCTCTGGAGGCAAGCCCTTTGCAATGGCAAAATCGTAATCGGGTTCAAAATCCGTAGGCAATCGACAGCCGCGATTAGCTTGCGCTCGTTTTGCTTTTTGGGAAACGTTCTCTTGCTCGTGAAAGGGAGGTTGGTTTTCTACACCCGTTGTGATTTGCTCTGATGTGCTCTCAACAGCAGCAACCTCTGTTGGCTCGTCAACCAAATCGATTGTTTCTAAATCTTCAGAACCAATTTCTTTTTTTGCTAAAACGATAGTTTTAGTTTTTTTATTATAACTGTTAATGTTATTGTTTATGTTATATATATAGGCATCATTAAGCATGTCGTAAGCATCATGCTTAGCATCCTTAAGCATACTCTTAGCATCATACTTAACAGATTTAGCATCATTAAGCATGGCTTTAGCATCATCACAAGCATCATTTGTATGTTTATCCCATCTTGCCTGCGCTGCTTTCTTTGCTCTCTCTGAGAACTTCTTTGACCGAGATGTCTTCGATACCTTATCTAAGCTTTCATTAGAGTTATTGAGTTCTTCTTCAACTTTTAAACTCCATAAACATCCATCGTCTAAACTTTCGATATGACCTATGCTTATTAAAACTTCTAACGCTTTAATAAACATTTTTACTGAACAGCCAGTGTAATTAGCCCAGACCTTCGTGTTATTTAAAAGCGGTTCTCCAGTATAAAGCATTTGCAAACGCAACTTTATATAAACATTGCATTCAATGGGAGATAAACAAGCAAGATCAAGAATCCACCTATCTGCAAACAGCCTCGTCCACGGTAATTTACTGGACATGTGTCCTCCCTTCTTTCATTAAATATAAAATTGCTAAAGCATCTGCTTCGTTGTCGTCTTTAGGCGTATGTCCTTTTGCACATACCGCCTTAATCATTTCTTCTTTTGAGGCATTGCCTTTTCCTGTTGTTGCCTTCTTAATTGTGCCAACAGGAATGCCTTCATATGGTATCTGATGATGTTCACACCACGCTGTTAAGGTTGCTAGAAAGCCTCCGTAAATATGAGAAGCGTCTGTATCCACATGCCGGCGCACCTCTTCAAAATACACTGCGTCAATTTCATCAACAGACCTCTTTAGTTCAGTAAGCCACCGTTTAAAGCGTAAATAACGCATACTACCGCCTTCAAAACGGCGTGGTTGAAAATCTTCTGTATCGCTTGTGATAAAACCATCCGCACCACGTATCGCCCAGCCTGTCTTGGTCCCTAGATCAAGACATAAAATGGTTTGTGCGTTAGTGATCATAATCCCCCCTTAAGGCTCTACGTATTTATATGTGCGCTATGACAGAGCGCGTAGTTATAAGTTTTAAAAAATTGGATTAACTCAATTCAGACACACACTGCACACATCATTTATTAATTCGATTTCTTCTTTTCTTTTTTCGATGAGTTTATCCCTTAAGAAATCAAGCCTATTTTTGACTAAGGCTATAAACAAGATCAGCTCATTTAAGCGATAAAAAGAAGACAACTCTTGAGAAAAATAATTATCAAACCAAGTTGTAAAAGCTTGCGTAAACACAGATAAAAACCATTGATTAAAATCATCGTACGGCAATAACGGAAAATATTTTCTATCATCACGCGCAAAGATACTATGCAGCATATAGACAAGACAACCTGTTGATGAGGGGTCTATGCTTATTTCAAAATATGCATCTTGAGTCGAAACGACACCATAATATATGTTTTTCTGTCCAATCTTATTAACAAGGTCAATCAACTGGACTTTGCTTATAGTGATCTGTGGGACATCTATCATCTCTAATCTTTCTTCTTTAAGAGTGTGTATGCTGCTGTTGCTGTTCATTATTATCTGTAGAGGCGGCACTCTGAGAAGATATTACTGTTTGTGATGTATTTGGTGTACTAACTTTCTCCACCAGATGAAGCGTATCTTTTCTTCGTTTTGTCATTGGACGAATAACTCTATGGGATTTACTCCCATAATTATGTAGGAACCAATCTAGCGTAACCCAAGATAGACCTTTGACTTTAGACAACTGAATAATTATATTCCAGTATTTTGGAGAAATACTATTGCGATCACGCATTTTACGCGCAGCCTCATAGCTACAACCAATTTCCTTTGCAAATTGGCGTATAGATCCCAAAGACTCAATCAAACTTTTGACATAAAAATCATTAACCATGACACATGCAGTACATTACGTACAATTTTAAATCAAGATAAAATCGTACACAATGAATTAAAAAAATAGTGGATAATGTACAAATGACTTATTTGCCAAAAGATAGACTTAAAATAGCGCGTAAGAATGCTGGATATGCGACACCAAGCGAAGCTGCGCGCGCTATACCAGCTCTTAATCAAAATACCCTAATTAGTCACGAAAATGGAAATCGTGGTATTTCGCGCCAAATAGCCGAACTCTATGGACAAGTATTTAATGTAGATCCGGGGTGGATTTTGTATGGCGAGTCTCCTCAAGAAAATCCTAACCTCAATATAAGTATTCCTCTCGTTTCATGGATTAGCGCTGGAGAACTAAGTGAGCAAGATGGGATAATGGATTTTTCAGATTATCCTATGACAGAGGCTGTTAATCTTCCTGCCGGTGAATGGATTGCTTTACGTGTAGATGGCGCATCTATGAATAAAATTAGCCCTCCAGATTCTATAATATTTGTAAATATGCGAGACAAAAAACTTGTACCTAATGCCTGCTATGTAATTGCAGATGAATCTGGACAAGCGACATATAAACGATATAGACCTAATGATGATCCTCCTTTTCAGCCTGCTTCATACGACAAAACAATAAAGGCTCCAAAACTTGAAGGCGCTATCTCTATAATAGGTCGTGTACGGCGCACTATTCTTGATATGTAAACATAATACGATTCTCTGTTCACGTTATCAATTAGATTGCCATCAACAGATTGAAGCAAGTTTGATTGATTTTTATCAGTAAACAGCAAACTTTTGATTCTCTAAATTATGCCGTGATTCGTCATTTTTTTATTTTTTAAAAAAATAGTACATTATGTACTTGACTGTATTTCGTGCATAGTGTACTAATATATCCATAAACCACGCACAAACAATCGCCAAGAGGCGTTAGGGAGGAGAAATTATGGATAAGCCAATTCTTATAAATTCTGATGAAATTTTATTAGTTGTCTATGGTGATGATCAAAACATTGGTCGATCGGGACCACTGGATAAAAGCCAAATTCTAAGCATTGTTGATGAGGCAGATGATGCAATCCAAATCTTTCGCATCAATCCTTCTGAAAAGAACTGTGAAGATATTTCTGAAGAGATCGCAGAGGCATATGTAAAAGAAAATATTGAACGTCTCGATGAAGATAGTGAGGTTCATTACTTTATACGTGAAAGTGATGTTTACAATAGACTTTTAGACGAGATCGCAGACGAAAAATATAATGATGAGATTTACGGTACTTACGAACAACAACACCGTTTGCGTCCTTGTGATGTGCTTTAAATTCTGAAGGGCGCATTTAAAAGCGCCCCCTTTAATCCATCAATAATTAATTAGAGTAAACTCATGAACACACATGACACTAATAAAGATAGTGAAGGATATCTCATACCTGAAAACGAGGTAGAAGACAAAATCGATTATGTCCAAATGGTCAATGCCCATGTAATGCATAGGCACTTACACTTGAAACAAGATTTTTCCACTTGGTTTAATGATTGTGTTGAAAAGCTTGATCTAAAAGAAGGCGTGGATTTGGTTTTTACAAAACAAGAATGGAACAGACAGAAGATTTGTCCAAAATCTGAAATAGAAACAGATAAAACCGATAATCATTACTTCAAAATTCACGCAGCAAGTAAAATCGCTAAAGCAGAGCGCCATAGAAACTATGGCAGAATATTATACCAAAACTTGTGTTTTCATTAATTAAGGGGGTGATGATGAAAAGCCTTATTATAACATCTGAAAAATATGAACTTTTTGAAAGGAGTTCATCATAAATACTCTCATAGAGATTAAAGAAAAAACCATTGATAAGGAAACTGTTCAGACAGTAAATGCACGTGATCTGCATGCATTCTTAGAGGCAAAACGTGACTTTTCCAATTGGATTAAGGACCGTATTACCAGATACAATTTTATAGAAGGACAAGACTTTGTAAAAACACAAGATTTGCGGTCCCCAAAATTGGGGAGCGCAAAATCTAGAGCTGTTACAGCTATAGACTATCACCTCACATTAGACATGGCAAAAGAGCTCGCCATGGTAGAGCGTAATGAAAAAGGTAAACAAGCCCGTCAATATTTTATTGAATGTGAACGGCGTGCAAAGAAACCTTTAGACCTTGCAAATGCTTTAGAAGATCCTCTCTTTGTTAAGAAACTTCTTTTAGAAAGCGTCACACAATTAGAGACCTTAAAAAGTGAAGTGAGTATCCTTAAACCAAAAGCAGCTGCTCTTGAAAGTTTGCAACGTCACAACGGACTCTTCGGTCTTACAGAAGCCGCTAAAATACTCGATATGCAACCAAAACAGTTCATTCTCTTCTTACAGCAAAAAGGGTGGATTTATAGACGTGCAGCAGGTGGAAATTTGCTTCCTTATCAAGACAAAATCCAAAAGAAACTTATGGATTGCCCAACCATTACACTTAAAACCGCAAATGGAATAGAAAAAGTCATTCCTTGCGCAAAAATCACAGCAAAAGGAATTGGTGTGCTGTCTCAAGAGCTTAAAAGACAAAGCATGCATTAAGAGGAGGTTATTATGATAAAAAAGAAATACGAACTGACAGACGCAACAATCGAAGTTAATGGCAGAACTCTCCACCGCATTCGCGCCTTACGAGACTTTGGAAACGTCGAGAAAGGCGATTTAGGGGGGGGTATAGAGCATGAGGGCAATTTAAGTCACGAAGGGGATTGCTGGGTTGGTGATAATGCATGGGTTTATGAAGGTGCCCGTGTTTATGATGATGCACAAATTTCTGATAATGTTCAAGTTTTTGGTAATGCAGAAGTTTACGAGGGTATACATTTTTATGGATATATAGAAGTTTACGGCGATGTACGTGTTTTTGGTAACTGCGATGCTATATACATTGCCAATGATGCAGGTGCTTATGGGTATGTTGATAATATTGACCTCACCTCAACTAGAGAACAAACCAGATGAAAAAATACCGACTACTAATCTTATAGTGTCTCTATAAGCCGTTTCTAACCACACAAACAACTTTTTAAAACATGCGTGATTCACGCCACAGGAGAATTGCGCTCAAATAGGAGGAAATCAAGATGAGTGAACTAAGTACCACACAAACGGAATTAGTGGAAACAACGAACGATTGTGAAATCAAACCTACAGCTATGGAGCTTCTTTTAGAAAGAGCTTTAGAAAATGATGTCGATATGGATCGTCTCAAGCGTCTTCTTGAATTGCGAGAACAAGAGATAAAACGACAAGAGCGCCAAAACTTTGTCCGTGATCTTTCGGCTACGCAAATGGAATACAAAAATATCGAACAAAACGCCATTAATACACATACTAAAAGCCTCTATACAACGCTTGATAAATATATTGATGCTATCAAAGGACCTCTTGCAACACATCACTTTGCCTTGTTTTCTCGTATCAAAGACCAGAGTTCAAATGACATAACTGTAGAAATGACTTTAAAGCATATATCGGGCAATGAAATATCAACAGAAGGAACATTTCCTTTTGATGCTACAGGGAGCAAAAATAACATACAAGCGGTTGGTTCTACTCTCACCTACGCACGTAGATATCTCTTAGGCATGCTTCTTAATGTTGCAAGAAAAGAAGACGATACAGATGGCAACACGCTTCTTGCAGGTATCTCTCCTGAACAAATGAATGAAATCAAAGAATTAATTAAAAAAATACAATCTGAAGAAAGTAAGCTTATCTCTTTCGTAGGAGCAAAAAATCTAACAGATATGTCTTATAAACAAGCCAAAATCGCTTTGTTTTCTTTGAAAAAAAAGCAACGTTCACAAATGAATAAAGCACAACAATCCTTACCACCACAAGAGCAACAAACGGCGGTGTGAGATGGAACAAAGAACAGCAGAATGGTTTCAAGCACGCTTAGGAAAAGTCACCGCATCTAATGTTTACAACGTACTCAGTAAGACAGCAAAAGGTTTGCCTACAAGCAAATATGAAGACTACAAAACGAAACTCATGACAGAACGCTTAATAGAGGAAATAAGCCAATCTTATACAACACCTGCTATGCAATGGGGCATTGAACATGAAGAGAATGCCTTGAGAGAATATGAATTCATTTATGACGCAGAAGTCACAAGATGCGGGTTTATCCCCCACCCAAAAATGGAAATGGCGGGGGCTAGTCCTGATGGGTTGATTGGAGAGGACGGTTTAATCGAAGTCAAATGTCCACAATCAACCACGCATTTGCGTTTTTTTATGTATGACGAAATCAAACCAGAATATCACGCACAAATGCAATTCCAAATGGCATGCACTGGACGCAAATGGTGTGATTTCATGAGCTATAATCCAAACTTTGTAGGCAAATCTACTGGTTTGAGAATGAAAATCAAACGCATCCTCCGCGA
The DNA here is from genome assembly GCF_042195335.1 of Bartonella sp. CL25QHWL. NCBI lineage: Bacteria > Pseudomonadati > Pseudomonadota > Alphaproteobacteria > Hyphomicrobiales > Bartonellaceae > Bartonella > Bartonella sp. CL25QHWL. Next base: position 216 of record NZ_JBHIOE010000024.1, on the reverse strand, counting down.
TGAGGAACACATTGAAGAGATTAATAAAGCTGTCGAAATCTTTTTAGGGGAAATAGAACAAGAGATGCAAAAGATTTTGACAAAAGCTGCTTAAACCTATGTGGGTGCTCTCTCCTCCCAGCACCCACACCCATTTACTAAGGAAATTAAACGTGTGTAACACCAAACATATTATCATACAGCCTGCTAAAGATGAGGAATTTTGTTTTTTTACCA
>NZ_JBHIOE010000023.1:0-7937 GCF_042195335.1 Bartonella sp. CL25QHWL | reverse complement strand
ATTCTCATGTTTTTAGTCCATAATTTTACCAATTGGTCTATTTACCTAAAATTTGACCGTACAGAGCGTTTTATATTGCAGATATGTTTTTAATCGTAAAATCTTTAAATCGCTTTGTACGGTGCCTTTTTGTCGATTTAAACACATACCTAATCGTAAAATGATCAGCACTTTTCACTAGTTTGCTGTGGACCAAAGCGTTTCATTATCCCACCAATGCCATTTAAAGTCTCTTCAAGCTCTTGCTTGTGAACAAGCGTTATAGGCGTTGAATGCTCTTTCGCTGCTTGTTCTTTCAACTCCTTTTCACGGAATCTCAAAACAGCATTGCGTACAAAATTGACTTTTCTCAAAAGATCGTTTTCCAAATCACGACACAACCTGACAAGTTCTCGTGTGCTCGGAAAAAACGTATCGGATAAACAATTTATTTCATCACATAAAATCCGTTTGACCACTGTCATCAGTGACCATGCAGAGACATTTTCCAAAACCATTCCATAGATCAACGCCATTCCCTCATGGTCTGATTGTTGTGCTATTTTCAAACCACACGACAGCATGCGAATTGCTTTTGCTATATCCTCTTTACCTGCTTTCACTGCGAAGAGCTCTTGCAATTGATCACCAGCCTCTAAAGCAATCGATTCCTGCTGTTTCGTTAATTGGCTGCCATCCTTCAAAACAAACGGACCGCTCGGAGGTATGTATCATCGCATGAATGTGTTTCAAAATACCCTCGATTTCCGATATCAAGGAGACTGTCTGCGATACGTTCCCCAATGCTTTTTTGCTTTTGAGTGTAATTTCCATTGTTTCCACCATTGTTGTTCGTGTTTTTCGTTTTTTCTAAAACCTCGATAGCCTTTCGCACCCAGTTTCTCCATGTTGCTTGCCAATCACGTTTGATAGCATTCTTTCCTGCACAGGCTTTCCAAAAATCTCGAAACTTTGCAATTTCGACTTTCACGCGCTCTGGAGGCAAGCCCTCTGCAATGGCAAAATCGTAATCGGGTTCAAAATCCGTAGGCAATCGACAACCGCGATTAGCTTGCGCTCGTTTTGCTTTTTTGGGAACGTTCTCTTGCTCGTGAATGGGAGGTTGGTTTTCTACACCCGTTGTGATTTGCTCTGATGTGGTCTCAACAGCAGCACCCTCTGTTGGCTTGTCAACCTGTTCGTTTGTTTCTAAACTTTCAGAACCAATTTCTTTTTTTGCTAAAACGTTAGTTTTAGTTTTTTTATATATATTCTTATTCTGGTTCTTTATAGCTTGATTTTGCTTAGCGTTTGCTTCAGCAAAAAAAACGTTTTGCTTGTCATTTGCTTCAGCAAAATTATTAACATGTTGTTTTGTATTATTTTTTGCTTGCGCACCTTTTTTACCAGCTTCACTACGAACTTGCGATATGTGCTCTTTTTTATCAGAAAAATCTTTTAGTTCTTCTTCAACGCGCGTATTCCACAATCCATTATCTGTCTCAACAAGTTTATTATTTCTCATGAGATATTCGACAATAGCTGCAAATTTTTTCTGCGAACAATGACAAACGCGTGCAAGCGTTTGAAAATCTGTTTTAAGTGGTTCTTTTTTTTCATACATGTAAACGAGAAGGGTTATATAAACCCCCCGTTGTTCAGATGTCATTCCATTTGTACCACTTATCCAGTCATACAAATGGAATCTTATCCATGGCATTGCATTAGACATGCGCGCCCCCTTCTTTCATTAAATATAAAATTGCTAAAGCATCTGCTTCGTTGTCGTCTTTAAGCGCATGCCCTTTGGAACATATCGCCCAGCCTGTCTTAGTACCTAGATCAAGACAGAGAATCGTGTTAGTCATTTGCTATTCCATTAAAAATTATTTTTACAAAGCCGTTCAACGGTAATTATTTTCGAAATGGGGGGAAAGAATGTTAACGATATTTGAATACTTTTCTATAATCTCTATCACTGCTACAACTATTCATGCTGGTGTTTCAGTTTGGACAGGATACAGAAAAAACAAACAACGAGCTCTAGGACCTAAATTACAAATTAATTATACAAAAACACTAGCAAACGTACCTTACGATCCAAATGAAAATCCCACATTCAAAGTAGATTTAACCTCCTACAATCCCACAAAACAAGCAATTAAGATAAATAATATTTGGCTAGATCCCAAAAGTCCGTTTCAATTTGTCGAAGCCGTCTATCCCAATCCAAATCCCGGAATTATTAGAGAACCAAGCATCAATATTCCTATAAAACCTAAACACATCAACTTAATGCACCCTAAGTTAAAACCGGAACCAGAGAGCACATTTGATCTATTTAATGTCGAAAGTAAGAATGAACTTACAATTTTACTGACTATTCAAGCTATGCAACCAAATGTAGTAAATCCTATAAACATTATTTTAGAACACACTTCCTCTAACTATCCCAATAAAACACTTAAAGCTTTTTATTGCATTGGCTTTTTTCGTTTTTCAGAGACGCAAAGATTGAATTTTTTGGCTAAGATATCCAAGACAGAACGTGCTCTATATCGTTCCCTCATTCGCGATAAATAAAAAATGAAATAAATAGCTACACACTAAAAACAAGCTGTAAGACCTAAATCTTTAGTTATCTTAATTTCCTTCCTCTATCTATTGTTGTACCAGTGAAAAAATACAATTATATTCAAAACGATAACCGATATGGACAGTAATGATATTGCTAAACCGTAATCCATTTTTATTTCCTTTCTTCATATTGAAGCTTCGTCATTTCATTTTGTTCACATGGCTTCATGCAAACAGTGGAACCATTGACAAAAGCAGGCGTTGCTTTTTCTTGTATTGCAGTAGTAAAATTTTCTTGATACCAATCACTAGGACTTACATAATTATCCGTAATCTTTGCTATTTGCTTTATTATCCTAGGCTGAGGAAATCTCTTCTTATTTATGTAACGCGCTATTGATGTCTGTGTAACACCTATAGAGGCTGCAAACTCAGCGTAAGTAATATTATTCTTCAATAAATATGATTTTAGCTTAAACATTCCCAAATCATACCATAGCGGTATTTTTAATGCAAGAGATTTTTACCGTATTGGTATTTGAAAGATAAAATTTTTTTTATAGGATAAGAATCATGAATAACTTAAAATTTTTCAGAGAGAAAATGGGCTTAAGCTCTAAAAAGTTAGCTGAATTAGCAGGTACGAGTCAACCACAGATTTTTCGCTTAGAAAATGGTCATCGGAAATTAACAAAAGAATGGGCTATACGTTTAGCACCTCACTTATCCGTTACCCCTAAACAATTGATGTTTTCAGAACAGGAGACAAATAACTTAGATGCACAAATAGAAGATATGCTCGAACATCTAAGTTATGATAACAAAGTTAAACTTCTTGATCTTCTTTCTTCATTTTATCAAGAAAAGAAATAATAAATTTCTTTTTTTCATCCTCTGTTAATTTTTTCCAAAACGCTAATATTTTTTCATCAATCAATAGATTTTTATCCATTATTTCACCCCTTCCAAATATAAAATAAAAAAAATAACCATTTTGGTATTGACTCAACACTACCATAATGGTATAAACATCTCATAAACCACGCACAAACAATCGCCAAGAGGCGTTAGGGAGGAAAAATTATGGAAAATCCAATTCTTATAAATTCTGATGAAATTTTATTAGTTGTCTATGATGATGATCAAAACATTGGTCGGTCTGGACCACTGGATAAAAGCCAAATTCTAAGCATTGTTGATGAGGCAGATGATGCAATCCAAATCTTTCGCATCAATCCTTCTGAAAAGAACTGTGAAGATATTTCTGAAGAGATCGCAGAGGCATATGTAAAAGAAAATATTGAACGTCTCGATGAAGATAGTGAGGTTCATTACTTTATACGTGAAAGTGATGTTTACAATAGACTTTTAGACGAGATCGCAGACGAAAAATATAATGATGAGATTTACGGTACTTACGAACAACAACACCGTTTGCGTCCTTGTGATGTGCTTTAAAAATTCTAAAGGGCGCTTTTAAAAGCGCCTCCTTTCATTCATCAATCCCATCAACATGAGGTTCGTAATGGAAAAGCCTATTGCTATCCAGCACAATACAATCAAACACGAAACCGTTCAAACGGTCAACGCTCGTGAATTGCATGAATTTTTGGAAATTGGGAAAGATTTCTCTACTTGGATTAAGGACCGTATTCATCAATATGAATTTGAAGAGGGAACTGATTTCATAAAAACACAAGATTTGCGGTCCCCAAAATTGGGGAGCGCAAAATCTAGAGCTGTTACAGCTATAGACTATCACCTCACATTAGACATGGCAAAAGAGCTCGCCATGGTAGAGCGTAATGAAAAAGGTAAACAAGCCCGTCAATATTTTCTGAAATGCGAAAAAAAAGCAAATTCAAAAATCGATTATTCAAATCCTGAAACATTAGAAGATTTCTTAAGACATCTAAGACAGCAAATTAAGCACAATGACAATGTTGTCACAACGAACGGAGTGAAGCATGCATAATTTTATCACAACATCTGAAAGAAATTTTCAAAACACAACAGTTCAAACGATGTCTAGTCGTGAAATTGCAGAGTTATGCGGTAAGCAACATGCGCATATTATGCGTGATATTCGACAAATGTTAGGAGAATTATATCCTGAAGGGGGTCAATCCAAATTTGGATCCACCTATTTAGATAAACAGGGTAAGCCCCAGAACTGTTACAACCTCCCTAAGCGTGAATGCCTTATCTTAGTTTCCGGTTACAGCATGACATTACGTGCTAGGATTATAGACCGTTGGCAAGAATTGGAAAAGCAAGCAGTAATACCACAAATCGACTACTCAAGCCCTCAAGTTATGCTTGGTGTTTTAACGTATCTCAAAAATGAAAATGAACAAAAAGATAACATTATTGCAAATTTAAAACCAAAGGCAATGGCTCTTGAAAGCTTACAGCGCCATAATGGACTCTTCGGTCTTACAGAAGCCGCTAAAATACTCGAGATGCAACCAAAACAGTTCATTCTCTTCTTACAGAAAAAAGGTTGGGTTTACAGACGAGCAGCAGGTGGAAATTTGCTTCCTTATCAAGACAAAATCCAAAAGAAACTTATGGATTGTCCAACCATCACACTTCAAACCGCAAGTGGAATAGAAAAAGTCATTCCTTGCGCAAAAATCACAGCAAAAGGAATTGGTGTGCTGTCTCAAGAGCTTAAAAGACAAACCATGCATTAAGAGGAGGTTATTATGATAAAAAAGAAGTACGAACTTACTGATGAGAAAGCTGAGTTTAAAGGGGTAACTCTTCACCGTATCCGCGCTTTAAGAGACTTTGGAGTTATTAAAAAAGGTAATTTAGGCGGCTTTATAGAACATGAAAACAACCTATCGCATCATGGTAATTGCTGGGTAGGTGGTAATGCATTCGTCTTATCTTGTGCTTGCGTTTACGATAATGCTCAAGTTTATGATGATGCTGAAGTTTATGGTAGTGCACGAATTAAACATAATGCATATGTTTACGGTTTTGCCGAAGTTTATGGAATGGCAACAGTTTCCGGTAATGCACGTATTTATGGCGACGCAAAAATTTATCGTGATGCGGATATTGATGGCGATAACGTCATGTCCACTGGAGAAAAAGCATGGTGAAAAAATACGAATTGACTAATGAAACCACCGATATTGTAAGTTGCCATACATTGTACCGCATTCGTGCTTTAAGAGATTTTGATGATGTTAAGGCTGGGGACCTTGGGGGCTTTATAGAAAATGAAAGCAATCTCTCTCATGATGGCAATTGCTGGGTCTATGATAATGCTTGTGTTACTTGGGGTTCAAAAATTTATGACAATGCAAAAATTTATAATAACGCCCGAGTATATGGTGGTGGTCGCATTTTTGAAAACGCACAGATTTACGGAAATGCAATTGTTTATCCCAATGCAAGAGTTTATGGCGACGCAAAAATTTACGGAGATTCAGAGATCTGCGGAGAAAGCCGTATCACAACAAACGAGAAAAAATAAATCATGTATAAATATGGAATTAAACCTACCTTGTGTGCACAGTTAGTTGTGAGAAATACTCACAATCTAGGTGAACTTTGTATCACTATCTCTGGGTATAAAGACGAGCCTTATGTAGATACCATAATTTCTGAAGACATAATGCAGCCTATAAAATCCAAACTCTAACAACCAAACCAACTTTTAACACATGCGTGATTCACGCCACGGGTGAATTGCGCTCAAATAGGAGGAAATCAAGATGAGTGAACTAAGTACCACACAAATGGAATTAGTGGAAAAAACGAACGATTGTGAAATCAAACCTACAGCTATGGAGCTTATTTTAGAAAGAGCTTTAGAAAATGATGTCGATATGGATCGTCTCAAGCGTCTTCTTGAATTGCGAGAAAAGGAGATAGAACGACAAGAGTGTCAAAACTTTGTCCGTGATCTTTCTGCTATACAAGTGGAATATAAAAATATCGAACAAAATGCCATTAATACACATACTAAAAGCCTCTATACAACGCTTGATAAATATATTGATGCTATTAAAGAACCTCTTGCAAAACATCACTTTGCCTTGTTCTCTCGTATCAAAGACCAGAGTTCAAATGACATAACTGTAGAAATGACTTTAAAGCATATATCGGGCAATGAAATATCAACACAAGGAACATTTCCCATTGATGCTACGGGAAGCAAAAATAACACACAAGCGGTTGGTTCTACTATAAGCTACGCACGTAGATATCTCTTAGGCATGCTTCTTAATGTTGCAAGAAAAGAAGACGATACAGATGGAATAACACTTCTTGCGGGTATCTCTTCTGAACAGATGAATGAAATCAAAGAATTAATTAAAAAAACACAATCTGAAGAAAGTAGGCTTCTCTCTTTCATAGGAGTAAAAAATCTAAAAGATATGTCTTTTAAACAAGCACAAACCGCTTTGTTTGCTTTGAAAAAAAAGCAGCGAAAGCAAATGAATAAAGCACAACAAGAGCAATTAGATGCACCTATACAAGATATTGAATATGCACCAACTCAACAACAAACGGCGGTGTGAAATGGAACAAAGAACAGCACAATGGTTTCAGGCCCGCTTGGGAAAAGTCACCGCTTCAAACGTTTACAACCTACTGAGTAAAACAGCAAAGGGAATGCCGACAAACAAATATGAAGACTACAAAATCAAACTTATAACAGAACGTTTAACTGGTGAAGTAAGCCAATCTTATCCAACGCCGGCTATGCAATGGGGCATTGAACATGAAGAAGATGCCTTGAAAGAATATGCATTTATTTATGATACAGAGATCATAGAGTGTGGTTTCATACAACACCCCACAATCAAAATGGCTGGTGCTAGTCCTGATGGGTTTGTTGGTGATGACGGTTTAGTTGAAGTCAAATGTCCACAATCACCAAACCATTTACGCTTCTTTATAGATGACACTATAAAGCCTGAATATAGCGCGCAAATACAATTCCAAATGGCTTGTACGGGACGAAAATGGTGTGATTTTATCAGTTATGACCCACGTTTTACGAGGCAATCAACATACTTACGCATGAAAATCAAACGCATTCACCGTGATGAAGAACACATTGAACAGATTAATCAAGCGGTCGAAGCTTTTTTAGCAGAAATAGAACAAGAGATGCAAAAGATTTTGACAAAAGCCGCTTGACGTTATGGGGGTGCTCTCTCCTCCCAGCACCCCCACCCATTTACCAAGGAAATTAAACGTGTGTAACACCAAACATATTATCATACAGCCTGCTAAAGATGAGGAATTTTGTTTTTTTACCATTGGCTATGAAGGTAAGTCCCTTGAGAATTATCTTAGTTGTCTCATAGAAAACAATATCAAAACTTTATGTGATGTTCGTAAAAATCCAATAA
>NZ_JBHIOE010000022.1:5144-8034 GCF_042195335.1 Bartonella sp. CL25QHWL | reverse complement strand
AGCTATCAACAAAAGCTTCAAAAAACTGGTATAAGTGGTGCAAACTTTTCAGGCGGCATACGCTATCAGTTTTAAAATAAAACTGTCAAAACAGCGTATTTCTTTTCTATGCATTAACAAAAAAGGCAGCTACAATATGCTGCCTTTTTATCTCTCCCCTATTCTTCTCTACCAATACACACCGCCAACATTTTTCTTTAAGAAAATTAGTTAAAAAACTCAAAACAATAAAATATCGCGCTTTCAACTAGTAAAAATATCCCTTGAAAAAAACTCAACGTCGATTGAAAAATCAATGAGCGCTATTTTATCGTAACCGTGTTAAAGAAAAACATGAAAACTATGGTACCATCTTTGGTTTCATGATGTTGAAAGAGATCCCTATCAAGCTCAAGCATACAGTTTTTTTTAATTTTCTTGCCTACTCCTTTTCTTTAAGCATAAGAAACAAGTTTTATGCAAGCATAACACATATCTTGAATAGAAAAACTTATAATACTTATATAATATTAATACAATGCATTCATATAATACTAACTGAATTTAAGTATAATACATTATATGTTAAATGTATAATTTATTTTATACTTTACATAAAAATAAAAATCGCTTATTCACGTTCCATCTCTAAAGTACCCATCCATTTGATATCCTTCTTATAAGCGGGGGAAGAGTGTGTGGCACTTATAATTTACTTATAATTTAGGAAAATCTTGATGTGTAAAAAGTCCCTTTTATCCTGCACGGCTGTCATAGCTGTCATGCTATTAAACACCCATCTCAATGTATATGCTGAAACTCTTGAAGTTTCCGGCGAGAAAAAAGAAGTATCTAACACAACGTATGAGATTATTAATGCGAAAGACAACGGGGAAATCACCGGCACACATTTAACTGTGGTTGGGAATAAAGACACGGATATTTATGCTGTAACAGCTGACGGTCTTGGCAGTGCGATTACATTACTGCAAGACACAGCCATTAAAGGAACTGATTTTGACATTCGTCTCGGTCTTAATGCAAAAGATGGTGCTACAATCAAAATGACTGGAGGCATTATTACGGTTTCTGAAATTGGCGCTTTCTTCGAAAACAGTATGAATGATAAAAACAAGCTGGAAGGTGTAACAATATCAAGCGGTAAAGATGACCACTTCATGGACAAGGGAATAAATGCCGACAACAAAAGCAAAGTTACTTTAGAAAACGTAACGGTTACGCAAGCAAACACCAGTATATTTGCAAATGATCATTCTGAAGTAACGATTTTAGGAGGAGCATTTGATGGAGAACTCAAAGGAATATCTGCTACGGAAGGCAGCGCTATTACTTTAACCTATAGTGAATTAGCCGATAATAAAAAAGGCAGTGTTCAAGTTACATCATCTCATGGTGACGGACTCTATGCAAATGGTGCACAATCCACAATCACAATGATAGGAGGATCAGTCACTGGAGAAAATACAGCATTACTTGCAGAAAATGGCGGACATATTGACGTCACAGATGTTACTTTAAAAAAAGATGGTACCGGAATCGGTGCAATAGCTAATGATGTTGACAGCACAATTGAACTGCACGGAAATACGGTAATTAATGACGCTGTAATTGGGCTTTATGCAACAAGCGGTAGCATAATTACAATGACTGGAGGAACCATTACGGCTTTTGAAACTGGTGCGTTCTTCAATGAGAGTAAAAGCGATAAAAACAAGTTAGAAAATGTAACCATTACTTATGCAAATACCAGCATAAGTGATCAAGACAAGCTAGAAAATGTAAAAACATCGGACAATGAATTAGACCCTGGATGGGAAAGTGAATTAGAAAATGAAAAAGAAGAGTTTTTATTCACAGGAATAACGGCCTTTGACGGAAGTCATCTCACTTTAGAAAATGTAACCATTACGCAAGCAGACACCAGCATATCCGCAGAAGATGGTTCACAAGTAACGATATTAGGAGGAGCATTTGATGGAGGATACACAGGGCTATCCGTAATGAACGGCAGCTTCATTACTTTAGCCAATAGTAAAGAAGGCAGCGTTCAAGTTACATCATCTAATGGTGATGGACTCTATGCAGACGGTTTATTGTCTACAATCATAATGATGGGAGGGACAGTGACTGCGGGAAACAGAGCATTATTTGCACAAAAAGGTGGATATATTAAGGTCACAGATGTTGCTCTAACAACGATGGACGGAAACGGAAACGGGGCAGCTTCCACCGATCCTTACAGCTTTATTGAATTGGATGGAGAGACAACGATTACTAATGCTATAAATGGACTTGATGCGGAAAACAGTGGTGTCATCATAATGACGGGAGGAGCTGTAACTGCGAAAAGCGCAGCATTGTTTACCATGAACGGTGGATATATTAAGGTCACAGATGTTGCTCTAACAACGATGGACGGAAACGGATACGGTGCAGCTTCCACCGATCCTGAAAGCTTAATTGAATTGGATGGGAACACAACAATTAATAATGCTTTCATCGGACTTTATACAGAAAATAGTGGTAATATCGCAATGGCGGGTGGAACTGTAACCGCAACAAACATGGCATTGCTTGCAAAAAGCGGTGGACACATTAAGGTCACAGATGTTGCTCTAACAACAATGGATGGCAACGGATACGGTGCAGCTACCAGCGATCCTGAAAGCTTGATTGAATTGCATGGAAAGACAACGATTAATAATGCTTTCATCGGACTTTATACAGAAAATAGTGGTACTATCACAATGGCGGGTGGAACTGTAACCGCAACAAACATGCCACTGTTTGCAAAAAGCGGTGGATATATTAAGGTCACAGATGTTGCTCTAACAACAATGGATGGCAACGGATACGGTGCAGCTACCACTGATCCTGACAGCTTGATTGA
>NZ_JBHIOE010000022.1:0-5044 GCF_042195335.1 Bartonella sp. CL25QHWL | reverse complement strand
CGGGTGGAACTGTAACCGCAACAAACATGGCATTGCTTGCAAAAAGCGGTGGGCATATTAAAGTCACAGATGTTGCTCTAACAACAATGGATGGCAACGGATACGGTGCAGCTACCACTGATCCTGACAGCTTGATTGAATTGGATGGAAAGACAACGATTAATAATGCTTTCATCGGGCTCAATGCAGAAAACAGTGGTGCAATCACAATGGCGGGTGGAACTGTAACCGCAACAAACATGGCATTGCTTGCAAAAAGCGGTGGGCATATTAAAGTCACAGATGTTGCTTTAACAACAAAAAATGGTAACTATGGTGCTGCTGCAACCGATCCTGAAAGCTTGATTGAATTATATGGAAAGACAACAATTAATAATGCTGTAACCGGACTTGATGCAGAAAATAGTGGCACAATTATAATGACTGGTGGAACAGTAACTGCGAAAACCATGGCATTGTTTGCAATGAACGGTGGACATATTAAGGTCACAGACGTTGCTCTAACAACGATGGATGGCAACGGATACGGTGCAGCTGCCAGCAATCCTTACAGCTTAATTGAATTGCATGGAAATACAGCGATTAGCAATACTTTCATCGGACTTTATGCAGAAAACGGTGGCACAATTAAAATGAATGGAGGGACCGTAGCAGCAAAAGGATCAGCATTTGTTTTAAAAAATAGCGGATATATTGATGTAACAAATGTTTCTGCAACAGCAGAAAACAGTGGCATAACATTTGATAAATCCGAGGATGATAATGCCTTAGAAATCAACTTGACAAATACAAAGATTCGCACTGAAAATAGTATTGGAATTAACGCAGACCAATCAATCGGTATAGCCAATCTCAAAAATTCAGAAATCAGTGCCGATATTTTATTAGCAGCAAAAGCTTCAACTAAAGAAAATAATTTTGCTTTTACATTAAATGCTAATCACTCCGTATTAAAGGGAAGAGCAAAAATTGCAGAAAACAGAACTGTACGCTTTGATTTGACAAACAAGACAACATGGATATTGAAAACCAGTACAAAAGAAACCGATGATGACGGAAAACTGCTTGCTATTGCTCAAAGGTCACGTTCTGATATTTCTGTGCTCAATCTCAATGATAGTTCTATTGTTTTTAATGGACCGGTAGAAGATCATTATCATACATTGCATATAGGATCTGGAATACCGAACATTCTAGCAGTCTATAATGCCTCTGGTGAGGCAGAAATTCATTTCAACGCTATATGGAGTGATGGTGTTGCAATAGATGCACAAAAAACCGATAGGCTTCTCATTCACGGTGATGTAGCAGGCACCACAACAGTTTATGTCAAAAATGTTTCAGGGGATAAAGAGAGTGTAGAAAATGCCTCTGATCCTTCAAATATAGGTGGACTTTCACTTATTCAAGTTTCTGGAGAAGCAAAAGAAGACTCCTTTAAATTGAAAAATGGCTATACCACCATAGGAGGAACTCCTTATAAATATACGCTAACTGCCTATGGACCAGTCTCAAGCTATGGCAAAGCCAATGCTAACCAAAACTTATTCGATGAAAAGGATAAAGATTTCTGGGATTTCCGTTTGCAGCCTGAATTTTTTGACCCCGATTCAAAAGTAAGAGCAGTTGTACCACAAATGGCAAGCTATTTGGTTATGCCAAATGCCCTCTTTTATACTGGATTGGCCGATATGGCCAAGCAAAATGCACTTTTAGCCAATATGAGAACAACAGTCTTGGGAGAGCAGAAAAATCTAAAAAACAGTTTCTTCCTCTCTACCTATGGGGGTACAGGAACCTTATCCTCGAAACGCGGTCCCCTTAAATATGGTTATGGTGCTGATATTCGCTACGCTGCTATACAAGGTGGGGTTGCATTGACTACGTTAGAAGGGCACAGCACTACTACACATCTTGGTCTTTTAGGTACCTATGGGCAGCTGTCTTTCACTCCAAAAGAGATGCAGGATGCAAGTAAAAGCACCCTAGATAAATGGTCTCTCACTGCCTATGGTAGTGTACAACATGACAGTGGTTTCTATATCGATACGCTTTTATCCTATGGGATAATAAAGGGCGATATCACCAATGCTATCATTGGTAAAACCGCGAAATTGAACAATGTAAAAATGTTGAGTATTTCCACCACCGTTGGCAAACAATTTTCTACCGGAATGGAAGGTTTAACCTTCGAGCCCCAAATACAACTTGCTTATCAACATTTGATGTTTGATACCATTGAAGATGCTGATAATTTAAAAATTGATATGAACAATCCTTCTCAATGGTTGATCCGTGTTGGTGGACGTTTAACCAAAACCATTATGACCACTGAAAATGGTCCTGCCATTTCCTTCTATGGAAAAGCAAACTTGATCAAAACCTTTGGTGATGATGGTACCATCCAGATTGGCAGAGATTTTGACCTTGATCCCATAGGAACAGCAATTGAGGGCGGCGTTGGCATCAATGCACAACTGTCTCACAATTTCTCTCTTTACGGTGATGTAAGCTATCGACAAAAGCTTCAGAAAACTGGTATAAGTGGTGCAAGCTTTTCAGGTGGCATACGCTATCAGTTTTAAATCAAGGCTGTAAAAATAGCCTATTCATTCTATTCAATTTAACAAAAAGGGCAGCACAATATGCTGCTCTTTTTGTACATTAAAGTCATCCTTTTTCCTTTTAAAGCACCCTTCCCTCTTTATACTTAATACTTAGTTCTTTACGAAAATCCCCAAGACAAGACACAACAAACGCAACAGAGCACTTCTATCCCCAGTGGATGAAGAGTACTTCCTACTTTGAAAAAAAGAGAAGTCTATTAGAAATAAATTAATACCACTGTGTTGAAAGATGACAACCCACTTTAAGCCCAAGTAAGTTAGCTTTTTTACTAGCTTCTTCTACATCCTTTTTTGTTCCCTCATAATCCCAATTTGCGTCATATAATAATCCCTACCATCACGTAAAAGATGTCATGGTACCACTATATCAGTATCTCAGAATATTTCTCTGAATAATAATATTCAAAATTATAATTCTTTAAATAAAATCAATTATAAATACATTTTGTATTAGACATAATTAATATCAAGTATTTTTTAATTTTGACAAAAAACCAAAAATGTCTTACCAAATAAAGACAATTACTGAAATTAATAACAATTATCCATTTTCACTTCTTCTTATGAAGTTCGCGGGGAAATGAATATTTGGGGGCTATCATAAGGAGAATACTAGTGTATAAAACATCCCTTTTATCATGCACGGCTGCAGCCGCTATCATCCTGTTCAACATCCAGTTCAGTGCACATGCTGAAACCCTCGTAGTTTCTGGGGGAAAACAACAAGAAGTATCCGATAAAACCTACGAAACTATTCACGCAAAAGACGGTGGCAAAATCATTGGAAAACATTTAACCATTGTTACGAATAAAGATATAAACCAAGGCACAAACCAAACCGTCTATGCTGTAACAGCAGAAGGTGCTAACAGTGCGATTGAGTTACTGGATGGCACAACCATTAAAGGCACTGGTTCTGGTATTTTCTTAGGCCTTGAAGCCAAAGACGGTGCTACACTTCAAATGACTAAGGGAACAATTACATATTCTGGAATGGAGGCCTCCTCATCTGGCATTTTATCTAGCACTGGTGCTTCCTTTTCTGACAGTAAGAGTAAAAAAAACAAGCTGGAAGACGTGGTAATATCGAGTGAAAACGATAACAGTTCACTATCCTTAGGAATAAGTGCTAAAAACAGCACAGTAACCTTGAACAATGTAACCGTTACTCAAGCACTAACAGGCATATCTGCAGATGATCACTCGACAATAACAATCTCTGGAGGATCATTTCGTGCAAAAAATACAGCAATATCTGCTCAAAATGGCAGCATCATTACTTTAAACAACAATGTTACAGTCGCATCATCTAATGGTAATGCACTCCATGCAGATGGTATAGAATCCAAGATCACAATGAAAGGAGGAGCTGTCATAGGAGGAAATTTGAATGGACATGAAGGCGCATTACTTACAGAAAATGGTGGACGTATTGAAATTACGGATGTTACTCTAACAACCAATAACTTCGGAAACGGTGCAAATGCCAATGGCTTTGGAAGCATAATTGAATTAAAAGGCAAAACAAGCATTGAAAAAGTTAGAGATGGACTGAGAGCAGAAAAAGGTGGTAAAATCACCAGCGAAGATTTAACAATAACTGCTTATGAAAACCAAGAATACGGCACTTCTGGTATAATAGCCATTAATCCCAATAGTGAAATTCAATTAAAGGGGCATACAACCTTTGAAAAAGTTTCGTACGGTCTTGGAGCCTATAATGGTGGTAAAATTACCAGCGGAGATTTAACAATAGTCGGTGGTAAAGCAATTAATGACAACCCCAATGAAGCACGATCTGGTGTATGGACAGCGGGCTCTGGGAGTGAAATTCAGTTAACGGGCAAAACAACCATTCAAAATTTTGATGAAGGTCTTTATGCAGAGGATGGAAGTAAAATCATTAGCGGAGATTTAACAATAATCGGTGGTGAGTCCGAAGCAGCAACCGTTGGTGTAAACACTTGGGAGGCTGATAGTATAGTTGAATTAAATGGCAAAACAACCATTCAAAATGTTGATGTTGGTCTCGCTATTGGTAAAGATAGCACAATTAAGATGATTAATGGCGCTATTGATGCTAATTCTAAAGGTCTAGATACCCAATCCGACACCCTTCAGAATGGGAAGAAAAATAAAATAGAAGCAAAAAAAGTTGCAATGGTTGTAATAAATGGCGGCCAAATTGCTCTAACGGATGTTTCTGCAAAAGTAGGAATCAGTGGCTTACAGTTCTTAGCTGTCTCTGATATTGATAAAAATGAATCAGATGATCCACAAAAACACCAAAGTAGTGAGATCAATCTGACTAATGCAGAGCTTCATGCTGAAAATGGTACTGGAATTTTTGTTGGAGCTTTTACTAACGATAACATGGAAGATATTCCAGGTTTGTCAATCGGTACAGTCAATCTCAA
>NZ_JBHIOE010000020.1:4787-8565 GCF_042195335.1 Bartonella sp. CL25QHWL | reverse complement strand
ATTGTGGTGATGGAAGTGGGACAAGATTTGGTGCGCCGTGTTCGGTTTATGGTGGAATTGCGCAATACGCCGTTTGATCAACAAAGAGAGATTTTATTTTATGGGGTGAATGGTTTGCCGCGTTTGATGGGCGGCGCGTTAGATGCGCGGGGCAATGGGGCTTATTTAGCTGAAAAAGCGGCGCAGCGTTATGGAGCTCTTGTGAAGGAAGTGCCCTTGTCACAAAGTTGGTATGGCAAGGAAATGCCGGCTTATTTAGAAGCTTTTGGGGATGGGACGATTGTTTTGCCGCGCGATAGTGACATTGTTGCCGATCATCAAGCGCTTGCTTATGTCAATGGCATTGTGAAAATTCCAGACAATCATCGTTTTAAAGGCAGTGATGGTTTTATGCGCCATGGTGATAGCGCGATTGCTTGCGCTTTGGCTTATTTTGCTAGCCGCCAAACTCCTGAAATTTATGATTATACACCTGTGAGAGAGGCTTATCGTTTTGATGAAAGCTCGCTCTTTTCAACGCCTTTTTTTTCAACAATGCGATCAAAGATTTATTGATGGGATGATGAGATGGTAAAACTTTTAGATCAGTGGGGTAGGGCGCTTAATATCAAAGGGTTGGAGCGAGAAGTTGCAAGCCCTACCGTTGGCGGTGTTCGTGATGTATGGTCACAAACCATTGTCAGTGGTCTGACCCCTGCGCAACTTGCTGATATTTTGCAACAGGCAGCACGGGGGCATCCAGAGCAGTTTTTTCAACTTGCCGATGATATGGAAGAGCGTGATTTGCATTATCGTGCTGTGCTTGGCATGCGTAAAAATGCTCTCACAGGGGTGGAGCCTGGAGTGATTGCCGCAAGCAACAGTGCACAGGACAAAAAGATAGCAGATGCGGTGCGGGAAGTGATTAGTGCGCCTACCTTTGTTGATGATTATGTCACGGATTTGTTAGATGCTTTGGGAAAAGGCTATGCGGTTGTTGAAACTTTGTGGGACAAGAGTGCCAAGGAATGGTGGCCGGTTGCTTGGAAATGGCGTGACCAGCGGTTTTTTCAATTGGATCGACGGGATGGTTTTCATTTGCGTTTAAAAGAAGAGGGGTCTTTTAATGGAAGTGAATTGCCTGCTTATAAATTTTCTATTCACAGACCCAAGTTGAAAAGCGGTTTGCCTATTCGTTCTGGGCTTGCGCGGCTTGCAGCTTGGGCTTTTTTGTTTAAATCTTATACCTTAAAAGATTGGATGGCATTTTTAGAAGTTTATGGCATGCGTTTGCGTGTGGGTAAATATGGGGCAAGCTCTTCTCATGAGGAGCGACGGGTTCTCATTCAAGCGGTGCGTGATTTATCCAGTGATGCGGCAGCGATTATTCCCAAAGAAATGGAGATTGAATTTATTGAAGCGGCAGGGGGCAGTGGCAATGCGGTGTTTGCTTCTAAGGCGGAATATTTAGATCGACAAATTTCTAAAGGTGTGTTGGGGCAAACCATGACGACGGATGATGGTGCGTCTTTTTCGCAAGCGCGCATTCATGAAAATGTGCGCCATGATATTGCCAGAGCTGATGCACGCCAATTAGCTTTAACGGCTAATCGTGATTTAATTGTGCCCTTTGTTGAGATTAATTTTGGGCGCCAAGAGCGCGCTCCCCTTGTCTATTGGCCGATTTCGGAAAATGAAGACATTAAAGCGATTAGTGATGCGCTGGAAAAACTTGTGCCTTTAGGTTTGCGTGTTGGGGCGCAAGAAGTGCGCAATAAGATTGGTTTTTCGCAACCAAAAAAGGAAGAGGATGTTTTAAAGGCTCCTGATAATGCGCTTGATGATGAGAGGGGAGAAAAGGCTCATGTTTGTGCTGATTGTGGAGGTGTTTTTGATGTTTCTGTGACAAGAGAGAGCAAGGGTGCAAAAGAGAAGGGTGGGAAACATCACGCCGAATTGGACCGGCTTTCACAAGAAGCTTTAAGCGACTGGGAAGAGGACTTAGACCCCCTTTTAGAGCCTTTTAAAAAGCTTGTGAGAGAAGCAAAAAGTTATGAGGATATCCTAAAAGGCTTAGATGAATTGCTAGGTGAGATGGATCATCACGCATTAGCAGCGCGCTTGGCAAAAGTACAAATGATTGCACGTGGGCTTGGGTATCATGGATGAGGAACTTTTTAAAACCGCCCCTAAAGAGGTCACCCGTTATTTTGAAGCCAAGGCACTTGTTCCAAGCTTTGATTGGCGTGATATAGCACCAGAAGAACATGCCTTTTCCTTTACGGTGGCAAAATCGCTAGGCTATGATATTTTGGAGGATTTTAAGCGAGCGGTTGGAGAAGCCATAAAGCATCAAGTTCCTTTTCAAGAGTTTCAAAAAAATTTGATGCCGATTTTACAGGAAAAGGGTTGGTGGGGTAAAAAGACTGCCATTGACCCCAAAACTGGTGAAAAGAGCGTGGTACAATTGGGCAGCCCACGGCGTTTAGAAACGGTCTATTGGGCCAATACCATGAGTGCGCATGCGGCAGGTGAGTGGGAGCGCACACAAAATAATAAAGAATTTTTGCCCTATCTCACCTATGCTTTGTCAAGTTCAGAACATAAGCGTTTAGAACATGAAAGTTGGGTGGGGTTTACCGCACCCGTTGATGATCCGGTTTGGGATTGGCTTTATCCGCCCAATGGTTGGCGGTGTAAATGCAGTGTGCGACAGGTAAGCCGTTATGAAGCAGAAGATTTAGGCTATGAAGAGGGGGCAGAGCCACTTCATGTTGAAAAGCAGGTTTGGCACAATAAACGAACGGGGAAAGTTGAGAAGATACCAAAGGGGATTGATCCTGGTTGGCATTTGAACCCTGGGAAACATCGGGCGCAAAATTTAAGCAATTTTTTGAGTGATAAAATTTCCGTGATGGGGGACAATGACAAACGCATTGCCATTGAAGATATTGTGGGTTCACCACTTTTGGCAGCCATGTTTGAAGGACGGATGCCTCGCGGGTTTATACCCATTGCACCGATAGCACAAAAGGTGGGTGATGTTTTTGCAGCGGAAAATTCTCTTATTCGCTTATCCGCAGACAGTGTGAAACATATTTTGTTAGAGCATCAAGCGCGAGCGCTTCACTTGGAGGATTTTCGAGGCGCCATTCAAACACTCATTCGCCCCCATGGAATTATCAGGCGAAAAGGTGTACCGAGCGTTGTGTTTTTGGGTGAAAATGATGGGGTATGGTGGCGCTTAGCGGTTAAATTTGTGGCAAGCAAACAAGAATGGTGGTTGACCTCCATGCATAAAAAAAGCTCTAGAGAAATTGGACGCTTATTGGATGCGGCTGAAAAAAAGGGCGAGAGGTTGTTGTAAAGAGAACAACAGGAAGAAAGTCTTGTGTTCTTAACGGAAAAGAGGCGAGGAAAAAGAGAAGGCGTGGAGGGCGGTCAACTCCTCGCAGATCCGGTAAAACCGTCCTGGTATAACTGGCTCACGCCTCGTGGATAGAAGTAACAGTTTAAAAGTTTAAAAGCAATCTTAAAAAAAACGGCTTGAGAGAGGCTTTTTTTGTATAAGGCGATAAATTGTACCTCTCACTTCACAACGGCGCTCTATCGTCTTTGAAGTGCCTTTGAAAACGATTTTATGGGATGGTTTGGCACGGGGGTTTCTCTCACAAGGAGAAGAATAGGGAAAAGAGTGCTTTTTTGAGAAATGCTCTTTTGACTGACAGTGTCAGACTTATGGTGGGAGTAAGTTTCATGCATTGTATTGCCAATGACAATTGTAAAGCAATAGGCTATG
>NZ_JBHIOE010000020.1:4369-4718 GCF_042195335.1 Bartonella sp. CL25QHWL | reverse complement strand
GTTTTATGCCAAGACATTTCATGTGAAGACGCCACCGTTAGCCAAGCGCCTGAATGGGTAGAGCTTTTGCCCAAAGCGCCCCATGTGAAGGCACGTGATGGACGACAATGGCATTATAACCCGCAAACTATTTTAAAAGCCTTTGCAGCCAATAAAGGACCGCTTGTGATTGATTATGAGCATGGGCAACATCACCGTGCGAGAAATGGTTTAGAAGCACCTGCCAGTGGCTGGATTGAAGAATTAGCAGAGCGGGATGGTGCGATTTGGGGGCGTGTTAAATGGACCGATATGGCTACCAAAAAGATTGTTGCCCGAGAATATCGCTATCTTTCGCCTGAGTTTCGCC
>NZ_JBHIOE010000020.1:3991-4359 GCF_042195335.1 Bartonella sp. CL25QHWL | reverse complement strand
AAGGTGAAATTTTGAATTTAGCAGGTGCTGGTTTGGTGAACCGTCCAGCCCTTGTCATGACGGCTTTAAGCCGTGAACAGCCTTCCCCTATAACTTTGACGGAGAAAATGATGGATTTGACAGCCATTGCCAGTGCACTATCGCTGGCAGAAGATGCTAAAGCGGATGAGGTTTTAGCAACGCTTAAAGCGCGCGAAAAGGAACGCGTGGAATTAAATGCCCAATTAACAAAAGCGCGAGAAGATTTAGCGCTTTTGCAAGAAGAGCAAAAAAACAGTGCCATTGAGAGTCTTTTAGATAAGACCATTGAAGAGGGCAAGATTTTGCCGGCTGCTCGCGAGGAATATCGTGCGCTCTGTAGCCTTGAA
>NZ_JBHIOE010000020.1:2575-3981 GCF_042195335.1 Bartonella sp. CL25QHWL | reverse complement strand
GGGGATGGAGCATTTTAAAAGTTTGGTCGAGAAGTTGCCGGCGCTTGCCTCAACAAGCCCTTTAGAAGTGTGTGCCTTAGCGCAAGAACCAAAGCTTGCTCCAGAAGAGGTTGCCCTTGCGGCACGCCATTATCAGGAAGAGCAGAAGCAAAAAGGCTTCGACATCACCATTAGCCAAGCGGTTGAGTATATTAGCGAGCAAAAGGAGCGCCCATTATGAGTACGATGATTTTGATTAAATCTTTTCGCGCTGGAGATGTGATTTCACCTTATTGCATTGTTGCAGCGCGCGGTGACGGAATGGTGGCAACGGCTTCTGGTAAGGGTGATAAATTATTAGGGACTGCTGGGTCATTGATTGCAAAGGCTGGTGAGATGATTGATGTTGGCCAATGTGGTTGGGGCGAAGTGGTTTGTGGAGGCAATGTTTCCTTTGGTGATTTTTTGACCTCTGACCCCAAAGGACACGCCATTAAAGCGGAAGCCGCAGATCGCACCATTGGTATTGCCATGAGTGATGGTTCTGCTGGTGATGTTATTTCTTTTAAAATTAATTAATCGAGGCATAAAATGAACAGACCTTTTCCCATTGATCCAACACTCACCGCTATTGCTATTGGTTATCGCAATCCAGCAGGTTCTCTTATTGGCGATAGAGTTTTGCCACGCGTTTGTGTTTTAAGTGAGGTGTTTAAATATAGTGAATTTCCTTTAGCAGAAAATTTTACCGTGCCTGAACTTGAGGTTGGGCGAAAAGGGCGCCCGAATGTGGTGGAATTTTCTGCCTTTGAACGGGAAGCCAGTGTCAAAGATTACGGACTTGATGATCTCATCCCCAATTCAGATATTGAAGCAGCGGCACGCGCACGGGCAGAAAAGCGCTCTCGTTATAACCCCGAAAAGACAGCTGTAGAGGGACTTGCCAATTTGCTAGAATTGGGGCGTGAAGTGCGTGTTGCAGCTCTTGTGCAAAGAAGTGAAAATTACGCACCAGAGCGGGTGATTACGCTTAAGGGTGAAAATAAATTTAGCGATTATGAGAAATCTGACCCTTATGCCACTTTAGATGAGGCGATGGATAAAAGTCTCGTCTATACGCCCAACACCATTGTGATGGGCAAAGTTGTTTGGTCAAAACTCAAACGTCATCCCAAAATCATTAAAGCCGTTAAAGGGGGTGGCACTGCTGATGGTTTTGTCACCAAGGCGCAATTTGCTGATCTGATGGAAATACACCCCGATCGTTTACTCATTGGTGAATCGCAAGTGAATTTGGCACGTAAAGGGCGTTCGGCACAATTGGCACGCGTGTGGGGCAATAAGATTGCACTGCTTTATATTGACCCTACCAAACAACAGGCAGATGGTTTGGTGATCAGTTGGGGCTTTAGCGCCCAGTTGGGCGA
>NZ_JBHIOE010000020.1:0-2565 GCF_042195335.1 Bartonella sp. CL25QHWL | reverse complement strand
TTTGTCTGGAGTGATCCAAGATCCAGATATCGGCTTGTCGGGTGGTAAACGGGTGCGTGTGGGGGAACGTGTGTGTGAATTGGTTGCCGCAAAAGATGCCGGTGTTTTGTTGCAAGAAGTTGTCTAAGGGAAACTTTTAAACATGGCTTATGCAAGCAAAACATTGATTGAAGAGCTCTGGGGTGATGACTTCTTGGATGATTTGTGTGGGATGGATGAGAACTCTGATCCAGTTTTTTCAGAGCAAGCCATTGCCCGCGCGCTCGAACAGGCAAGTGGTGAGATTGATGTGCATTTGTCTCATCGCTACTGCGTCCCCATTGCTGGACAGCCGGCGGCTCTGGGTATGATCTGTGTCAATATTGCTGTTTATAATTTAGCCATACGCCATACGGCGCTGACCACGACCATTGAAGATCGTTACAAACAGGCGGTTGATTTGCTGAAACGTATTGCCGAAGGCAAAGCGGGTTTAGGCATAGATGAACCTAAAATTATGAGCGAAGATGGACCGGTTCGTGATGGGGCTTTTTTTCATGCCAAGCCGCGTTTGATGGGAAGGTAACATGTCTGTTGCAACCCATATTGAGATTAAAGAGACAGGGCTTGAAGCGGCTTTATCCTTGTTGCAAAAGGGCGCTGATAGCTCGATGGGGACTTTGGCACAAGGGGTTGGGCGTCTCATCCAAGAAAGCACAAGGCGGCGGATTCAAAGCGAAAAAAATTCTGCCCAAGGAGAGAAGTGGAAAAACAATTATGCCCGCACCTCCATTCTTTATGCCAGTGGGGCGCTTTCACGCTCCATTGATATGAAAGCTTCACCAGAACAGGTGATTGTGGGCTCTGGGTTGGTTTATGCGCGGATTCATCAATTAGGTGGGGTTATTCGCCCGAAAAATGGCAAGACACTGCGCTTTTTTCTTAAAAGCGGTAATGCACACCGCTTTGTTTGTGTGCATCAAGTGACTATGCCGGCACGCCCTTATTTGGGGCTTTCAGAGCACAATAAAGTGGAAATTGTCAAAGCGACAGAAGACTGGCTGGAAAGGGTCTTTTCATGAACCAAACGATCACACAAGCAGGGCGCATTAATCAGTTTCGTGAAGCGGTGATAAGGAGCCTTAAAGGCGCTTTGCCGGATGTGCGTGATTGCGGCTGTCAATTTGGACGTTTTAATTTAGAAGAACTTGAAACACAGATGCTGGTGGCTCCAGCAATACGGGTTGCGGTGTTAGAAAGCCGTTTGAATCCTGTAGCAAGTGGACACATGAGTGCGGATCTTCATTTAGGGGCTTTTATTATTACCACTGGTAAAGAGCGTGATGTTTCCAGTTGGCTTTTAGCAGAAGCCATTGCGGTTTTATGCCATAGCGGGCAATTGTGGGGGCTAACGCATTTGAGTGCCCCGCGTGATGTCCAGATTGAACCGATTATTTCCGCGGCGATTAAGCAGCGTGGTGTATCGATAAGCGTGGTGGAATGGCACCAAGATTTGCATCAGTTGGGACAGGATATTTTTTGTGATGAAGGACAACTCAAAAGTGGTTTGATTTCATGTGATGATGAGGTGTTGCCATGAATGATGCGCATTTGTTGAGTGACACCTTGCGACAAATAATGAAGCGTCTTGATGCGCTTGAACGCTGTCTTGCCAACCAGCACATGATTGGGCGGGTTGTGCAAGTTGATGGCCATAGGGTGCGGGTGAAACTTTCCGAACAGGGTTCTAATGGACAAGCAGTTTTATCGCCTTGGCTACAAGCGCAAGAAGCTTCTGGCGCTCTCTCAAGCAATATGCCCCTCCATGTTGGTGATCCGGTGCGGTTATTAAATCCCCATGGCGAAATTGGTTCTGCCTCTCTGGTGGTGCGCGATAGTTATAGTGAGGATGCACCTAATCCCGCACGCTCTTTCCAAGAGTTGGCGCTCTGTTATGCCGGTGGCGCTTTGCGAATGACAAAAGATGAACTTATTCTCTCCCATGGGGAAAACCAAATCCATTTGAGTGAAAAAGGTTTGGTGCTTTCTCATCAAGCAACCCGTGTTGAATTAACGGGTAGTGTGCGGATTCAAGCAGAAGATTTGCAGCATAATCAAAAATCTGTTGGCGCAAGCCACAAACACGGTGGGGTCAAAATGGGTCCCTCCACAACCTCTTCCCCTCTTTAAAGGAGTTTTATCATGCGTGAGAACATTTATGTTATTTTAACCAATGCCGATTTTGTTGCAGGCAAGCGTTCACTGGGCAAAGGTGAAGAAATTTGTTTAAGTGAGGAAGAGGCTAAATATCCGTTGCTGCTTGGTCAGATCGCTGAAAAACCAGCCCCTGTTGTTGCGGCGGCCCCAACTGTTTCTACCACAAAGACAAGTAAAGGAGCTTAAAGCATGCGGTGCGGGATGAGCGAAAAGGATGGCTCTCTTTTATATGGCTTTGCGCATTGTCAACAGTCACTTCGTAAATGTCTGACGACAAGAATTGGGACACGGGTTTTGCGTCGTCATTATGGATGTGATGTTGGAGCATTCCAAGATGCCAATGCTGATCCTGCGACGATGATGCAGCTT
>NZ_JBHIOE010000019.1:0-10569 GCF_042195335.1 Bartonella sp. CL25QHWL | reverse complement strand
TATGTTACGTACACGCAGTTTAATAAACATATCTATTTACACACTACAGTGCTCAGTTAAAAAGCTATAGTAAAATTTCCGATTTTATAAAACTGTTTAGATTAAATGGCGTTGTCTCTTCTCAACGTTCATAGATGAAATCAACAAAAACATCAAAACATCATTGAAAAAGGCGCGTAACAATGACTCATGTTTGCTCACCATTGAGATATCCAGGCGGTAAGGCTGCACTGTATGGAAAAGTCAAAGAAATATTTGAGAAAAATGCATTAAATGGCTGTTCCTATAGAGAGCCATTTGCTGGCGGGTGCGGACTTGCTTTAAAGCTTCTTTTTAATGGTGATGTTAAAGATATTCACATTAACGATATTGATCTATTCATTTGGAGCTTTTGGTATTGCGTTTTGCACAAGACAAAAGAATTAATAGAAAAAATCAATATAACGACCATTAACTTAGAAGAATGGTACATACAAAAGAAATTTCTCCTGCAAGTGCAGATGTGCTTAGCGCAGGATTCGCAGCACTCTTTTTGAATCGCACAAATAGATCTGGAATTATTAAAAATGCTGGACCAATTGGAGAAAAAGGACAAAGCGGTACCTATAAAATAGATTGCCGATTTAACAAAGAGAATATAATTGAACGCATTCTTCGCATAAGTGAACAAAAAGATAGAATACATTTAACTCGTTTAAATGCACGGGAATTTTTGCTGCGTTATGGAACTGATGAAAACACCTTTTTTTATATGGACCCTCCTTATTTTAAAAAAGGAAAAGGTCTTTATACTTGGTTTTACAAAGCTAATGATCACCACAATTTAGAGAATGTCATCTCCCAACATGTGACGGCACCTTGGCTAATTACTTATGACAACGTTGAAGAAATTAAATTTTTGTATAGGCAATATCTCTCAATAGAATTTAGCTTACAATATTCTCTACAAGAGAAAAGGAAAGCTACTGAACTGATGATTTTTTCACCAAAAATCAAAATGCCTCAATTCTTAGAAAAAAACACAATATCACGTCTTAAAGCAGCTTGATTGCATGAATAGGAGCTTTAATCACATGCTTACACCATTTGGCAAAACTTTACGCAAAATTCGCCTTGATCGCTTTGAAAGGCTCTTAGATATGGCTGATAAACTAGGCATCTCTGTAGCATTTTTATCTTCTGTTGAGATTGGCAAAAAATCTGTTCCAGTAGGAATGGAAGAAAAGATCATAAAGCTGTACGCTTTAGATCAAAACATGGCTTCTCTTTTAAGAAAAGAGGCTGACATTTGCCGAAAGAATTTTATAATGAATTCTTCTGATCCACTTAACCGTGAAATTATTAGCACGTTTGTTAGAAATTTTAAGTGTCTTTCACAACAAGATCTAACAGTGTTCAAGGAATTCATGGTGAGAACGGAAAAGAAACGCTGCTTGCAAAATAAAATACCTTGATCTCCTTATTTTATACACCGTAAACATAATTTTATATGTTAAAAAACAATAATATACTTTTGAAATAATTGAAAAAATAAGCAAATTATGCTAAGATTTTGTATATATAAATTGCTAATCTAATGGGGCTACAAATATGCTAAATAAAGTGACTTTAATCGGGCGCCTTGGTGCTAATCCCGAAAGCAAAACAATGAATTCTGGAGCAGAAGTGGTTAATTTTCGTATGGTAACTTCTGAAAGCTATACAGATAAAAATACACATCAAAAAGTAGAGAAGACTGAATGGCATTCTGTTATGATTTTTAATCCACATTTGGCAAAAATTGCACTTCAATATCTAAACAAAGGTTCAAAGGTTTACGTAGAAGGCAAATTACAGACACGCAAATGGCAAGATAAAAATGGGCATGACCGTTACACAACAGAGATTATTTTACCGCAATTCAAAGGCGAATTGTATTTGCTTGATGCAAAGAAAGATCAATCAGCATCCCCTACCCCTTCACCCATTACTTCTCAACATTATGCCATCGCTTCAGGTGCTGCTGATCATAGCACATCTCTTAATAATGCTATCCCATTCTGATTGAAAAAAAAATATGACAAAAAGAAAAAAACGTGCAAAACGTGGTCGTCCACGGATTAAAGGATGTATCAGAGAACCAAACGGACGCATCTCACGAGCAAAAACACCGCATGAACCCATGGATAAATTGGCAATTGAAATGCGTGCCAAACGCTTTGGCTTGACCATAGAAGAGGCTAAAAGTCCGCTTTCCGGTACCTATATCGGGCGGCTTTATTTGCAAGGCGAAATCAATCAAGACCAATATGATGATGCGCAAAAATATCTTGAAGTGAAAAACAATTACCTATGTGCAAAAGGATTGCCTAATGCAATTTATGATAACTTTACTCCTTCATCAAATGAGGAGGCACAAAAACGGTGGATTGAAAGAGCAACTCATTGTTATGAAGAGACGAAAGAGATTATCAAAGAAACACAACACCTCTATAGACAGTATAATCTTTATGCTGCATTACAATATCTTGTTATAGAAGATCAATCGCTAACACATCTTGTTAATTCTTTGCGTATTGTTCTTAATGCGCTTCATAAGCATTTTAGCCGTTAAAAAAGAATTGACATCAGATGAAAAATCATTAAAATGTGTATATATTTACACATTATAAGTTTAGGTAATGGAACAAGATAGCCGAAAAATCATTGCAAAATTAAAGCGTGATGGCTTTGAACTTATCAAAGTAAAAGGTTCTCATCATAAATTTAAAAAAGATGATAAGGTTGTTATCGTTCCACATCCTAAAAAAATCTTCCGATTGGTACAGCACGTTCTATCGCACAACAAGCAGGCTGGTTAAAAGAAGGAGAAGAAGAATGAAAAGATTTTTTGCTCTTGTTCATAAAGATGAAGACTCTGCTTTTGGTGTTCAGTTTCCTGATTTTGAGGAACTTTTTTCTGCTGCTGATGAGGAAGAAAATTTAATCGCAAATGCAACAGAAGCACTCCAACTTTATTGTGAAGATATAGATAGAGTGCCTATTCCTTCAAAATTTGAAGACGTCATACAACGGGAATCTGTCAAAACAGCTTTGTCAGAAGGAGCTTTTTTAATACAAGTCCCCTTTATTGAAAATGATGCAGAAGTGGTACGCACAAATATATCAATTGAACGAGGGCTTTTACGTGCAATTGATAATTGTGCACAAGAGAGAGGTTTAACAAGATCTGCTTTTTTGGCAACAGCAGCCCGTCACGAGCTTAATATTTAGCTCATCAATCTGGAAAAATTTCTCACTCTCGATTTTTTTTGCAAAAGCGTGTAATTGCATATGATCCGAAAACTATTAATGAAAATCAAAAGGCGGCAGGCAAACAAAACGCTATAGTTAAGAGGGATATAACTATCATTGATATTATATACATGGCATCTAATATTTCTGGACCTGTCATTGTCTTTCCCTCCTATAATAATTTCACAATAATTTATAAAATCTAAAATGTTTTAGAAAAATCTATATATTCTATTTTAAAATAAAAAATATAGATTTTTTTGTTGACATGGTGTAAAAAATAGTATTGAATAACAGCACGGCACTAGTTGAATTGCGTCTAAAATTCAAAAATATCCCTTAAAAATTCAGTAAAATGTGAACTTGAAATGTAGCTAGAAAGCCCTGTTTTCTTGCTAGTTCTGGCTAATCTATTTTTCAAATAACAAAAATTAATATTTGACTAATGATGTCATTAATTATGACTCAAAAGGAGCACTGATGAAAGCTGTCATCACTAAGCCAATGTGTGTTATTGGAGACAATAAAAGCACTGTTCGATTTGAACCATCAACACCCAATAATCCATTTGTTGAAGTTTCCAATCAAGTCTACGCACGTCTCAAGCGCGCTAATGCTGTAAAACCTTTTGTTGGAGTCAAGACAACAGCAAAACCTGACAAGGCGGTTGAACAAATTAAGAAAATAGAACAAGAAGCTGTACAAACATCATCTGAACCAGTGACAGAGGAAACCTCACTCGAAAAACCAAAGGAATCTAAAACTTCCAAGTCATCAACACCTACCCCTAAAAAGGCTTAGACGTTGAAATTAATCATCCACCAAAAATGGTATCTTCAACAGGCAAAAGATACCTTCACCAGTCTTCAAGCACCACGCCTTAACTGGGCTCTGCGTAATGCTCTAAACACCGCAGCAAAACAAGTTGAACGCTTTACTGAAAAGCAAGTTGCGACATCTCATCTGCCCAATCAAAGCGTGTCAAAAAAGGGGGGGTATATTAAAGAAAAAGCGACAGCAAGGTTTCTCGAGACAGATATCATTGGTTCTGGAACACCGATACCTCTTAAATTTTTTCAAGCAAGAGAAACAAAATACAGCGTAACATACAAAATGTTTGGAAAGAAAGAAATCTTACCCCATGCTTTTATCAAAGGTGGGAATTTTCCAAAGCGTGTTGAATTGAAAATGGGAGGGAATGTGTTTCAAAGAGATGACGGAGATCAATTCCCCATTGCAAAACAAGAAGGACCTTCAATTGCTAAAGTGATGTCCAAGCCAGAAATTGCAAGTGCTATTGTAAACGAAGCCAATGAAAGACTAATCAAAAGCATACAGTACCAACTTGCTCGTCAAGAATATGCCGCCAATAAGAAAGCTAAATAATGTTCTTAAGCTATGTCAACACATTACTCACTTTAATTGTAATTTTTAAAGCAGATTATCACTTTCGTTTTGGTTTTTTTCAGAAAAAATACAATAAAATCAATGTAAAATCTACTTCCCAGCGGGTTGGATCTGTTGCGGGGCAGGCGAGCGCGAACTATCGCTAGCGACAGAATTTTCAATTTGACTGTACATTGTACACTTAACACATTGATAAATAACGAATTTAGTGTGTACAGTATGATATGTAAAATGTCTCCTTATCGCATTGAAGCCCGTTTTTCAGTTCGTTACGTAAAGCTTTCTTTATCCTGATACGCCGAAAACCCCATTCCTCAAGATGGGAAAAAAATCAAGGCAAGGAGCAACTATGAATAAGAAGTATCGTGAGGGGATATCGGTTCGTGCGTTTACGAAGAGATGGGTGTTTCACATAATGCGGTGGTTTCTCGGATAAAGACAGGTAAATTTGATACGGCTCTTTTTGAAGATGGTTCTGTCAATGAAGCCCTTGCCACAGCCATCTGGAATGAGAATCCAACAAAGCGCCCTGCTTCACTTTTAGCGCCTGATGGACAACCGCGGACAAAGATCAAACAAGCTTCCACAGATGGAGCCAATGAATACAAGATAAAACTGGAGCGAATGCAAGTTGCGTTTGAAAGCGAAAAAATTGCCCTTGAACGACTACGCGAAACCACTGTTGATCGAGAAGAAATGAAAAGGCAGCTCGTGAGTTTGGAAGAGCGCACCGTAATGTCATATGTTGAATTTTCCTCATCGTTTTGGTGCAAGCATTGCTGCACAAGTTGGATGTGATACAGCCAGCCTTATTGGTGCTATTGATTACACTATGAGAACAGCTTTGCTTGAAGCGGTTAATATTCCAGTGCCTTGTCATGATCCACATTCTCCAGAGTTAGAGAACTTGCAAGAAACGAATAATGGATGACAATGCAGTCGAAGAATTTTTCGCCAATGCCAATGACGCATGACAACCAGACCCACCGTACAAGGTTTCGCAATGGGCGGGAATAGATACCTTAGCACCGTAGCAAGTGCTGAGCCTGGGCTTTGGAGAACAAAGCGTACCCCTTATTTGCGCGAAATCATGGATAACCTTTCCTCTTACGTGCCAATTGAAATAACAATTGTCATGAAAGGGACGCAGATCGGCATGTCAGAAGCAGAATTGAACTTTTGCGGTTATGCCATTCATTATAGTCCGGGACCTGCCCTTTATGTGACGCCAACGGTTGAGACAGCGAAGAAATTGTCCAAAACCCGTCTTGACCAAATGATTATGGCAAGCCCTGCTTTAAGCGAACGCATTGCCAAAAGTGATACGGTGAAATCAGAAGAAATCCAAAACCGTCGTGAATTTGGCGCAGAAGATCAGTTAGAGACAGCAATGAAATATATTGCCAGAAAACAAAAGAAACTGATTTCTGGAATCGAATTGACATGGGAAAATATGCAGCTTGGCGCTGTTCAAGGTGTTGTCCTTGATGCTGACGGCTCGGTGATTGTCGATTGGTACAAAGAATGGGAAATCACACCACCAAAGCCCATTGACTTTAAACTAAATACAGAGACAACCAATGTTGCTGACCATGTTGATCAAGTCATTATGAGGATGATTGAGGCTTCAAAAGGAGCGTTTTCTGATCGTTCACGCATTATTGGGCTTTGTGGAAATGAATTCTTTTCCAAATTGAAAAACCATAAAACAATTCGTGAGACCTATTTAAACACAGCCTTAGCACAGACACTCAATAGCGCCGGAGGTGTTGCAACACCAAGCGCTCTTGGATCGGGGAGCTTTGGCAGTTTTGACTTTGCTGGTGTCACTTTCATTAATTACCGGAGTATCCACAACTATAATGTGAGTGCGAAGGCTGGAACAAAGCGCGCCATAGGCATTAAGCCTGATGAATGCCAATTCTTTCCTGTTGATGCGCCTGGTGTCTTCCAAAAAACCTTTGCTCCTGGTGAAAGCTTGGATTTTGCCAACACGGTTGGAAGACCTCTCTACACGATGCTTATCGTCGACCACGACCGTAATGCATGGGTAAAACGGAGGTCTATAGCTATCCGCTTTACATCTGTACACGCCCTGAAATGCTGTTTAAAGCAGTTATTGGAGCGAAATAACATGCGATGGCACGGGCTGCTAAACCAAATGGTTAAAGATGTAAGCAACACTTTTGGGCAGCCCATCATCTACACGCGAAAGGACAACCAGCAATCTTTTCGGATTACAGCGATTTACGGCATTAAGCATTCAGAATCGGACGCCGGTGGCAGAATCTCTACCACAATTGCAAGAAAGGAACTTGATCTTTGTATCAATGATATCGGGGGAATACCACCAAAACCGGAAGATAGTGTTATTGTGATGGTTCCTGAAAACAGCAAATCTTCCTCTTCTCAAGAGCACTTCACTGTCACAGATGCTCAAGCTTCAGAATCCGGTATGTATAAGCTTATCTTGCGAGAGAAAAAACAATGAGGAACCTTTGTCTTGTGTGTTTCAAAATCAATAAGGCTGCCCAAGAACCCAGATTACTGCTGCAAACCTTGGATTTGGAATAGCACTAAATCGGTAATTCCATGGTGCGCCGGTACGGTGACTGATGTGACATCCTTGGTATGTTATAGTTACTGATGCAATTCTTGCCCAAGTAGTCCTTTCATTATCTTCAGGGCTTTCAAATACAATAGCTTGATTTGTTACTAAAAGACGTCCTAAAATTGGATTCTTTTCGCCAATATCAAAGGTAACGCGTTCTTGAACTCCCAACAGTTTTTCATTTTGTACTAAACGATAATCATATTCACTTGCGTCAAGTTCTTGAAACATTTCACATGCTTCCTTAAAATTAGAGGGAGGAATATCTGATTGCCACAGAGCAACTTCTTGCTCAAAGCTTTTTTCCTTTTTTGTCTCACGATAGGCAATAATAACAAAAATTAAAACAATAAAAATGGGTACTAATAACCACGGCGTAATAGTTACTGTTACCACAATGCCTCCAATCAGTAGAGCACAAAGGAGAACGATCTGTACCCTCTTTTCTAACCGTTTTTTTTCAAGTTCCGGCGACATTTTATTAACAACTGATAAATCAGAAGAAAGATGGATATGGGGGGGAGGCATTAAAACCTGCTCTGAAACTTTTTCTTTAAAACGTTTGTTGCGTTTATCTTGCCAATGAACAAAAATAGACAATGCAATAAATGCAAAGAAAATTAACCTGAACCATCCCCAAAAACCTAGACCATCATTTTCGTCTGACTTTTTATCTTGAACATGGATACTTTGCTTATCAGTATTCTTAGGTAGTGCCTTTGTCACGCTTTCATTTTGAGTAGCAACATCTATTAATAAAGTCGAGGAGGAGGAAAAAATTTCATTATTGTACGCAACTTGATCTGGTTTGATTTTGTGAAAAAAAAACGCACCTAATATTGCAGAGCCGAGAAATAATAAGACTCCAATACCAAGGGTTTTCAATCCATTTTTACGCCATTTTTTTATACACACTAAAACAAGTCCGACAACCATCACCGGTAACGACAACAAACATACGATCATCGCAATTGTATCAAGTATGTCGAGCATTATTGTCCCCTCCACTATAAATAAAAAACTAAGCTGGAAAATCTAAAGTGAGTCGACAAATAAAGTAAATATGTGCTTATGATTTTTAGAAAAAAGTGATATTATTACAGGAGTATGAATAATCGAAACAGGAACCTAACGAACACCTTAAATACTAAGCGGATAAGCTACCGAGATAGTTTATTTTCGCACATTAAAGGCTTTGACTCATTGTATGTTACTCGCATATAGTGATCTTGTGGGGTGTGGTTATGCTATAAAACACCTTCATAGGAAAGCATAACGATGGACTTACTACCGTGTTTTTCAGTGCTCGGCACTTTCTAATTAAAGAGTCAATGAAAAACATCTAAGTAGTAAGGAGTTCATTATGAATACTCTATAGAAATTAAAGAACAAACTATTGGCCAAGAAACAATTCAAACTGTTAACGCGCGTGATTTGCATGCGTTTTTGGAAATAAAGTCTGAATTTAGAAATTGGATTAAAAATCGCATTAAAGAATGTAAATTTCAGGAAAATATAAACTTTATAACGCTTACTAAAAATTTAGTAAGCGGTGGAAAGGTAAAATAATACCACATTACGTTAGACATAGCTAAACATCTTTCGATGATAGAGCGTAATGATAAAGGGCATGAAGCACGTCAATACTTTAACAAATGTGAACGGCTTTTGAAACAAGTAGTGACACCACAAGTTGACTACTCCAAACCTGAAGCATTACTTGGTGTCTTGAATCACCTACAAAATCAAATAGAGCAGAAAGATCATGTTATTGCTGAATTAGCACCAAAAGCAGAAGCACTTGATGGTTTAAAACGCTCTGATGGTTTGTTTGGTCTTATTGAAGCAGAAAAGATGTTAGAGGTACGACCTAAGGACTTAACTGATTACTTGCGTAAACATGATTGGGTGTATAGACGGGCTCCAGGGGCGCCACTGTTACCTTATCAGGACAAGATCAAGAAAGGATTTATGGATTGTCCTGCTATTACTATTCAAAGACCGGATGGTACAGTAAAGGTGCTGCCTTCAACGAAAATCACATCCAGAGGATTAGCATGTTTAAGAGAGCAAATCTTTTGGGGGGGGGCAATGAATACCAGTATCGATTTTTTGTGCGATTTATGGATGGCATTGTTTTAATTTTCTGATCGTGATGATGTCGAAGATAAAGCTTTTAATGCTCTCATTGAGACCATAGATGCAATAGAAAAAGCTTTGATTTTAAAACTTCAAGATGAGGTGCCGAATATTACAAAGATTCTTGCAGTTCTTACAGGTTTTGGAACTTCAGAACTACCGCATAGCATGAATCCGTTATTGCAAGCTTATGCTCCTACTTTGGAAAGTCCTGTTGTAAAAGCTGCTTAACTTAAAAACACAACTCCCCTCCCTGTTCTTAAAATGGGGAGTGGTTAAACCCTACATTCAAATTTATTGATTTTGGCAAATTCGTCTGCTTTTTCAGTTTGTAATATACTAACGTCATAAGCAGCTTGCATGTTAAGCCAAAATTCAGCAGTAGTATCAAAAAAATAGGCTAATCTTAGTGCTGTATCGGGAGTCACTGGACTATTTTCAGCAACAATACGTTCTATTCTCGTACGTGGAACATTTAATGCTTTTGCAAGAGCATAAGCAGAGAGAGCATATTCTTTTAAATATTCCTCTCGTAAAATTTCTCCGGGATGAATCGCTATATAATTTTTCATCTCGACCTCCTACAGATCAATGATAATCTACGATTTCAACTTCATAGGCGCCATTAGAGCGCCATTCAAAACAAATACGAAACTGGTCATTAATACGGATAGAATATTGACCTTTACGCTCTCCTTTCAATGCTTCTAGACGATTTCCCGGAGGACTACGCAAATCTTTAAGATCAACTGCTTTATCGAGCATAAACAATTTTCTTTGGGCTATACGCACTAGAGTGGTGGGAAAGCCTCTGGGCGGATTGCCTTCTAAAAGATCTTTACACCGCTTATCAGCAAAAGATTCAATCACCAAATCACCTTTATTCGTTCTTTTACGTATCATAACACGATACCAACATAAAGAAAAGGATAAATGTTAAATAACAGGAGCCCCCATGCATCCGAGAGAAACGATAAGGGAAAGCTTTGTTGCTTTGATAAAGGCAGCAAAAACAGCAGCTGGTGACAATGTTTTCAATATGCGTGATTTCAACTTCTCCCCTGAGAACACGCCTGTAATTAATATCTCAACACAAAGTGAAACGATTAAAGATGGGCAAGATTATGGAATAAGGCGGC
>NZ_JBHIOE010000018.1:0-16860 GCF_042195335.1 Bartonella sp. CL25QHWL | reverse complement strand
CGACAACAAAACGCCCCATAAAGGCACTGATGCTGTTCTCATAGCCAAAAATCACTTGCAGAGTGCTGTTGCTTGAGAAAACCTCTAAATCATTGCCACTATCATCAAACTCTGCTTCAAATGTATCGGCTTTATTACACAACACATTGATTTATAATGATAATTTACTGTTTTGTATATTGAATGAGAGACCCGAATATTGTAAGATTCTCTCATTTCAAATCTGTTTATATTGCTGAAGTATTTTTTTCAATTTTTTCCTCAATCGTATTGTGTAAAATTAAAATAATCGGGATAGCTATAAAACAACAGATCAAAATAAATAAGCTAAAAATACATATAAAAGTAAAGATATCAAACTCTCTGCCCCCATCCAATACTTGGATAATGACCTTATCCAACATCTGGATAACAAAGTCTACTGCCAAAATGATAACAAATATGCAGATGATTATTTTATAGTCCTTCGATGAAAGGACCATAACTTCTTTAAACGCTAAAACTTCAGATTTTTTATCAAATGCTGAAGAGACTCCCAAAACCTTATTATCTGGATTTTAAAGCGTCTCATGAAATGGTTATGTTTCTTGTATTGTCATACTGGTCTCATTTTTTTCTTTCATTTTCGGAGCGTGTTTCTGGTGATTCTCCATATCTTTTCCATCTATCTCTTTCCGCTCTTTGACAGTTTCTGTTACACAAAAAACAAAGAGTCCCTATAATAACCATAACGGATATGATGAGTACTATTGCAAATCCCACCGTTCATTCCTTTTTCAATGAAATCGTTGTTCATCATCTCATGCATTTTTCCTCATTTGCATTAATGAACAACTTTGCTGTTTTCTTATCGAGATATTTTCTTCAAATTTTGAAGCCTATTGTTTAAACTATCAACTTCGTGATTGAGCCTTTCAAGTTCTTTATTGAGTCCATCAACATGTCCATGATGTTCAGAAATCACTTCTAAGTAATGTAACATTTGAGACTGATTTTTATGCTTATTTGCTTCACCTAGCCCTCGAAAGGCTTCTGTCCTTTTCTCAACATGCTCAAATAAAGTAAAAGCCTTCTCGAGCCGCTCAAAAACCGCATCATTGCGTTTTAGAGTTGTTTGATATTTATAAGAAAGTTGTTTGTTGTTTGGCATATTTTTCAGCAATGCCAAATAGAGTTCCTGCTGTTCAAGAGCTATTCTCTTCAAGTCGTCTATCATCATATTCAATATTTTCATGGTATCGTTCCATCCCCGTTCAGCATTTTCTTTTTCAAACTCGACTGAATCCAACTTTTGAACAGCATCATCGCGCTCCCTAACCACTTTGGAACAAAATAATTTATCTATACCCGTATAGCCATGCGAGGTAGACAAAAAATATGGTAGCAAAAATATGATAAGCAATAAGCCTTCTCTAAACAGAACTTTTTTTGTAAACATTTTTTTATTTTTCTCTGAACACAACAATTTAAATAGACATATAAATTAATATCAAAATATTCATAATGAAATTTATTAAATCTATTTTAAATAATCTACAATAAAAATAAAAAATGATAAGTTGTACAACAATTAAATACGCTACACATAGAGTAAATCTATAAAAACTAATTTATTCAACAGAGTAGCCATGGAATTTTCTATCTAGTTTTATATCTCTAGAGGAGTAATTTAATCTTTTATCCATGACTTTAAAAGAGTTTAATACGATGCTATAAATAATTCAAAAATGATATTTTGATTAACAATCATATTAACAATGGTGAAATAATGAGTAGACAAAACAGATAAACACAACCAATAATATTGAATGGTATATAGGCTACTTTATAATATAGCTTTGTTTTTTATCAGCAGCAGTAAAAAAGTTTGTGTTTTTTATAAAAATTGAAATTTATTCATTTTTTATCGTATATTTTATGTTATCTTCCTTAAATTAATTAAAAGATCATAGAGTTTTAATCTGATGAGATGCATTTTTCTCAAGCGGCATTTTTAGAGAAATGTTGATTTAATCAGTGAAGACAAACAATGAGCAAAGTTATAATTTGAAAAGACAGTATATAATATTTATGATCAATGATCTAAATTAGAGACATGAATTGGGGGAGTTTGATCTTTCTTACAGCACAGTAGCTCAAAAAAACAGTAGATGAAGTTTAAAATTCACCATTACCCATCATAAGATGAAAGCTTTCATCCCACGTTTGATTTTTTTAAACTATTTTCTTGTCCTGTCTGTAATATCTAAAGAATATCTTCAAGCACTCATAAGCACTCTTTTAGGTTATCATTTCCATGATCAAAGTAACGGTTATCGAGCTTCCATTCCAGATACTGTTTTGCAAAAGGAAATCGTCATTTCAGGATACGGAGGGATTTATGTATTTAGTCACAATGTATCATGCACCCTTCCTCTTATATCAGAAATTTAATTCTTAATCGTAATGACGGGATTAAAAAGCACCTTGCGAGACAATCTTTTTAATAAATTTTTAATAAATAAAGTAAAGATGAATTCTGAAAAAAACTTTTTTAGACGTAAAGTGATACGGAGAAACAGTCAGAAAGAAAGGGGGGGGATTACAAATGTTGATGACTATAAAAAAAGATATCAAAAAATTACCAAAAACCGATTTATGGATCATTTGTGCTATTTCACCTGATCAGCAAAGAGAATGGATCAGTAAATGGTATATAAAAAATAAACAAGTCTCTATAAGTTCTAATTATGTCAATGATCTTGCCGTCCTAGGATCATTTTACAGATCTAGACAAAATGATTGCTATGAAAGCAACAGCCCCACAAGCAACTCCCCTCAAAAGATGACAATCTCATTTATGAGGCTTATGTTGCTCCTCATAATCACTTTAAAATTGCATCATTTGCTCTCATTAATACGCTTTGAAGTCTCATATAGACTAAGGGACCTTTTTAATTTTGGGGTGGTTATGGAAGCCATCTTTCCACTGATCCCTGAATGGGGATATGAAACCGCTACCTTTTCACAGAAAAATATTCTTTTCAGTGGAAATTCTTATTGTACAATCTATGGAACAACACAATGAACAGACCACGCGCCCTTGCTCTCAACTATGGCTCCTATAATGCTGTCCGCATGCTGATCGGCGTTTACCATGCTATTTTTTTAATGTCCATGGGAGTGAGTCTGGCGCAATTAGCTCTGCTTCAGGTTGTCTTTTCCACCACTATTCTGCTGCTTGATTTTCCCTGTGCTGTTTTATCTGACAGATATCGGCGTAAATATTCCGTTATGGCTGGGGTCTTTATGACAGGAGTATTTTATCTTCTATGCCTTCAAGCTCCCAATATGACAGCACTTATTATTGCGCAAATTCTCTATGCAGCGGGCATTTGCATCATTGTCAGCGCCATTGACGGATGGATTTACCATTCTCTAGGCGATAAACAGGATCACTTTTCGCATTATGCTCATCTCTACCACCAGGTTAACTCTTTCGGAAGTATTCTCAGTGGGATTGTAGGAATTGGAACGATCTATTACTCTGGACAATATTTTATGGGATATATCATCTCATGCCTCATGATGGGATTTATTTTTTTGATATTCCTTATTGTTCCTGAAGAAAAGAAAACGACAATTGAAACGTCCAAAACAAAAACAATCTTGCACAATGCCAAGGAAACGCTCTGGATATTTCAAAATACAGTAGGAGGAGCATGGTTTATTTTCCTCATGTGCCTTTTTAGCGCTGGTATTCAGATTATTTATCATTTCTGGCAACCGATAATACTTTCAGGGGGAAAAATTCATCACCTCAACGGTTCGCAAATGCTCGTCTTGATGTGCTGCCATATTGGAGCCTTTTCAGCACAATATTTTTCAAATTTACTGATGTCTAAGTATCATGTTCTTGATAAAAAATATAAGAATTCTATAAAATATTTTTCCTTCTTTTCTGCTCTGATGTGCATAGCGCTCTATTTTTTAGTTCATAGCCATCAAACTGCTGCATCAGTCATCGCCTTCTCTTTAATCCATGGATTTATTTGCACTGTACCGATCGGAGCAAAAAGCTTATTTTTCTCAGAACTGAACCAAAAACAAACGCAACATATTTCTGGTATTGTTGGTGCTGTCTCTTTTAGCGGAAGAATATTTTCAATTACAGTATTAAGTATTATTTCTTTTCTTCCTGCAAAAGTTTCTCCATCTTACTACCTAATATTACCGACCATTACTTTTTTCATGTGTGGTTTGGTTGTCATGAAATGGATGAAACACTCTCACAAGTCTCTATGAAAGGAAAATTTTAAAATTATCACCTACAATATTTTCTTCTAAAAGAGATCGATACTTTTTTGAGAGCATTGCCACATCCAACTTCCAACATACAATGCAAATATAAAGCAATATGTTGATTTATAATCATAATATACCAAACTTGAATATTGTAAGATTCTTTCTTTTCAAATCTATTTTTATGGTTGAAACAATCAAAATCATTTGCTTGCATATCCATAAGTGGAGAAAGCCGTATAGATAAAAACGATTTAGAAAAGAAAAAATGCCTTTTATGAACTCTCATAGTCAAAATCTATAACAACAGGAAGGCAGATATATAATATGCCTCTTTGCATTTTCATAAGTATACAAATGGTGTGGCTTTATAAGGCTTTATGTGTCTCACAAAAACTTTTGTGTTTTATACCATTTACGAGGTGGCGTCGCAAAACAAGCTTATATACATTGAAAGATATCTTTTTAAAACAAGTGCATAAATTGCCAACACAAGTATATTTGTGTTTAGAACATGCTTTTTATATGAGAGGCATAATCCCAACGGGATAAACAAAAGCGTGAGATACGCAATCTTCATTATTTAAAAGACACGACCATAGAGATTCATGAA
The DNA here is from genome assembly GCF_042195335.1 of Bartonella sp. CL25QHWL. Lineage (NCBI taxonomy): Bacteria > Pseudomonadati > Pseudomonadota > Alphaproteobacteria > Hyphomicrobiales > Bartonellaceae > Bartonella > Bartonella sp. CL25QHWL. The sequence continues at coordinate 11,966 of NZ_JBHIOE010000018.1, read as the reverse complement.
AGTTGTAAAACTGAATTAATAAGATGATGATAAAAATGGGAGCTCATTTCCATCTTTTCCGTTTTCATATTTTTTTCAAAATTAAAAGATCCTTCCGTTTTTAGAAATAACTCGCTAACAGATATATACAATATTTTCTCCCCTATTTGATATATAAAAGCTGACATAACCGATAAAGCAGTAAACCATCTTAAATATTGATCTCAAATATGCCGTTGTATAAGGAATAGGTGTTGATTGACACGCAAAAGCAAAAGCTTAGTAAAACAACGTCATAAAATAATAAATATGCCACCAAACGATTGAAACGACATAGGGAGATCAAAAACACTTTGTAGAACCAAATCCGTAACATATCTAGCTTTACGGCCGCTTATTCTTACAAACGTTCATGCTGCTCCCTATATCCATAAAATAAATAAGCAATCCTTAGCTAAAAAATATGCAACGTCAATGTGATTGCTATAACAGAGCTTCGCTTTCTCCTTTATCAACAATAGCAATTTACATGAAACATCTTGCGCTTAAAATATCCCCCATTGGTTTTGCTTTAGTTTACACCATTAGAAAAGAAATTTTTGTACCTTGTTTCATGAAACATAAAATTAAAAATCAACACAGGAATTAAGAAAATGAGCAACCACACGCGCTGCTAATACAGGTATTACAATTTCGCACATAAATTTAGATAGAAGGAAGATAAAATAGCACCACTCTATAGCAGAGTAGCTGATAGAAAACGCCTAGCAAGAAAAGAAATCAAAAAACTTCACAAAATTGAGATTGGTAGAAAAGCAAATGAGCACAAATCACTGAAAACAAAATTCCTATACACAATCAACTGCTTTTATAACAATAGATGGCGGAGAGGAAGAGATTCGAACTCTCGAGAGCCTTTTGAGCCCTACTCCCTTAGCAGGGGAGCGCCTTCGACCACTCGGCCACCTCTCCAACAGAGAGGCATAAATGGTATCAACAGAAAGTTCAAGACATTTTCGATTTTTTTCCCAAATATCTGAAAATTTTTCTCCTATTGATCCCATAGGGAGCAAAAGTTAATAAAACAAGAATTGTGTCTTTTTTACCACAGCATCTCGAATAGTACATATATATATTACAAAAAGGTAATTTCATATTTGAAACTCTAAAAAGATTAGTTATAGCTAAGATAACAAGTGCTGCGTATTTTACTTATGTCTTTGTCCTTAATGCGTTAGGCAAATGGTACTCTTTAGAAGAAATTTAACCGGACCGCGGAGATCCCATATGAATATTAAATCCCTCTTTTTAAGCTCTACAGCAGCTTTTTTAGCAATTTCTGGAGCACATGCTGCTTCAACAGTTATCGCCGAACCCGAACCTGTAGAATATATTCGCGTTTGTGATGCCTACGGAAAAGGATATTTCTATATCCCTGGAACAGAAACCTGCATGCGTTTATCAGGAAATGTTCGTACTGATTTTATAGGCGGTAATAATATCGATGCAACAACCGAAACTGAACTAAGAGACAAAAGAAAAACCTACGGCGCCGCATCACGGCTCACCCTTGTTTTTCAAGCAGCTTCTGAAACAGAAATGGGAACACTTCGTTCATATGCAAGAATTTATTCAAACTGGGGTGATGGTAGAGACAACGCTGCTGCAAAGCTTGCAGCCGCTTACATTGAACTGGGTGGTTTTCGCGTAGGTCTTGATGACACAATTTTCAACAGCTGGACTGGTGATTATGGAGATGTTCTCAATGATGACAGCATAGCGCCTGCCGGCACAACACGCACCAATTTTATTTCCTACACCTTTAATGGTGATTCCGGCTTTTCTGCTATTATCGGCGCTGAATTAGGCAATAATGCAGATTCTCTTCCAGGAATAACAGGATACTACATTGATAAAGATGATAAGCTTGTTTCTATCACTGAGGGTACTCTTCCAAGTAAAGCAATTAAAAATTACACCCCGAATGTGATTTTGGGTATAAAGTTCATGCAAAAATGGGGTGGTTTTTCAGCAGTTGCAGCATATGATGCTTACTACAAAAAGTGGGCTGGAAAAGTACGTGCAGATTTCAATGTCAACGATCGTTTCAATCTATGGGTAATGGCTGGTTATAAAAATGGCCTTGATTACTACACAGTAAATACAAAAAATGAATTATCACGACAAAGCACAACGATTTATGCAAACTGGGGTGGTAAATGGGCTGCTTGGGCGGGTGCCACTTACAAGCTTACTCCAAAAGCAAATTTGAATGCTCAAGTTTCTTATAGTGCTGTAAAAACCTTTGCAACTTCTGTAAATATTACATACACGCTGGTTCCAGGATTTGTGATTACACCTGAATTAACCTATGTTTCTTGGAATGATGATCGCGTTGTGACGGATAAAAATAATGATGAAAAACATTTATTCAATAAGAAAAGTGCTTTTCAAGGTATGATCCGTTTACAGCGTTCATTCTAATCCTATTTAAGCTACAGCTTTTAAAAACTGGCAACATGGTTTGCCAGTTTTTATTTTTGGAATCAAATATCATGAATATCTTTTCCTGATACGTATTGTCTTGTCTCTCGGAAAAAAACGACTTAGTTTCATAAAACTACTCTCAGAAGATTAACCCTGATATGCTTGATAAGAGCACTTTACACGGGCGTTTACACATCACTTCAAACATAATCTCTTCCTTGCCCTTTAAAGCATGAGCAGACCCTTTTGCTTTATGACCAAATTGGTCTTTCTTAGCAATTTACTTCTAACCTTTGTTAATTTAGGTCATGAACTTCTCTGGTCAATTCTGTACTGAACAGATAAAATATTGAAAAAAACAAGACATCATTGTGTTTTTGATATGCCTGAATGTGTCTTCTATCAACACTCTAAAACACAATGTTTTATAACACGGCTTCATTAAAAAACTTAATCATCAAGAAACATGCTGTCAAAACGATGCAAATATTCCCTAAAGCAATAAAAGAGAAAAGCGATATATCTTCAAAAAATGAATTGACCTCTTCCCCTTCTAAAGAATAGAGCCCCTATCAGTAGCAATCTGTAAATACCCCTATTTTTCCTGAACCTACATCACATTGATTTATAATCATAATTTATTATTTTTCATGTTTCAATCAACCAAAACCTTTCACTTGTACAACAAGCGGAGAGAGCCGTGTGAATAAAAACGAGTAAAGAAAACCCTTTTATGAATCGTTTTAAACTCCAAGGGTTGTCGTAACATTGAGATCTGACAAAGTGTACGATAGTGCTAGGCACTTTTATTAAGCATAAAAATGAGGATACACTTCATAGAGGATTTTAGATTATATTCTCTATAAACGTCGCTGTAAAATATGTGTTGTAATACGCATTAAAAGACATTGCTTTAAAACAAGCATGGAAATATACAACACAAGTCCATTTTATTTGAAGCGTTTTATCCTGCGTAAGGAGCATGCCATCATATACGCAACATCTTGACTTTACGCGTTTTTAAAGGAAGAAAAGAAACCGTAAATTTAATCTCTGCAAATCATAAAGCATTCTATAGCTTTATGTTTCCATAAAACGCCTTATACCGTACAGGGGATTTTTTACACGATTAATGCCTTTTTTACATAAAGCCCATTGGCAAAAAGAAGCCTCTCTTGATAAGAAAAAGGCTTACACGTCATCATAACCATATTTTCAATTAAAACGCATTGAATTCACGGAAAATATTTATCAACCAATGCATAAAGAATTGCTGCTGTTTCAACATCTAGAATCCCATCATAATTTTCTTGACGAAAATGAAGTTGAAATGCTCGGATCAAATCTTTGTATCCTGTTTGGGGACACGCAGCAGAAATGTCATATCCATAACATTTTAGCTTCGCCAAAACATCTTCTTTGGGTGGAAAATTCTTAGAGAATTGCTCTTGATAATGACTTTTTAGTTCATCATCATACCATGCTCCTATACCTGCCTTATAAAGTTCTTTCCATGGAAAAGCTGCTCCTGGATCACTTTTTCTTCCAATGGCAATATCACTATGTCCCACCACATCAGTTGGCATAATATCGGGATACCGTTGAAGAATATTTAAGGCAAGTTCCTTAACGGCATCAATTTGTATTGGATTATAAGGAGGAAATATCCCCCCCTCATCATGATAAGCCATAAAACCAACTGTCTCTTCTGGAGACTCAGAATGACCCGTCGCTAAATTAACGATTTCAATCCCGATAGACGCATCATTGAGATGACTATGCCCAGCCCATGAACTCACACCCGCATGCCATGCACGCTCATTTTCATCGACCAGATTAAAAATACGCATGTCCTTAAAGCCTGCCTCACGATATGTCTGCTCTGAAGGATCAGGAACAAGATAGTGTGCACTAACCTTTTCTCCTGTAAGCGCCATAATCGAGGCTTTAAAATCAAGAGCCGTATAATGCATAACGAGAAAACGAACGCGACGATTAAAACTCTTGACAGAACGATAACTGTTGTAATCAATCTGATACATAAAAGCCCTTTCTTTGTTGCTTAAAAAGACCACTGCGCACCACAACAGATAGGACACGAACTGTTAAAAATTTCGCAATGAACTTCCTAATCTAGATACTAAGAATTACGCCTAAAATTTGTTCATCAAAAACATTGACACTCTTATCAACAATTAAGACACATTTTTATTTCTCCCCCACACACGCGTAAAATGTTTTTAACCACATTCACAAATACACCGCATTAAATCTTTTCCCCAAACAAATTCCTACAAATTACCAATCGAAAAGAAAACAAAAGCGTAAAATGATCACTCATTAAATCTTCACGTCTTACAGAAAAAATAATTCTTCCTGTTATCAAATTGAAAAATATCGCCCCTCGGAAGCGAACACCCAACGATCATGCAATCACACAAAAACTTAAAGGAAAAATTTTATGAGCTCTTTACAGCAATTTATTATCAGATCACGGAACGGCACATGTTCACAATAAAACTCTTCACGGACATATTGTTCAATAAAATTTGCAAAGCTTTCCTGTAAATGACACAATTTCTTGTCTTTTCACACCATCGCTTTTTGATTTACAAAGAATCTCAATTATCTACAACGCTTGAGGCACATGAAGTCTCTGGATTCCTTGTCATCAGCTCTATGAAATATAACATATTGATTTATAATCATAATTAATCATTATAAATATTGAATGTAGCGAACCTAATATCGTAAAGTTTTTCTTAATCTTGAATCAATCAAAGTCATTTAATGACACATCAAAAGAAAGTTTAACCTATAGATAAAAACCACTGAAGAAAAGAATAAAAATACTTCTTATAATAGAACGTTTAATAATTTAAGAAATATTGTTACGTCCCCATAGAGGTTCATTTTTTCTTCTCCGTTTTCAAATATCTTTTTAAGACAGCCCAAGCTGCATATTCTTGTAAGACGACACCTAAAAGTGGTCGCGTATAGGGAAAAGTAATATGATCCTCACCATAACCTTTCATCCGTATAGCCATGGTAGCATGTCCAAGGCTTTCTGCTTGATTTTCTAATGTCTCCAATGAAGGCTCTAGGCTCACTTCAACCTCAAGCAGTGGAATATCTTGTTTACCTTTTTCTATGGGCTGAAAATATTCTAAAAGCCGCGGATCATTGGCAGACCAATGAACCTCAACGTGCATTGCTAATTGTTTACAAGCAGTAGTAACTTCTGCACCAACCAAATAGGGGTGAAAATGACTTTCAAATTCTTCCACGAACTGTTGTTCCAAGGGCGCTTCTGATTGACCAACAAGCTGTACAAGAACATAGGGGCTTTTCCATAAAAAATGCCGTTCAAAGGGTTCATTTTCAAAATGATCATCCACCCACTGCGCAATTGTACTTTCATCAATTCCAATCAAAGTCCATGCATACCCCGCACGCGATACAGAAGAATATTTCTTCTCATTGTGTTCTAAATAATTCTCTAAAAGCGCAAGAGCCTGTGATGGTGGACCAAGCAAAACAACAAGCGTACTTCCATCGCAAGAGAGATAAAAGCCTGGTGCTGTGCCTGTAGGATTATCAAGCACGGTTGCTGTCTCAGGAAACAATGCTTGACGCGCATTACTCTTATCCACCAAAATCCCTAATCGTTGTAATTGACCTTTTATTGTTTGCCAAACATCTTCATGATGTAGTAAAGGCTGCTTTACAGCTTGAGCAACTCCATCGCGTGTTATGTCATCTGATGTTGGTCCCAATCCCCCACTGATAATGATAAGATCTTCTTGTCCAAGACAAGAAACAACAGTCTCACTGATTTGCTGTAATTGATCAGCACAAACAAAATGACGTGTGACTTGAATATTTCTCTTGTTCAAGCTTTGGCTTAAATCTTGTAAATTCGTATTCAAATATTGTCCTGAAAGGAGTTCATCACCAACAGTGATAATCGCCGCACGACAAACAAAGACAGGCTTCACAAGAGAATTGCGAACAGCTTCAGCCATTTGACGGGTAGAGGCGACACCTCCAAGATCATAGGTAACGGTTTTTCCAGCACGAATAACCTGATCAACACTCTCAGATAATTGTTTTGCTGCATCTTTAAAGCCTAAATGCTCTAAGAGTAAAGCCGTGGTATAAAGCATCGCAGAAGGATTTGCTTTATTTTGTCCAGCAATACGTGGTGCGCTTCCATGAACAGGTTCAAAACAAACAATCTCGCTCCCCACATTCGCATGAGATGCAAGCCCCAATCCCCCCATTATCCCAGAGCCAAGATCAGAGAGAATATTGCCAAACATGTTTTCAGCAACAATCACACCAAACCGCTCTGGCTTGGTTGCAATCCACAAAGCAACCGCATCAACATTATGAATATCTGCTTCAATTTCCGGATAGTTTTGCGCAATTTTCTCAAAAATTTCCTGAGCAAATTGTCCACTTTCTCGCATAACATTGGGCTTATCAGCAAAAGTAACGCGCCTAAAGCTATATTTCCTTGCATAAGAAAAAGCATATTCAAATAACCGCTCTAAACCAAAGCGTGTCTGCAAACGGACTGTCCACGCAGCTTCCTCAAGCCCATATTTTGTCAAATTTGGATGTTTTAGCCAAACGGCTTTTTCAGGAGAAATACCCCGAAAATCCAATCCAGCATAAAGGCCTTCACTATTTTCTCTGATAACACAAAAATGAAAAGGTTTTCTCGGACCAAAGATGTATCTTACAGGACGTATATTTGCAAACAAACCTAACTTTTGGCGAAGTTGAAGTGCGGGAGCAACATAGGCAAGGTTTTTCTCTTTTAAATGCGGAGCAAGTTCTTTTAAAGCCGCTTCTTTTCCTTTATTGGTCACAGCACCAAGTAAAATAGCATCACTCTGAGTAATTTTTTGCCAAGTCGCTTGAGGGACAGAATTTCCTTCCTGTTTCCAACATTCAAAACCAATATCACCATAAGTCAATTCAATCGGCAATTGAAATTGCTCTAAAACCATCAACGCAGCATCACAAACCTCTGGTCCTATCCCATCACCAGGTAAGACAAGAACTTTCTTTTTCATAGTCCCTCCATCCACTCATCAATGACTGCATCCGTCATAGTAGGATTATCCTCCCACAAACGCGTACCAGCACCAGAGATAAGCTTATATTCATGGTTCAGATTATGACTTTTTGTCTGATTATCTACCGTTGCAAGTTGCGACTTTTCTCCCACTAAAGCTAAAAACTTCCCCTTATACTTAACTATTTCATCTCTAGCATCTATTTCTAATAAGAGTTTAAACCCTCTTGTCATGCGTTCAATTGCCACGCTTTTTTGTTTATCGGGAATCTCCAATAAAACTCTTTTTTTCATAATGCCAGAAGGATGCATAAAACCATTGAGTATTTCCAAAGCCCCCGATAAATCATTATTTTCTAAGGAGGCAAGAATATCTCCAAGGCGCCGTTGCAAAACCTTATCTGGATAGCCAGGTGCATTCACAGCAAGCACAGCTTGAACATTGGGAAGCTGGGCTGCCAATATTTGTACCAATGTTCCAGCCATAGAAAATCCCACAAGCACTGCGGGCTCTTTAAAATAGCTTTTAAGTTTTTCTGCCATAAAAGATAAAATGTCTACAGCAGAATAATTGAGAACATGAGAACCCTTAGGAAAAAGAGAAAGCGTATCCAGCAGAGCGACAGGGAATCCTTTTGTTGAACATAGCTTTGTCAATGGAGAACAAAAAACACCACCATCCCAAATTGGCATTACAGGAGAAAGAATAATAATAGGAAGTCCCATTGATCAATTCCTCCCCTTATTTTTAAACATGCATTAGAGCCAGAACTTTTCCTACCCAATATAATGAAAATATGTTGAAATTCTATGCTCATATTCTCCCCTCATAATAATCGATTTGTTAAACTCAAACTAAGCTTGTAACAAATTTTAAACCCACTCAATCCAGAAACTTAATAAAAAAAATTCATCTAATGTACAGGTGCCCCATTTGTGTAAAACATCAAAAGCATTTCCGCATAATGCTTTCTTTTTATCATTTCACTCAGCTTATTTCTGAAGTCATAAAATGACGCGCTTTTTGAATATAAATGATAAAACCAATCATACAACACACAGCTAACAAAGTTGCCATAGCCCGTGGGCTATGACCAGAGATTTTTCCGATAACCGCTGCACTGAGTGCCGCACTTCCTAATTGCAAAGATCCCATAACACCAGAAGCCGCTCCCGCAGCTTTCGGATGCGATGAAATAGCCAACGCTGTTCCTAACGGCAATAAAAAACCATTTCCAAAAGTAAGAACAGCAATAGCCATAAAACTTGTCACAAGGGGCCATGGGCTTAGATACATTTGCAAAGCAAACAGCACACCACCTATCACAAAAATAATGTACCCTCTGCCCACAGTTTTTTCCATAGACTCGCGTTCAAAAAACCATCGCGCCAAAAGATTTCCCAAAATATAGGGAAACGAAACACCAATATAGCTATAACTAATGTGTATCGGTGATAACCCCAAAGTCGTGAGTAAAAAAGGCGACTCCACAATATAAGCAAAATAGGCAGCGTAAGAAAAACACGGAATAAGTGCATAAAAAATAAATTGTTTATTTCTGAAAACACCTAAATATGCCTTCATCAATCCTACCGGAGAAAAATGCTGCCGCCTTTGAGGGGGTAGAGTTTCGCTTAGCACAAAACAACATAGCAAAATGGTCAAAAATATAAAAAAGCTTAAAAAGATAAAAGTTGCCTGCCAATGAAAAGCCTGTATCAAAAGTCCACCAATGAAAGGTGCAAGTGCTGGTGACATTCCAATAAAAGGGAAAACAATCAAATAAAGTTTTCCAGCCGCTTTTTTATCCAACAAATCATTGATAATTGCACGACTTAAGACAAGTCCCGCACAAGCACCAAGACCTTGCAAAAAACGTAACACAAGAAAAGCGTGAATATGAACCGTATAAATCACACCAAGTGTCGTAAATAACCACAAGAATAAGCCCAATAGAAGTGTTTTTTTACGCCCAAAATTATCACTCAGCGGCCCATAAATGAGCTGTCCAAGTGCCAATGCCAACAAAAAAACCGCCACTGCACTTTGAATTTGAGATTGTGTCACTTGATAATATTGACGCATATCGCCCAGTGCTGGTAAAAAAATATCGGTAGAAATCAAACCTCCTGTTGATAAACATACGATAAGTATAATGAATGGTAATGTATATTTATGTTTCATCAGGAAAGTCACATTTCTTAAATTTAAAAATATTTAAATTTTACGTTTATAGAAAAATAATAATTTATATTTATAAATATAAAGCTATTTTAACTTTATCCACAGGGAATAAAATAATCAATTTTCTTTATTCTTTTACTTTATTCGAGAATAATTCAGCTTGTTGATACATAAATCCAGTGTATGATCCGCACGCACACACTCAACACGTAAATAAACACTTAGTGCTTCACTTTATAATTAATTTTAAAGCATAGCAAATCGCAATTTTAAAACTATACGCAAAAGAAGCTAAAAGATCAAAACTCTCCTTCAGAGATATATTTCCCAATCCGAAATAGCGCATTTTGTTGTATTCATGTTGCCCTATCTTCATCAGCTTTTTTCATTGATATCATCAACAAAAACGCTCCCAAACTCTATCCCTCTCCATGACAACAACATCACTTTCCCGACAACATCTTTTATCAGAAGTGGTTTACAACGCTCAAAGAAAAAAGAAGCCACAAACTCCCTTTCCTCAAAACTCCCCACGCAAATATTATTGTAACAATACAGCATATAATAATGGCTCATGGAGAAGTCTTTATCAACACAAATAATTGAGCAAATAAACTTAATAGCCCACTAATATCATAAAGCAAATTGTGCTTCTATCTCGCTCTAAAATCTAAATTCATCTTGTCCATTTTGTTAGAATTTCATTCTACATAGCCAGCACAAAGTTTATTGCCTAAGCTATTGACAAACATGCTATAATAAAAATTTGATAAATCATTCTGCATCTAATTTAGAAAGCAAGGAGAAGCTAGTAATGAATATAACAGAACGAGCCACGTAGCAATTACTTGGACCTATTAAAGTGGAAGGAAAGACATACACAGAAATCACCTTACGCCGCCCGAAATTTAAAGACTTAAAAGCAATACAGAGCAAAGAAGGCGACGAGCAATCAATCGAAAAATCGCATGTCTTTCAGGGTGGTCCTATAATGCCATCAGTAAACTTGGTGTTCGTGATTTTTTAAACATTAAAGACATTGACGGGCCTTTAATTAAAAAAAAAGTATTAAAAAAACTTGATAAAATGAATACAATCATAAAAATCCCATCCCTAAAAATCCTATCCTTAGAAACTCAATTTTCTAAACATCTCAAAAACTTTATAAACAAAGTAAATGCACCCATAAAAAGCATAATGGATGAATGTATTTTAATCGACAGTAAACCCGAAAAATGCACAAGTAACCTTTACACAAATACATTTGAAACAGAAGACATGACAACTGCAAATGCAAAAGTGAAAACCTGTAGCACCTATGAACCGAGTACAGTTCATAATCCCTACGTCATAAAGGTGGAACGCATGACCTTTACAAAAGGCACTTTCTTAGTACAAGATGGTCCATCGAACCAAATTTATCTCTCAAATCAAAGTGCTCTTACATCATATAAAAAAACTGCGGGCGAAACTAAAAAACAACCTTTGGAGAGAATCTCGAAACTTTTGGACATTGTCTCAAAACTTTTCAACTTTCCTCTCTGGTTTTGGGAGTTTTTACTCAAAGAACTTAGAAAATTTTTCTAGCATTGTTTTGATATAGAGCAATAAGAGAAGGAAAAACAGCTTAGAACACTAATGTTTCTTCCTTCTCTTTTATCTCTCATAGCTTTTTGAATTGAATACTTTTGATATTTATTTTGAATAATTGAAGCATTCTTTTAATTATAAGTACAATATAAAAAACTAAAATTTTAGAAGACGCGCTGTTTTTACAAAAAAATGAATAATAAAATAAAGACTCCAGAATTTTACTTTTTACCTTCAAACATAATCAATGATGGAAAAGCGTTTACAAAGTTTTCCTCAAGCAGTATCTGGGACATTACTTGAAAGAAAAGCATTAAGAGAGCTTACTTTTAAGCTAAGGGGGAAAGATTAAACTTCACAACGACATTCAATCTTTTAAACATTGCAGTACAGAACGGGAAAAGAGAGCCATACCCCCATAGACCGTTTACCCCCCATCAACTAAAATTCTCGATAAACTGGTATTATCAGTTCTAGACTGGAGTCATGTAAGAAGAATTTTAAGTAATGATCACCGTCTTGTTTTCGATGTTTTCTGTCCTTTTTGGCGCATATCTATTCACTTTTGGAACATAATTTACAAAAAGGCATTGTATCTCCAGCATATTCAAGGAGATAAAACATGGAAACTCGCATTCC
>NZ_JBHIOE010000017.1:0-21372 GCF_042195335.1 Bartonella sp. CL25QHWL | reverse complement strand
TTGGAAAGGTCGGTAATCGCTTCAATGGCTTCAAGGCTTTTGCGTTCAGGCAACTGATCAAAATCAAGTTGAAAGGAGTTCCACCATGCGCGCCCCGTCCAGGCGGGTTGAAAGCGTGCTGTAATCTCTAGCCATTCAAGCCCTATCTCTATTGCCGCAAGGGAGCCACGTATCCTCTGCCATTGAAGCCCTTGATCAATCAAATCATAGAGGTTTGGAACATAAGGTGTCAGTTCACCAAGCCCGTATTCTTCAATCAACCACGGCAAGAAACGGGGAGGGCGTGTGATCAGTTTTGCGCGTGAAATCCCCAAAACAGAACCATCAATATCTTGATGAAAATCGCAAGCATCGGCAAGGCGCTTTTCAAATTCTGTCGCGTTTGTGGGAAGGAGGGAACCAACCATTAGCGGGCATACCCCTTAAAGTTTAAGGTGATTTTTCCAATCGATAAAATTTCTTCATCACACACCATACTGTCTTGTGTTGGGGTAATGGCAATGACTTTTTGGACACCAGAAATCATTAGTTTTGAAATCCACCACGATAAACTTAATTCACGACCAATGGCTTGTTCTTGTTGCCATGCTGTTCTTAAATTTGTTTTCATTGTTGTAAGAATTTTCAAAGATGTTTCTGGTAACAGCCAAACATCTGCTTCTAAATCCAGCACTTTTTTGACAGCAGCGTGAACAATGATTGTATCATTGGTCATGATGATATTTTTTCTGTGAAGAACTTCTGAGACTGTTTGTATGAGATCTTCAGATGCCGTTCCTTCTTCATTATTACCAAAAAGAGCAACATAGATGGTTGGGTCTTTGCCTTTACGGTAAACAATCGCATCCTTAACACGACTATCTGCTGTTAAGGCTATAAGCTTGTAATAGGGCTCTGTCCCGCTCCCATTACCACCACGGGCATGAAGCTCTATGCGTTCACGATATCTCTCGTCACTTTCCCCTTCCATGCGGGCAAGACCATGCCAGTTTCCCAAAGCGTCAAGAGATTCACCGGTTGCAAAATCAAGAATGTTGTTGCGTGCCGCTTCGTTAATACGCTGTCTTAAAAGCAACTCTCGATAGCTAAAAGCCTCTATGACTTTTACGGCTGGATCACTTTCCAAAAATGTATATTCGGGTAAAAGTTCTTTTAAATGGGCAAGAGCAGCAGCGCGTATTTCTTCAAAAGAAAGTTCTGTGATGATTTCGGGTTTTGCAAGCACTCCATTCATTTTATCAATAATCCTTCCATGGTAATGGGCTTGCCGGATGGCAAATAAATGCCTTCAAAGGACAAAGAAACTTGTCCAGCATCAACCATTTTAAAATCGATTTTTTTCAATTTAAAACGCGGTTCCCACTTGTCTAAAGCCTCAGCAACAGCAGCATAAAGGGCAACAGCAAAAGCATTATTAACCGGTGCATCAATGAGTTCAGCAACACGTGAACCATAATCACGCCGCATTACACGCGAACCAATCCGCGTTGACAAAATGTCAAGGATTGATTGGCGCAAATGATCAATTCCGGTTAATGGCTTTCCTGTTGTACGGTCCATTCCACTGTTCAATTGGGACCTCCTGTCATAGAACCACCAGAATAAACACCGCCATGAACATGGCTGTTTCCAATATTGGTGCCGTTATGCTTTAGTCCACTTGAATGAATGGAAACATTATTCCCAGAATGAAGAGAGAGACTATCATTCGAATTCAGTGAAATGCCACCACCTGCCTTCAAAGAGATGTTGCCTTTTGCGTTTAAATTTATATCGCTTTCTGAAACAATCTTTATGCCTTCCGGTGCGGTAAGCTCTAGCTTGCCCCCATCACCTTTTAGTGACACACCATCAGCGATTGTCAGGATAAATTTTCCGCCGGATTTGATGTGAATTCCATAAGTATTTTGTTCATCATCATATTCAAGGCTGGTGCCATCAGGGTATATCGTTCGGTGAATGCTGCCCTTATCGGCTGCTTGATTAGCATCGGTATGAAGTGAACCAACAATCACCCCTTGTGATAAATCTCCGGATGACGAGACAACAATCACTTGCTCTCCGATATCACGCCCTTCATAAGAGCGTGTTTTACCGGCGCGGGCTTGTGTGTCTGGAATCCAGTCACTGACAAGATTGCCACTTTTTACCCGATAGCGTGCGTTTTTATGGTCGACATGGCTAATTTTTCCCACCACAACCATATTGGCCACACGTCTCTTTAGATCTGTGATTTCTTTATCGCGTCGCTCTAACATGTCCACCTTCAATTTTATGGTATTTATCTTTATTTCTCACGCCTGTTTCTGGTTCAAAGCTTAAGAAAGGTTCAACGATTCTTGCTGTTACACTGCCGTCTTCTTCATCCATGTTGGGGATATTTGTCACATAAATGACTTCAAAGGTTAAAATTGCACCATGGAGCGCTAGGGCGCCATTATCACCAAAGGCAAAAGCAATATTTTGCAGGCGGCATGTCTCAACGGTATTGTTAAGATTGGGATTGGCATAGAAAATCTCTTCAATTTCCCATGCTAGTTGGTCAACAAAGCGTGCACCATCTTCACATGTCGCATAACATTCAACATCTAGCGTTAAAATACGCCGCCTTATTCCATAATCTTGCCCATCTTTAATCGTTTCACTTTGTGTTGAGATATTAATTACAGGCGTGTTCTCAACGGAAAAGTTGAAATCACGCATATTGAAAACATTGTCACCAGCTGCCGTCTTTGCTGCTTTGATCAACGCAACAAAGCTTTCCCTTATCGTTTCTCTCGGATGCATGGGCGCTCCTGTCCAATTAAGTGTATAAAATGATTGACTAGGATTAATAATGATACTATTATTGGTTATGAACAATAAAGTTGAAAAAATAATCAGCTTGATGAAAGCATCACCAAAGAACATTAAGTTTTCAGATTTGTTGGCTGTATGTGTCTATTTCTTTGGAGAACCACGGAACAATGGTACAAGTCATTTTGTTTTTAAAACCCCGTGGCTTGGTAACCCCCGTGTGAATATTCAAAAAGATTCTGGTAACAAAGCAAAAGCTTATCAAGTCAAACAAGTCTTACAAGCGATAGAAAGGATGAAACATGAACAATAATCATTATACATATCGTGTTTTGTGGTCGCAAGAAGATGAGGAATATGTCGGATTGTGTGCAGAATTCCCATCCCTTTCATGGTTAGATGCTCAAGCAGAGAAAGCTTTAAAAGGCATTATGGACCTTGTTTCAGAAGTTGTTGAGGACATGCAACATAATGGAGAAGAAGTTCCTGTGCCTTTGTCACATGGTAAATACAGTGGTAAGTTTCAATTAAGAATACCACCAGAACTCCATAGAAAACTTGCAATACAAGCCGCTGAAAATGGTGTGAGTTTAAACAGATACATTTCTTCTAAACTGTAATTTTCTCTTGATAAATATTCGTTTTTAACCACCTCCCCATTTTAAGAACAGGGAGGGGAGTTGTGTTTTTAAGTTAAGCAGCTTTTACAACAGGACTTTCCAAAGTAGGAGCATAAGCTTGCAATAACGGATTCATGCTATGCGGTAGTTCTGAAGTTCCAAAACCTGTAAGAACTGCTAGAATCTTTGTAATATTCGGCACTTCATCTTGAAGTTTTACAATCAAAGCTTTTTCTACCACCCCCATGATGTCAACCAGAGCACTACAATTTTTGTCATCTACATATTCACAATTTACAAACTGAAACAAGGTTATCCATAAATCGCATAGGAAGTTGGTATCTATCTTCTTCATTGTACACCTCCATGGATTTGTTCTCTCAAACATGCCAATCCTCTGGAGGTGATTTTTGTTGAAGGCAGTACCTTTTCTGTACCATCCGGTCTTTGAATGGTGATAGCAGGGCAATCCATGAATCCTTTCTTGATCTTGTCCTGATAAGGTAACAGAGGCGCCCCTGGAGCTCGTCGATACACCCAATCATGTTTACGCAAGTAATCGGTCAAATCCTTTGGTCGTACTTCCAACATCTTTGCTGCTTCAATAAGACCGAATAAACCATCAGAGCGTTTTAAACCTTCCAAAGCTTTTGCTTTTGGAGTCAATTCAGCAATAACATGATCTTTATGCTCAATTTGGCTTTGTAAGTGATTTAAAACACCAAGTAATGCTTCCGGTTTGGAGTAGTCAACTTGTGGTGTCACTACTTGTTTCAAAAGTCGTTCACATTTGATAAAGTATTGACGTGCTTCATGCCCTTTATCATTACGCTCTATCATCGAAAGATGTTTAGCCATGTCTAACGTAATGTGGTATTCTTTTACCTTTCCACCTCGGTAAAAATTTACCGCAGTTATAAAGTTTATATTTTCCTGAAATTTACATTCTTTAACGCGATTTTTAATCCAATTTCTAAATTCAGACTTTATTTCCAAAAACGCATGCAAATCACGCGCCTTAACAGTTTGAACAGTTTCCTGATCAATAACCCGTTCTTTAATTTCTATAAGAGTGTTCATAGTGAACTCCTTGGTAATAGACGTTTTTGATTGACACCCTTTAAAAAGTGCCGGGTGCTCAAAAACACGGTACCAAGTCCGTCGTTACGCTTTTCCCGCAAGGGTATTGTATAGCGTAACCACACCCGACAATATCATTATATGCGTGTAACATACAATGAGTCAAAGCCTTTAATGTGCGGAAAATAAACTATCTCGGTAGCTCGCCCGCTTGGTATTTAAGGTGTTTTTGAGGCACCTGATTCGATTATTCATACTCCTACTATAATGTCAAGCCACTTTCGATAATTTTTAAATTTTTGCTATTGGCAATTTGTAATTATTGTAAAAAAAGAGTTGATTTATACCTTAAGATAAAATATATTAAACTTATTAAGATTAATTATCCGTCCTTTGGAGTTCTATTTGATGCTTACATCCTTTGGTAAAACCTTACGGAAACTCCGTATTGATCATGCAGAACGCCTTTTAGATATGGCTAAAAAATTAGATATATCTGTAGCATTTTTATCTTCTGTTGAGATTGGCAAAAAATCTGTACCTGTTGGTATGGAAGAAAAGATCATAGAATTATACGATTTAGATCAAGATATGGCTTCTCTCTTAAGACAAGAGGCTGATGCTTGCCGCAAAAGTTTTACAATAAAGTCTTCTAATTCATCCACAGGTGAACTTGTTGGTATGTTTGCTAGAGTTATAGATAACATTTCTCCAGAAGATGTAGAAAAAATGAAAAAATTAATGAAACAGATAAAAGAAAAAAAAGGTAAGTAGAAGGTGAAGAAAAGTATTGATTACGAAGTTCCTCCTTATAGTTGGGAGAAAATTGGTTTTTTTACTGATTTACTTCGAAAAGAACTGAAATTGTTAGATTACCAAGCTTTCCCAGTTATGGATTTTGCTGAATACATTTTGCCTACTATGAGACCAGGATATTGTTTACATATCGCAGATGAGGAAGAACTTGGAAATGTGGGTGGTTTAACAGACCCGCAAGGCAAATTCATTGTTTTAAGAGAGGATATTTATAAAGATGCGTACGATGATAATGGTCGCGCAAGATTTACAGTTGCTCATGAACTTGGTCATCTTTTTTTACATACAAATTTACCTTTTCAACGCGTAGTCAATTCTCATGAAATACCTGTCTATCGCAGTGCAGAAAAACAAGCTAACCAATTTGCTGCTGAGCTTTTAATGCCACGTTCAGGAATGTCAAGATTTAAGACTCCAAGAGAGGTAGCTAATTTCTATGGAGTTTCATTACAAGCAGCAGAGATTAGGATAAATTACATGATGAATTATTTTAAATCACAACAATAATGGGTTTGAGCTGCAACTCAAACCCACAAAGAGTTTACGTCAGGCTTCGGTTAGCTGACGTAAAACCAGACAGGAAACAGAAAGATGCAACCTGCAACGACATGCGGAATTGTATCATTGTAAATGTTTCCTGTCTAGGTTCATCCACCGAAAAAGGAGTCTTTATGAGAAATAAAGACAAAAAAACGTACGTTTTTCGTACATGGCGTAGATGTCCTTATACAGGTCAAAAACTTTACGCAAAACACTATGGGCGAAAGGCTTGGCGTATTCCAATAAGTAGGTGAAACACAGAAGGGGATAATTTATTCCCCTTCTGCATCTCAGAAATGTAATCAAAACTGCTTGTTAGGTGGAGATTCGTTACGCAAGATAAGTTTATACATACCGGATTCTGAGGCTTGGACATCTGTGACAGTGAAGTGCTCTTGAGAAGAGGGCGCTTTGCTGTTTTCAGGGGAAATGATTACAACACTATCTTGAGGGTTTGGTGGTATTCCCCCGATGTCATTGATACAAAGATCAAGTTCCTTTCTTGGAATTGTGGTGGGGATTCTGCCACCGGCGTCCGATTCTGAATGCTTAATGCCGTAAATCGCTGTGATACGAAAAGATTGCTGGTTGTCTTTTCGCGTGTAGATGATGGGCTGCCTAAAAGTGTTGCGCACATCTTTAACCATTTGGTTTAGCAGCCCGTGCCATCGCATGTTATTTCGCTCCAATCACTGCTTTAAACAGCATTTCAGGGCGTGTACAGATGTAAAGCGGATAGCTATAGACCTCCGGTTTTACCCATGCATTACGGTCGTGGTCGACGATAAGCATGGTGTAGAGAGGTCTTCCAACCGTGTTGGCAAAATCCAAGCTTTCACCAGGAGCAAAGGTTTTTTGGAAGACACCAGGCGCATCAACAGGAAAGAATTGGCATTCATCAGGCTTAATGCCTATGGCGCGCTTTGTTCCAGCCTTCG
Source organism: Bartonella sp. CL25QHWL (assembly GCF_042195335.1). Classification (NCBI taxonomy): domain Bacteria; kingdom Pseudomonadati; phylum Pseudomonadota; class Alphaproteobacteria; order Hyphomicrobiales; family Bartonellaceae; genus Bartonella; species Bartonella sp. CL25QHWL. The sequence continues at coordinate 14,582 of NZ_JBHIOE010000017.1, read as the reverse complement.
CACTCACATTATAGTTGTGGATACTCCGGTAATTAATGAAAGTGACACCAGCAAAGTCAAAACTGCCAAAGCTCCCCGATCCAAGAGCGCTTGGTGTTGCAACACCTCCGGCGCTATTGAGTGTCTGTGCTAAGGCTGTGTTTAAATAGGTCTCACGAATTGTTTTATGGTTTTTCAACTTGGAAAAGAATTCATTTCCACAAAGCCCAATAATGCGTGAACGATCAGAAAACGCTCCCTTTGAAGCCTCAATCATCCTCATAATGACTTGATCAACATTGTCAGCAACATTGGTTGTCTCTGTATTCAGTTTAAAGTCAATGGGCTTTGGTGGTGTGATTTCCCATTCTTTGTACCAATCGACAATTACGGAACCATCAGCATCAAGGACAACACCTTGAACAGCGCCAAGCTGCATATTTTCCCATGTCAATTCGATTTCAGAAATCAGTTTCTTTTGTTTTCTGGCAATATATTTCATTGCTGTCTCTAACTGATCTTCTGCGCCAAATTCACGACGGTTTTGGATTTCTTCTGATTTCACCGTATCACTTTTGGCAATCCGTGTTGTTTTGAAAAACCGAAGATTACGAGCCTCTCTATCACCTTCTGTCAAAGGTGCGCCACGTTCACTGGTTTGAATAAGCGAAAATGTATTATCACGCCGTTCAATCCCAACCACTGTGGTACTGGTTTCAACTTCTTCAAAGAGATTAAGAGAACTTACAAGACCAGGTTGAAACTCATAGTTTTCGATGGCTTTCATCATTGTGATGCTTGAGAAAGCATCATGTTTAAAAAAATTCATATCCATGTGTGCATTCTCCTATCGCAATAGAATGTTGTTATGGTCTTCTAAAGACTGAATGGCTGCTTTCTTTTTCTCATCCGTGATGGCATCTGGCCATAGCAGTTCAGAAGCTTTTACAGTGCATAAGCGTGCTGTAATCACGGCACGTTGATCTGCTTCAGAGGCATCAACAGTGGCAAAAGAAATCCCCGCAGGGATTTGACTGCCATCTGATGCTGCTGGATTAAGGGGGACATAGTGTTCCGTTGTGGTTATCTTTCCCATGACAGTTCCCGCTTCAATGAATGCTCCTGATGCAAACACCACTTCTTCGTTTGACATATCGGGGTCGTAGGGTCCAAGATAAGCGCCATTGCGTACGTCGTCATAAATAATATTCGTCATTTCACTGCCCTCCAAGCTGCTTCCCATTTTGTATGAATCTTTGCCTTGCTCGTCCCATCACTATGAGGGGTATAAGGCGAGACTTTTAAAGACGCGCTTTGAGAGCTAGCAGCCGTCAACACACACTGGCGTGCTTTCTCGATACTCATACCTTTTTGAATAGCTTTTGCTGCGTCAAAAGAAACGCCTAAGTGCTTTGCTTGCCTTTCAAGGGTTGTTAGTGCTTTTGCGCGCTTTCTTTCTTTTTCAAGAGCAGCTTTTATGTTTTCCTGCTTGTTTTCATTGTCCTCATTGTCTTCGTCCTCTTCGTCCTCTTCGTCTTCTTCATCGTCGAAGTCTTCGGCGTTTTTGTCGATGTCGCTATCGTCTTCGTCCTCTTCCTCGTCATTGATGATGTCGACAATCTTTTCGTCATCATCTTCTTCAGCGCGGTATTGTGTGCGTGCCATGTGTTTTGTCCTTCTTTTTCTGTTGATGTTGGGTTTTGTGATATGGAATCCGTTAAGGCTTCCAAAGCTTGCGCAAGGGTGCCTTGCGCATCTGCTAATCCAAGCGTGATCGCTTGGGTGCCTATAAAAGTTTCTGCTTTTGTGTCACGAATTGCAGCAGCATTTAAGCGTCTGTTTTGCGCCACCAAATCGACAAACATCTCGTAGAGCAGGGCGCAATCGGCTTGCATTTTTATCTGTGCTGTATCGCTCAAGGGTTCGTGAGGGTTGCCATGGGTTTTGTGATCACCTTCAAAGACAAAGGTCCATTTATGCCCGTGTTTTTCATCTGCACGGGACTGGTCAAGATGAGCACAAACAACCCCAATCGAGCCTACAACACCCGTGCGAGCAACCCATATTTGAGAAGCAGAACAAGCAATGGCATAAGCCGCTGAACAAGCAAACTCATTGGCATGTGCCCAAATGGGCTTGTCGTATTGTTTTGAGAGTGTTTGAAACTCTTCAACCAAATCAAAGACACCACCGGCTTCTCCACCGCCGCTGTCAATATCAAGTAAGACAGCACGAACATCAGGTTGTGCAATGGCTTCACGAAAAGAAGCGCTTAAACCTTCATAAGAGGTTAGCCCCGATAAAGCCCCAAGCCATGCACCACGGCGCACAAGCGTGCCATGAACCGGTATTATGGCAACATTGTTTTGTACTACATAAGTTTCAGGGGGTCTTAAAGCTTCCGTATCCCCTTGTCCAAATGCCCTAGGGGCAAACTTTTCTCCCTCAAAAAGACGCGGTGCAAGAGCATTCAAAATGACATCAAGTTTTGTCGAGGCAAGCATATGTGGAACCCCAAAAAGCCGTGATGCCAAGAACGGCATATCAAGATTATTCACCATTTTTATGTGCCTCACTGCCTTGGTTACTTTCATAAGTCTCAGAAGGTTCTGAATCTGCTGTATCAATCGCTTGATTTTCACCAGAAGGCGCTGCCATATCCGTGTCAAAAGATAAGCCGCGCGCACGAGCGTCTGTGTGCTCTTCTTCAAGTTCGGCATGAATGCTGTCGATATCAAAGCCGCGCTCGGCAAGTGCCATGCGTCGTGTTTTCAAGCCTGCACGAATTTCTTCTTTTTCCGCTGAGATATCCTTGTTTGGATCAATCATTTCAAGCGGGGGTGCAAAGCTTTCACATTGAAGCCATGGCAAGGAATTTTCTTCCCACCTTGGCAAATTGACGCATCCAGCAAGCACTGCCATTTCAACAAAACGCTCCCAAACAATGCGGTTAAACTGAAAGGCAATAATATGTTCACGCCATTGTTTGACGTGCCGTCTAAACTGAATGATGGAGGTGCGTACATTTGAAAAATTCCCCCGCGTAACGTCTCCAGTCACAACGGCATAAGGCATATTAAGTGCTGCACAAATTTTCAAGATATTGCGAAATTGAAAAGCCTCATAAGAGCCACCAACCTCAACAGGATTTGAGAATGTAACTTCTTTATTCTCTCCTAAATAAAGAGATGCACCGGGCGCAATGACAGGTGCTTTGTATTCTTCTTCAACGTTGTTTTTATCACGATTATCGGATAATTTTTCGACGTTTGGTGAATTGTCCTTGACAAACGCCGCGAAAAGAGCCGCCGTCCTTTTTCTATCGAGTTCTGCGTCGTCATAGGATTCGAGTTGAAAGATCTTTGTCATACAGCGCGTTATTTTGGGAGAACCGCGCAATTGTCCTGCGATACGGCGCTCTTTGATGTGCAGGATCATTTCAGCGGGGACACGCACGCGCTCTTGGCTCTCAAATGCCATATTTGCAGGGACATCATCATAGGGGTGATGTTCCCAGAAATGATAAGCAACGCGCTTGCCACTGGCATTAAATTCAATTCCCATACGAATGTAATTGCCTTCAATCTCAGCCGGTCCATTGTAGGAAAGGTCCAACATTTCCGTGGGATAAACTTGTAATTGAAGCGGTACACTAGAGCGTCCGTAGAGATCAACATAATGCAATCTTACAAAGCACTCTCCGGTTAAAAAGACCTCTCGTGCAATGGTTGCTTGCAGCCCATAAAAGCTGGTATCTTCATCATAATCTGCTTCATCAACCCATTGCCACCATAAGTCTAAAAGCTTTTTCTTTTCTTCTTGAAAGCCTTCAATACGAGGATAAGGTTTAATCCCATCACTTACAGCCGCAGAGACCCATTCCTCCGTTGCAGAACCATAAAGAGCTTCATTGTCATAAAGCCATCTTGAACGGGCAACAATGGTATCACCGCATTCTTCAATCGCTTTATTGATATGTTTTTTTGCGGGGTCAAAACCACCCATACGGCGGCTTTTGCTTGCCGCTTCAAAATGGGGATTGTGTTGACGAGAAATTGTAAAAAAGCCCGTGAGTTTATTGAAAAAACCAGCCATTAATAGCCTCGTGATATATTAAAATAGAAAACGCGTGAACGCTTGCGTCCTTCAAGGTTGGCTATTTGTGTGTTCAGCATCTCAAGCGCTCTGCGCAGTTCCTCAACAGAACGGTTGCTGACTTGCTTATCGCCATGGCGCACCGATTGTGCTCCCGAATAAAGAGCTTCTTCAATTTGTTCACGCCGCTTTTTTAAACTTTCCAGTCTGTCAGTTTTGCTGTTTACTTGGTTCAAGTCTGTATCCATAAATTACCTCCAATCCCCTTGCATATAAGGATTCATCACCGTTCTGGATTGTTTCCTTTGAGGTTGTGCTGTCTGAGATCTTCTTGGAGAAGGAGAGGGCACATGTTCTGATGTTGGCTGCTCTAAAGAGCCTTCAATTTTAAGTTTTTCCAGACGCTCTTCTAAGATATCGACTTCTCGATTAAGGTTTATTCCTGCCGAAATCAGACCTTGTAAAGCAGCATAAGCATAGACCCTACAGTCCAAGGCTTCGTTTCTTGCCTTTTCACTTTTTTGCCATTCAATACGCTTGAAGCCTTTAAAATATTTGATGACTTTTCTTTCAGCGGTCAGTTGGTCAAAATATTCCCGATCAAGGTTTTTGTGAAAGTGTGTTGCACCAGCACCCGATGCTTCAGGACCGGATTTTTTAAACCGTGCCGTGATAATATCTTTTGCTGCATCAACCCCAACAATATAGAGATTAATCTGTCCTTTGTTGTTTCTACTTGGACGGCGTGGCCATACCGCACGCCATCCCGCTTGCCCCTTAATTCCCCAGATACGTCGTCCCTCACGGGGGGGGCGCACGTAATTATAAACCGCTTGTGTGTGTCCACCACCGGTATCAATACAAGCAGCCGTTATCTTGATGCCGTCTTTGTAACCTAGATGCGGCCAGCGTTTTGTAAGGTATTCATCCAGCTGGTCCCATACTTCAAAAGAAGAGGGATCACCAAGGATAACTTGATAATCAATATGCCAACTTTCTTCACTGCGTCCCCATCCAACCACTTCAAGTTCTAAGCGGTCATTTTGCACATCAATACCCGCTGTCAACAACACGGCTTGTTCTGGTGCAAGGGGATAATCTTCGCGTTTTGCATAGAGGCTATCTGGGTCAACAACTTCGCCTGTTCTGTCCTCCCATGGCTCTCCAAGCACTGTATTGACAAAAGGCTGTAGAAGAGCTGGATCATCCTTGGCATTTAAAAACTCTCTTGCGCATTCCCCCCAAGTAAGCCAAGGGGAATAGAGTGCCGAAATATGATAAGAACGCAAATTGGGTCTGCTTGATTCACTGGTTGGTACCCAACATGCTCCTCGTTCTTCACACATGAGATCTGTTTTTCTGTGCTCGGCATGTTCATGGCCACAATGGGCACAAACAAACACAGCTTTTTCGGGGGCGCCTTTTGGCCACTTAATTTGTGACCAAACAATGGGCTGTAGAACACCACATGCATCACAAGGCACGTTGTAATATCGCTGGTCTCCTAGCACAAAATCCTTGGCAATACGGCTTGTGTCACGGTGGGTGGGTGTGGACAATTTAAAGATCTTTCGTTGTACAAAGGTTGAGGTACGCTTTTCAGCGATCATCACCGGATCACCTTCGTTATCCACACTGAGAGGATAACCATCCACTTCATCTAAAATCAGATAACGAATAGGCATGGAACGCAAACCAGCAGCACTGTTTGCCCCTGTAAGCATCAGTGCACCACCATCAAACTCTTTCGAAAACATTGTATTACCACTGTCGCGTGCCCGCGCTGGGGCAATGCGTTCGCTTAAAGCAGGGCTTGCCATAATCATAGGATCAAGCCGCGTCTTTGAAAGCTTTTTGGCTGTCTCAACCGTTGGCATCACATAAAGAGCAGGTCCTGGACTATAATGAATAGCATAACCGCAGAAATTTAATCCTGCCTCTGACATGCCAACTTGCGCCCCTTTCATGACAATAGTTGTTTCAATTGGCACGTAGGAGGAAAGGTTATCCATGATTTCGCGCAAATAGGGGGTCCGCTTTGTTCTCCACAATCCAGGTTCAGCACTTGCTACCGTGCTAAGGTATCTATTCTTATCCGCCCATTGCGAAACCGTGTACGGTGGGTCCGGTTGTCTTGCATTATTGGCATGGGCGAAAAATTCTGTAACAGCATTCTCATCCATTATTCGTTTCTTGCAAGTTCTCTAACTCTGGAGAATGAGGATCATGAAAAGGCACTGGAATATTAACCGCCTCAAGTAAAGCGGTTCTCATAGTGTAATCAATAGCACCAATAAGGCTGGCAGCATCACATCCAACTTGTGCAGCAATGCTTGCACCAAATCGATGAGGAAAATTCAACATGGCGTCACGGTGCGCTCTTCCAAACTCACGTGCTGCTCTCTTGACTTCTTCACGATCAACGGTTGTTTCGCGTAAGCGTTCAAGAGCAATCTTCTCGCTTTCAAGGGCAACTTGCATTCGCTCCAGTTTTATCTTGTATTCATTAGCGCCCTCTGTGGAGGCTTGTTTGATCTTTGTCCGCGGTTGACCATCAGGCGCTAAAAATGGAGCAGGGCGCTTTGTTGGATTCTCATTCCAGATGCTTGTGGCAAGGGCTTCATTGACAGAACCATCTTCAAAAAGAGCCGCATCAAATTTACCTGTCTTTATCCGAGAAACCACCGCATTATGTGAAACCCCCATCTTCTTCGCAAACGCACGAACCGATAGACCCTTACGATTCTTCTTATCCATAGTTTTTCCATTTTGAATGGTATATACGAATTATTGTACACTTTAATTATTGACAAGGTTTTATTTTTCGTGTACATAAAATATATGAAGATAGTGTGGGATGAACCAAAAAGAGCTTTAAACATTGTTAAACATAAGCTTGATTTTGCTGATGTTATTTACTTTGACTGGGAACATGCTCTTATTGATGCAACACATTCAAACCGCATGAAGGCTATTGGACATTTTGCGAATGGCACAACAGTTATTGTTTTTGCAAAGCTTGGCAATGAAGCGATATCCATTATCAGTTTTCGTCAAGCGAATAAAAAAGAAAGAGAGGTTTTCAATGACTATCAAAAAAACCTTTAAAACAGGATGTGGCTACACAAAAGAAGATTGGGACGCTGTGGATTCCCCATCACTAACAGATGAAGAACTTGCACGCTTAAAGCCAGCTAAAGACGTTTTACCAGCCTCCTTTTTTAAGTATGTAACAGAAGAGCGCCGTAAACGTGGGCGTCCACCCGTTGAATCTCCTAAACAAGCGGTTACTCTCCGTCTCGACCCAAATGTTATTGCCTCTTTTAAAAAACAAGGAAAAGATTGGCGAACACGTATGGGTGAAGTCTTAAAAAAAGCAAGTGGCAGCTAAACCAACCACCTCCCCATTGTTGATAACGGGGAGGAGAGATGTGTCTTAATCTAAGCAGCTTTTACGACAGATCTTTCTAAGACTTGTTTTGCTTCTTTGATTAAAGCTTTATAATGTTTGCTTTCTTCTACCAATGTAAAGGCTTTGACAAGATGCATATGGAGAGGTCCATAAATGTAAACAGCCTTTTTAGTTGGAGACATTTTATCCCAATCTTTTGGGAAAGCAAAACGTATATCATCACAATAATCAACAGATTGACTTTTTAGTTTCTTCTCACACTCAATAAAGTAACGGCGTGCTTGACGTCCTTTCTCGTTACGTTCAACCATGGAAAGCTCTTTTGCCATGTCTAGGGTGAGATGATATTCTTTACTTATAACATTTTTACGTTTCCCAATTTTGGGAAGCGTTAAAATATAGTCCTTTCCCTCTTCAAATGCATACTGATTAATGCGGTTCGTAATCCAAGTAGCAAAACGTTTTCCTATTGCCAAAAATGTATGTAACTCACGCGCATTCACTGTCTGAACGATATCACCATCAATCGTAGTCTGATGTAAGTCAATTAAATATTGTGCCATGATTTGGCTCCTATGTGCTTAAAGGTTTTCTATTGACACTCTAAAAGATGCCGGGTGCTAGAAAACACGGCACATAGCCCGTCGTTATGCTTTCCCCACAAGGGTATTGTATAGCATAACTACACCCGACAAAGTTATTATATGCGCCTAACATACAATGAGTCAAAGTCTTTAATGTGCGGAAGACTGATTATTTCGGCAACCAATCCGCTATGTGTTTAAGGTGTTTTCTAGGCACCTGATTCGAAAATAGACATTGACGCAACAATGTCAAGAATAAACATAATTTTTATCTAAAAATAATCGCATACTGTACAGTGTACATATTGAAATCATTATTTATCAATGAGTTAAATGTACAATGTACAGTCAATTTGAAAATTCTGTCGCTAGCGATAGTTCGCGCTCGTCCGCCCCGCAACGAAGCCAACCCGCTGGGAAGTACCTTTTGCATTGATTTTATTGTATTTTTTCTGGAAAAAGCGAAGCATTATCGATAATCTTCTTTAAATTAATATCCTCCCCACTCTGAAAGCAGGGAAGATGAGATCATATTTTAAATCTAAGCGGCTTTCGTAACAGATTTTGCTAGAACCTGTTTTGCTTCCTTAATGAGAGCTTTGTATTTTCTGTTTTCTTCATCTACTCTGAAGGCATCAAGAAGACGAACATGAATTGGACCCAGAAGATACAAAACTTTTTCACCAGCGTTCATACCTTCCCAATAACTTGGCAAATCAAAGCGTGTATCATGGTCATAATCAACAGATTGGCTTTTTAGTTTCTTCTCACACTCAATAAAATAACGGCGTGCTTGACGTCCTTTCTCATTGCGTTCAACCATTGAGAGCTCTTTCGCCATGTCTAATGTGATGTGATATTCTGTACTTGGACGACCGCCTTGGAGGTTTTCGCCAAAATTGGTGAAAACTATATAATCCTGATTTTTGAGAAAGCTGTATTTGTTAATACGGTCTTTAATCCAATTGGAAAAGTCTCGTTTTACTTCCAAAAACACATGTAATTCACGCGCATTAACGGTTTGAATAATTTCTTGTCCAACAGCTTGTTCTGATATTTTAATTAGAGTGTTCATCTTATTAGTCCTTTGTTTTATAAGTTAAAGTATCCAGGGCTAAAACAACCGAACTAATACAGCCCTTCGTATCTTTAGGTTACCCTTGGACATACACACGAAGACCCTGGACAAAAATTCTTATGATGGGCAACAGATCTTTCGGGATACTGTTGAACCGATTAGTTACGAGGTGTTTTAAGCCTGCCAATCAGACTATAGCTGTTCACAGAAACTGTCAATTATTTTTTGAAAAATCCTAAAAGTATTGACACTCCACAAAGAATGCCGGGTGCTAGAAAACACGGTGCATAGTCCGTCGTCACGCTTTTCCCATAAAGGGTATTGTATAGCGTAACTACACCCGACAGATCTATTATACGCATGTAGCATATAATGAGTCAAAGCCTTTAGTATGCGGAAAATAAACTGTTTCGGCAATCTATCCGCTATGCATCTAAGGTGTTTTCTAGGCACCTAATTTAACGATATACGTTTTCCGTGAATCTTGTCAAGAAAGAAAATCTCAGTGTATAGCAAACATAGCTTGAGAACATGATCTAGCCTTTCTTATTAGCAGCGTATTCTTGACGAGAAAGTTGTCTCTGTATATTTTTGGTTAATCTTTCATTGGCTTCTTTTACAATAGCACTTGCAATTTTTGGCTTGGACATTACCCCAGCAATTGAGGGTCCTTTTTGTTTTGCAATGGGGAATTGATCTCCATCGGCTCTTTGAAACACATTCCCATTCAGCTTTTTTAATTCAACGCGCTTTGGAAAACTCCCACCTTTGATAAAAGCATGGGGTAAGATTTCTTTCTTTCCAAACAGTGTGTAAGTTACGCCGCGTTTTGTTTCGTTTACTTTAAAAAATTTAAGAGGTATCGGTGTTCCAGAACCAATGATATCTGTCTCAAGAAACCTTGCTGTTGCCTTTTCTTTAATATAAACACCTCTTCTTATACGCTTTATTTGGGCTGATGAGATGTCTGCAACTTGCTTTTCAGTAAAGCGTTCAACTTGTTTTGCTGCAGTGTTTAGAGCATTACGCAGAGCCCAATTAAGGCGTGGTGCTTGAAGACTGGTGAAGGTATCCTTCACCTGTTGAAGATACCATTTTTGGTGGATGATTAACTTCAACTTCTAAGCCTTTTTTGGGGTAGGTGTTGATGACTTAGAAGCTTTAGATGCTTTTGGCTGTTCGAGTGGAATTTCCTCTGTCACTGGTTCAGACGATGTTTGTACGGCTTCTTGTTCTATCTGTTTAATTTGTTCAATTGCCTTATCTGTTTTTGCTGTTGTCTTGACGTCAACAAAAAGTTTTGCAGCATTGGCGCGCTTGAGACGTGCGTAGACTTGATTAGAAACTTCAACAAATGGATTATTGGGTGTTGATGGTTCAAAGCGAACAGTGCTTTTATTGTCTCCAACAACACACATTGGCTTAGTGATGACAGCTTTCATCATTGCTCCTTTTGCGTCATAATTAATGACATCATTAGTCAATTATTGATTTTTGTTATTTGAAAAATAGATTAGTCAGAATTACCCAGAAAACAGGGCTTTCTAGCCACGTTTCAAGATCACATTTTGCTGAATTTTTGGGGATATTTTTGAATTTTAGACACAACACGACTAGTGCAGTACCCTCACTAAATACGATTTTTTACACTATGTCAACAAAAAAATCATGATCTTGTATTTTTTTACCTAAATATGGTGTTTTAAAAGATGTCCTTTATTTTCCTTTAATGCAACATTTATGTTGTATTGAAACATTTTAGATGTTATATTATTATAATGAATAGTCAAGAATTGAAAAGATATCTTATAAAGCATGGTTGCAGTTTTACTTCAGGGAAGGGAGGGCATTTGCTTGTAAAGCGTGGTTCTAAAAAGTCCGTTTTACCTATGCATGGTACGCGAAAAGAATTAGGAACAGGATTAGTCCAGAAGATTCTTAAAGATCTTGACCTAAAATAAGCCAGGATATGGAGGTGTAAATGAAATATGCAATCAAATTTATCAAAGATGACAATGATACTCTTCTAGTCGTCTCTAAAGACTTTCAGGAATTTATTACTTATGGTAACGATGAAAAAGAAGCTTTGGAACAGGCTAAAAATGCACTTTTAACAGTCATTATGGGGCGTTTTCAAGATCGTGAACCTATTCCCTTTGGACATCGTGATATTGCCTATCCTTTTGTTGAAGTATCTTCATTGGTAACTTTAAAAATTGCAATACATAACGCTATGATTGAAAAAAACTTACGCAAAGCTGATCTCGTACGTCTTTTAAAACTTCATCCAATACAAATTGACCGATTGTTGGATTTAAACCACGCAACCAAATTAGATGCCTTAGAATCTACTCTCATTGCTCTTGGAAAAGAGGTTGCCATTAATATCCAAGACGCCGCTTGAAAACTACCGGTTTTGCGTAAAATGTTTATAAAGCGCATTAAGAGCAATGCGCAATGAAAGCACAAGGTGTGGTAGTGATTGATCTTCTATGACAAGATACTGTAATGCAGCATGAAGGTTATATTGACGGTGTAAATATTGAGCTTCTTGAACAACATTTTTTACAGCTAAAAGATGTTCTGTTGCTATCTGTACCCATTTCTCTCTTGCTCCGTTATCAGAAGTTGTAGGCATTTCATCATAAATTGCATTAGGCAATCCTTTTGCACATAGGTAATTGTTTTTCACTTCAAGATATTTTTGCGCAGCATCATATTGGTCTTGATTTATTTCGCCTTGCAAATAAAGCCGCCCAATATAGGTACCGGAAAGCGGATTTTTAGCCTCTTCTATGGTCAAGCCAAAGCGTTTGGCACGCATTTCAATTGCCAATTTATCCATGGGTTCATGCGGTGTTTTTGCTCGTGAGATGCGTCCATTTGGTTCTCTGATACATCCTTTAATCCGAGGACGACCGCGTTTTGCACGTTTTTTTCTTTTTGTCATATTTTTTTTCAATCAGAATGGGACGCTATCGTTAAGAGCCGTTCTATAATCTTGAGCACCTGAAGCGATAGCATAATTTTGAGAAGTAATAGGTGAAGGGGTAGGGGATGCCGATTGATCTTTCTTTGCATCAAGCAAATACAATTCACCTTTGAATTGTGGTAAAACAATCTCTGTTGTGTAACGGTCATGCCCATTTTTATCTTGCCATTTGCGTGTTTGTAATTTTCCTTCTACGTAAACTTTTGAACCTTTGTTTAGATACTGAAGTGCAATTTTTGCCAAATGTGGATTAAAAATCACAACTGAATGCCATTCAGTTTTTTCTACTTTTTGATGAGTATTTTTATCCGTATAGCTTTCAGAAGTTGCCATACGAAAATTGACTACTTCTGTTCCAGAATTCATTGTTTTGCTTTCGGGATCAGCACCAAGGCGCCCGATTAACGTCACTTTATTTAGCATATTTGTAGCCCCATTAGATTTGCAATTTATACATGAAAAATCTTAGCATAATTTGCATATTTATTCAATTATTTCAGTTTATTAATAACAGTTTTTTAAGTATTACATTATAATATTATTTGACAAATTATTCATCAAAAAAACATGTCACACAAATGGCATGGCTTTCTTATTTCTGCTTTTAACTTTTCAATAAATATCCTTTCATTAAGAGTCTGTATCAAACTTTTTTGTTCGATTTATTGTTGACTATCGAACCTTTTTGTGCGATATTCATTTTATGAAAAAAGGGGGAGGCTAAATGAAACGAGAAGCACTGCTTAGAGAATTACGTAAAGAAGCCAGAAAAAGAGGCATTCATTACAGTGAAGCTCCTGATGCAGGCAAAGGGTCACATTATTTGGTAACTTTTGGAGACAAGACAACCGTTATAAAATCTGGTGAATTGACCCCACTTTACGTGAAAATAATAAAAAAGCAGTTGGGGGTATGAGTTACTCTCTCAACGGCTTTAATTTTTCGTTTCAAAAGCATTTTGATCATGGCGAGGAGACCTAAACATGGAATACACGTATCAAGCAAAACTGGAATCTGATCCAGATGGTGGTTTTATTGTAACCTTTCCAGATGTACCAGAAGCAATAACAGCTGGAGAAAATAGAGCAGAGGCATTAGAGAATGCTGTTGAAGCTTTAGGGTTAGCATTACGGAGCTATCCTATGCGTGGTTTGCCTTTACCAATGCGACAACAGTATAAAGACCTTGTAGAGGTTACGGTAGATGCGTGGAATGCTCTTAAGCTCGCAGTGGTAGAAGCCTTTAATGAAGCGAATATCACAAAAACAGAATTGGCACATCGTTTGGGTAAAAAAGAAACAGAAGCAAGACGCATTCTTGATCCAAATTATCCAACTAAGCTTCAAACACTAGAGCAAGCACTGAGTGTTCTTGGCAAGCAAGTCGTTATTACAATCAAAAACGCGGCTTAACTTCCTCCCCACTTTTAAAATGGGGAGTTATGTTTTTAAATCTAAGCAGCTTTTACGACAGATCTTGCTAGAACCTGTTTTGCTTCTTTAATAAGGGCTTTGTATTTTCTGTTCTCTTCATCTACTCTGAAAGCATCAAGAAGACGCATATGAATTGGACCAAGAAGATACAAAACTTTTTCACCAGCGTTCATTCCCTCCCAATAGCTTGGCAAATCAAAACGGGTATCACGATCATAATCAACAGATTGGTTTCTCAGTTTCTTCTCACACTCAATAAAGTAACGACGTGCTTGACGTCCTTTCTCATTGCGTTCAACCATTGAGAGCTCTTTTGCCATGTCTAGAGTGAGATGATATTCTATTGCTGTAACAGCTCTAGATTTTGCGCTTCCCAATTTTGGGAACCGCAAATCTTGTGTTTTTATGAAATCTTTACCTTCTTCAAATGTATATTGATTAATACGATCTGTAATCCAAGTAGCGAAACGTTTTCCTATTTCCATGAATGCGTGTAACTCACGCGCATTGACCGTTTGCACAATTTCTTGTCCAATTATTTGTTCTGATATTTTTATAAGAGTGTTCATGATGAACTCCTAGATGTTAAAGTTTTTGATTGACACTCAATAGAGAGTGCCGGGTGCTCAAAAACACGGCATCTAGTCCGTCGTTATGCCTTTCCCAAAAGAGTATTGTATAGCATAACCACACCCGACAAGACCTTTATATGCCACGGCATATAATGAGTCAAAATCTTTAATGTTCAGAAGATTGATTATTTCGGCAACCAATCCGCTAGATGTTTTAAGGTGTTTTTGAGGCACCTGATTCGATTATTCATATTGCTGTAATAATGTCAAGCGGCTTCCGATAGTTTTTTATGCTCTTGTTGATTTCATCTATGAACGTTGAGAAGAGACAACGTAATCTGAACAGTTTTATAAAATCGGAATTTTACTATAGCTTTTTAACTGAGCACTGTAGTGTGTAAATAGATATGTTTATTAAACTGCGTGTACGTAACATA
>NZ_JBHIOE010000016.1:0-22261 GCF_042195335.1 Bartonella sp. CL25QHWL | reverse complement strand
ATGCGGTTCGAGAGATCTTTAAGGATTTTGACTTTTTAGAATTAGAGACCCTTTGGACCTCTGGTTTTGCTAAAAAAACACCCCGAAAAGAACTCTTGATTCGTAATAATTAGAGAGACGTGTTGCAAAATCCTATTCCCTAACTTTTATTTACGCGTCCCTCACTGTAAAAAATATATGGAAAATCAATAAATTATTTTGGATAAAAAAGAGCATGGTGCCCAAAAGAGGACTCGAACCTCCACGCCTTACGGCACAGGTACCTGAAACCTGCGCGTCTACCAATTCCGCCATCTGGGCTCATAAAATTCATCTAAGCGCATGACGCAATTCTGTCAATAAAATTATAGACTTTATTTTTTCAGCTTAAAACGATTGAATTGAATTTTTGGGGAGATCATGATTTTAGAAGTTTAAGGTGTGAGGACTTTCTTTGATAAAATTGTTGAATCCGGATTAAATGTGTAAATAATAGGAATACCGGTCGCTAATTCTTGAGATATAATTTCCTCACCGGAGAGACCTTCAAGTGCCATAATAAGAGCACGAAGAGAATTTCCATGCGCTGCGATTAAAACAGTTTGGGAGCGCAAAATATGAGGCTGGATATGGTAAAGATAATAAGGCCAGATGCGCGCACCGGTGTCGCGTAGGCTTTCTCCATTCGGGGGTGCAATTGTATAGGAGCGGCGCCACATTTGCACTCGCTCTTGCCCCCATTGTTGGCGTACTTCATCTTTATTTAAACCAGAAAGATCACCATAATTACGTTCATTTAATGCGGGATTTTTTATCACTTCTAAATCTGATTGTCCCATTTGCTCTAAAATGTGCTGAGCGGTTTTTTGAGCACGCTGTAAGGCTGATGTATAAGCGATATCAAACTTCAAACCATATTCTTTCAGTTTTTTTCCTGCTGCTATCGCTTCGGCATGACCTTTTTCTGTTAAATCAGGATCTTTCCAACCGGTAAAAAGGTTTTTGAGATTCCATTCACTTTGTCCATGACGAATTAGTGTAAGTATGCGTCCCATTATGAATTGCCTCTATTCTATTGATTGTTTAAAATTCATCGTTCAATCCCAAAACATCGAACATTGAATAAAGACCGCTTTCATGATTTTGTGCCCATAAAGCTGCTTTTAATGCGCCATTGGCAAAGATAGAGCGTTCTTGCGCTGTATGTGAAAGAACAATGCGCTCATTGGAGCCGGCAAAAATGACACTGTGTTCTCCAACAACTGTCCCACCACGTGAACAGGAAAAGCCAATGGTGCCTTTTTTGCGTTTACCTATATGACCATTGCGTTCGTTGACACGCACATTTTTAAGCATAACATTGCGCCCTTCAGCTGCTGCTTGGCCAAGAAGAAGGGCTGTTCCAGAAGGGGCGTCAACTTTGTTAGCGTGATGCATTTCATAAACTTCGATATCAAAATCATCGGCTTCTAATGCTTTAGCGGCTTTCTTTACAAGGTTGGCTAAAAGATTTATTCCAAGGCTCATATTTCCGGATTTGACAATTGTTGTATATTTCGCAAAATCTGCAATTTTTTCTTCTTCTGTTTTGCTAAATCCTGTGGTGCCAATAATATGGACAAGACTTTTTTGAGCAGCGTAGTTAGCATAAAGAATACTGGCTTCTGGTTGTGAAAAATCTAAAATACCTTCTGTATTAGAAAAGGCATTTTCGGGATCGTCAGTGATACCAATCCCAAGAGAATCTGAACCAATTAAGGCACTGGCATCTTTTCCTACAAACGGTGAGCCTTTGCGTACAAGAACAGCACAAAGTTCTACATCTCTCCTCTGCTGGATTGTTGTAATGAGTTCACGTCCCATTCTTCCATTTGCACCAACAACTGTAAGGCGCATTTTTATCTCCTTATAATACTTTACTGTGCAGTATAGGCAAATTCTTGCCTTCTTTCCAATGGTTCTTTTTCTTTATAGAAAAATTTTTTTCCTGCTTTAATTTATCTTGTTGTGCTGTAGAATACTGTTGTTTAGAGCAAGTGATATAAGATCTGCAAATTTAAATAGAGATGTTTTTCGTTAGAGTGTGTGATGAATATTCCTAAGTAAGGTTTGCTTATGTCACCTAAAGGAGATTGTGTATTACTTTACGCTTTTGTTTCTTTCGTTCTTTAAGGGGGGAGCGTTCTTCATGCAAAACAAGATCTCCAAAACAAAATACACCTATGTTGTCAATTCATGCGCTTTTCTTAAAGAAATATTTATCAATTCTTCTAAACTTATTTTATGATAGTGCTCGTGAGTGGTATCACGAGAGAGTATCCATGAATAATATAACATCTATTCTGCGCCACTATCTTTATGCTTCATAAATAGAGAAAATTAGCATTATCATACGTTTTGTTAGCCTTTAATGTTTTAATAATTCTTGGCACTTAGGCATTTTCATTCTTTTCTTTAATATTCTTTCATTTACCAATTCCATTTGTGACGCATAAGAAAGCGATTTTGATTGTTTTAAATGTGATGAAGGTAATGAGAAAAAGGTATTTGGAATTGATGATTAAAGTAAAAAAACGATTATTTATCATTGTATATCAATATGTTACCCATAAATAAAATCACGTAAAAAGGGGATAAAAACAAGGGGCTAACAAGAAGTTGGATTGTTTTCACACGAGAGTTGGTCGGATTCTTCATCTTTTAGGAAAGTCAGTTTAAAAAATTGTTATGTTGTAAAAACGCATGATGAGGATTTTTTTATTATAGAGCAAATAGTATATATGTTATGCAATGCGTTTTTTCATATATTGGGGAGACTTGAGGATAACATGCGTTAAGTATTGTTATTTTATTTGCCTAGCTTCTAATGATGCTACAGCTCTTGTATTTAAAGAGAGTCGTTAAAATGCTTTCTTAAATATTTTTTATTCCTGTGCTAATCTTTTTTTGTGACACGATAAGAAAGTATTTTTTTTGATTCAATTATAATGGGTCTTATTCCCTGTTGAATACGATTATAAATCATTATATCGTTTATACGCATGCATAAAAATTCATAAACCTATAAATATCCTTTAGATAAAATATCACTTTTATTTTTGTTTGTGAGAGAAGGCTAGAAATCAAGATCTGCATAGTGAGCACTTGCAACAATTCCGCGGACGCGATCTGTTAAAAGAGAACGAAAAGAAGGGCGTGATTTTATTCTCATATACCAGTCTTTGGCAGCAGGAGATTGTTCCCAGTCAATTTCCCCTAGAAAGTCAAGTACAGAAATAGAAGCTGCTGCTGCTAGATCTGCATAGGACAAGGCAGAACCGACTAAGCTATCGCGAGAGGCACAGAGCCAATTGAGATAGTTCATATGTGGTAAAATATTGGCACGTGCATTGCGTAAAATTTGTGAATTAGGAGCACCACCGCCAATGGCAAGTGGCATTTCACGTTTATGGATTCGTTCTCGTACGATATGGCGCGTTGCTTCATTTTCGAATTTATTTAAGAACCAGTCATTGAGACGGCGTACTTCTGCACGATCTAAAGGATTTTCCGGAAAGAGCTTATTTTCTTGTCGTAAACTTCCATGTGTTTCGTCTAAATATTCGCAGATAACAAGAGGACCTGATAATGGAACCTCGTGTTCATCGAGAAAAACAGGAACATGACCAGCGGGATTGAGGGCTAGAAATTCGTGTCTTCTTGCCCATTCATATTCTTCAATCAGTTGAGTGGTTACACCATATTCCCCAAGAATGAGGCGTATGAAGCGCGAGGCAGCGGATAGGGGAGAGTGAAAAAGTGTCAGCATAATTTACACTATCAAATAGAGTTGAAGAGAATTCTTTCAAGTAATCATTTTTATAAAGATGCTTGACTAGAAGTACAAGATCATTAGCAGCTGCTAGTAATTATAATTAATAAATTGTTAATGACCAAGAATTGTTCTCTTATGCGATGGTTTGCAAAATGGCAGCACGTAATTCTTCTAAACCGATAGCTTTTTCTGAAGAGGTTACAAGAAGCTCAGGATAAGCTGCTGGGCGTTTAAGAAGCTTTGTTTGTGTGCTCATAATTAATTTTTCCAAGGCATTTGATTTGATTTTATCGCTTTTTGTCAAAACAATTTGATAAGAAACGGCTGCTTTATCAAGGAGAGCAAGAACATCTTCATCATTATTTTTGATTCCGTGCCGTGAATCAATCAAGATATATACACGTTTTAACGTTGTGCGCCCCCGTAAATAGCTAAAAATCAAATTTTTCCACTTATCAACAAGATTTTTAGGAGCAGCAGCAAAACCATAACCAGGCATATCTACTAATGCTAGAGGGGGAAGGTCTCCTAGTTGCCCACTGAAGCCATCGGGGACAAAATAATTAAGCTCTTGAGTCCGTCCTGGTGTATTTGAGGTACGTGCTAAGCTTTTTTGTTGAACGAGTGCGTTGATTAAAGATGATTTTCCAACATTGGAACGTCCTGCAAATGCAATTTCTGGTGGTCCTTCGGGGGGGAGAAAGCGTATTGCTGGTACACCACGAATAAAAATCCAATTGCGAGAAAAAATTCCAGAAAGGGAAGAATCTCTTGTCATTCACGCACTTCTTTTTTGGGTGATCTTCTCCAGATGGCTTTCAGATTATCAAAAAGCTCAATTTTAACTCCTTGGCGCTTCATCATGATACCTTGCTGAATGATTGATAATATATTGTTCCATGCCCAATAGATGACGAGACCAACAGGGAAAGAGGCGAGCATAAAAGTAAAGACAACAGGCATCCATGTGAATATCATCGCTTGGGTTTGGTCTTGAGGAGCGGGATTCATACGCATTTGTAAAAACATCGTTATTCCCATAATCAAAGGCCATGCACCAATCATAAGAAATGTTGGCGTTGTATATGGCAAGAGACCAAACAAGTTAAAAAGAGAAGTTGGATCGGGTGCCGCTAAATCTTTAATCCAGCCAAAGAAAGGGGCATGGCGCATTTCAATGGTGATATAGAGAACTTTATAAAGAGCAAAGAATATTGGGAATTGAACCAACATCGGCCAACAGCCTGCAAGGGGATTTATTTTTTCGGTTTTATATAGTTCTATTATTGCCTTTTGTTGTTTGGTTTGGTCATCGGGATACTTTTCTTTTATTTCTAGCAACCGCGGTTGTAAAAGCTTCATGCGTGCCATAGATTTATAAGATTTATTGGCTAGAGGGAAAAGAAGAGTTTTTAAGAGCACTGTGACAAGAAGGATGGCTATACCAAAATTCCCTGTTTGTTTATAAAGAATATCAATGAGGGAAAACATTGGTTTGGTGATGAAATCAAACCAGCCCCAATCAATTAAAAGAGCAAACTTTTTGATTTTTAGGTCATTTTGATAACTATTAATAATTTCAACTTGTTTTGCACCAGCAAAAAGACGATTTGTAACAGTTTTTGTTTCATTTGGGGCAATCGTTAAAAGCGACCCTAGCAAGTCAGACTGATAATGTGTTTGCAAACGATCAAAATAAATAAAACGGCTTGTATATTCTTTATTTTGCGGGGGAATAACTGCTACAGCCCAATATTTATCGGTAATACCAATCCAACCTCCTGTTACTTTGGAAAAAGTCACGCTCTTTTGCCCATTATCAGGATTTGGGTCAAGCTCTGCTAAGGTTTTATATTTTTCAGTTTTGAGCGAATCTCCAGCAATACCTATCATACCTTCATGAAGTAAATAGGTTGCATTTGTATGTTCTGGTGGTGCAGCACGTGCAACGCGGGCATAGGACGAGAGATGTATTGGTTGATCACTTTCATTGCTGATAGAATCCTCAATGGTAAACATGAAATGATCATCAACAGAAAGGGTCCGTCGGAAGATTTGTCCCTGTCCATTATTATAAATTAAAGTGATAGGTGTTGAAGGAGTCAGGATTGTATTGTTTCCCTCTACTTGCCATTTTGTATCCGATTGTGGCAAGGCTTTTGCTGGCAAAGACGCACTTGCAAAACCAAATTCAGCAAGGTAGGTCGTTTTGAAACCTTTAGGGTTTAGCAAATCGATTTCCGGTGATTTTTTATCGACTGTTAAACGATATTTTTTGAGGTGAAGATCATCAAATTGTGCACCAACAAGATTAATAGAGCCTTCCAGTTCATTGGTTTGGATCGCAATACGCTCTGTTTTGGCCAATACAGCTTTCCGGATTTCAGGTGTCATTGGCTGTTCGATGATAGATGTTGCTTGATGCGTTGAGGTATCGTCAGAAAAATCCGTCGTGGTAGTAGAAAGGGCTGATTGTTGTTTTGACAATTGCTGTGTGATGACATGTTGTTTTTGTAACTTTGCTTGTTTGGGAGCAACATGAAGAAATTGCCATGCGATGAGCACTACGAAAGATAAGCCAATAGCGATAAAGAAATTGCGGTTATATTCCATCCGTACACCCTTGTTGTTGTTGCTGATGTTTTATTTTTGGTTTTATTCGCCGATTTAATTCACTAATCAAGGATGTAAAAGGCGCATGTAACACATCACGGTACGCTACAATGACATAATCTGTTCCTGCTTCCATGTGGTTTGTTACACCAACTCTCACGGCTTCACGCAAGCGCCTTTTAATACGATTACGTTTCACAGCATTACCGTTTTTACGAGTAACAGTGAAGCCTACACGTGCAAAAAGAGAATCTTTTCTTTCTGTTGTTTGTTCACGAGATTTAACTTCGAGCAAAAATAAAGGACCACGTCGTTTTTCTCCTGTACGGACAGCCAAAAAATCTGCTCTTTTGCGAATACGGCAGGGATGTTTTTTCTTCATAAAAGAACATTTCGCAATTTCACTAAATGCCTGCAAGCAGGCATTAGAGGTTCATAATGAAAGTTTCACAACGAAGAAATGATGAGCAATCCTCAACGGTTGTGAAAATTTAAATGGTTAGGCAGAGAGCCGCTTACGTCCACGAGCACGTCTTGCAGCAATAACTTTACGTCCTCCAGCTGTGGCCATGCGTGCACGAAACCCATGGCGGCGTTTACGGACAAGTTTAGAGGGTTGGTAAGTACGTTTCATTTATTTAAATACCGCGGAGTGCGGCCCTTCTTAATCTTCGTTTTATGAGCAGTTATGCGCGAGAGGGATAATTTTATCCTATCATACGGCTGTTAACCCATAAGGAAAAATATAAAAAAAGTCAATCTTAGATTGTTTTTCTCTCTCTTGAAAGAATACAAAACACCTTATAACTGTCTGTGACACTTTTTTACAATACTGTAAGAGTGTTAGAAAATAACAATTGAATCTACAGAACGTAAATGGCTAGGGCGTTAAAGAATTAAAGAAAGTGTGACTGATTACTGTATGCTCAATTTAAAATATCCTTTAATATTAAGAGTTTTTTTTACAAAATTTTTATCAGAATATTCATTAAAGTGGTTGTAGCACAAACATGATTAATAGGATTTATATCAGATTTTATGTTTGAGCTTCTTTATTTAAGGATGATTTCATATTTTTAAAGAGAGTAAGATATAAGTAATGTATACTTTATAATGCTGAGTAAAGTAGAAAATTATCAGGTGATAAGCCTGTAAGTATTTTTTGTTCTTATGCTTGTATTTGCTGGTATTTTTATAGAGAGGAAAGAACGTGGATCCTATCACAAGTGAAGCTGTCCGCAACGTATTACGTACAATCAAAGGACCAGATCTTGAAAGCGATATTGTGTCGTTGGGTCTTCTTTCAGAAATATTGATTGCTGATGGTAAGGTTTTCTTTTCTATTACAGTTCCTGATGGAGGTGTGCAAGAATGGGAATCATTGCGTCGTTCTGCTGAAAAGATGGTATGTGCCTTGGAAGGAGTGAAATCTGTTGTTGTCACACTTACAGCAGAAAAAACAACAAAGGCAGTACCTAGACGGAGAGCAAATCTCTTACCGATCAAAATGCCCATAGAAGGTGTGCGGCATGTGATTGCTGTTGCTTCTGGAAAAGGAGGGGTAGGAAAATCTACGATGGCAGTAAATATCGCCTTAGCTTTACAAGATTCTGGTTTCAAGACGGGGGTGATGGATGCTGATATTTATGGTCCTTCGTTGCCACGTTTGACAGGACTTGTTAATCAAAAACCACAGCTTATTGGAGAAAAAAAGATTCAACCTCTTGAAAAATTCGGACTTAAATTGATGTCGATGGGATTTTTGGTTGAGGAAGAAAAGCCGGTAGTATGGCGTGGTCCTATGGTTATGGCAGCTGTAACGCAATTGTTACGAGATGTTGTATGGGGCCCTCTGGACATTTTAGTCGTTGATATGCCGCCCGGTACAGGGGATGCACAATTAACGCTTGCTCAACAGGTACAATTAACAGGTGCGTTGGTTGTCTCTACGCCACAAGATCTTGCTTTAGTGGATGCGCGTAAAGCAATAGAAATGTTCATGAAAGTCAATGTTCCTATTTTAGGACTCATTGAGAATATGAGTTATTTTATCGCTCCTGATACAGGAAAACGCTATGATATTTTTGGCTATGGTGGTGCACGGGCAGAAGCGGAACGTCGAGAAGTCCCTTTCTTAGCGGAAATACCGCTTGATGCGGCTTTAAGATTTTCTTCAGATGAGGGGGTCCCTATTTTTGTTGCTAAGCCTAGTGAAGAGCATGCTAAACTATATCGTAAAATTGTTGATCAAATAAAAAATCAACTCTTTTGAATGTTTTTTTAAGAGAGTTTATTAAAACACAATCATGAAAGACATAAAAATAGTTTCTTCTTTGTAAGGAGAAGTTTTAATGCGAGAATGGAGTATATTAGGTTAAATAAATAAAAAATTATTCATGCGTTTGGATAACCTGAAGGGGACACAAATTGAAGAGTTGGAGCCGTGAGGTAGAAAAAAATATTGGACTTGAGGCTAAAAGAAGACAGAAAATAAAAGTAATTTAGAAAAATTGTAAAAGGTTGTAAAAAATATTTTAATAATCAATTTTTTCATAAAATAGTATTTTTTCAGGTGTAAAAAAGCATTTTTCGATGTGAGTTTTCTTGATATACATCTTCAACATTTAGTTTTTTCTTATTGAGATGATAAAAATATTGGTCAAGTCTTTTTAGAAGCATTCATTTTTTGCAAAGTAGCCTCAAGAGCGGTTGTTAAAGCATTCCTTCCCCCTTGTTGAGAAAAGTAATTTGACAAAAATTCATTTGTTCCACCCTTTGTTGAAAACTCTTTTTCAAGCAGTGCAAAATCGAGAAATGCAGAATGATCCGTTGCTGTAATTTTACGCATTTCATCCGTAAGATTTCCAAACATCATAGTAAGGAATTCTGCTGATTGCTGTTTTTTTAACCCTTGTGTTATAAACCATTGATGGGCAGTTTCTATAAAATTAAAATATACTCCCATAAGTGAACCTGCTGTCATAAAAAGATTAAACTGCTCTTCCTTATCCAGCACTAATGTGCCCCCCAATGCATCAAATAAAGTGCGTAAAAAGGGATGATCGGGATAGATTGGTGTCAAATTTTTGCATTCTGCAACAAAAGGTAATGGAACAGCACGATAAACTTTATGATTAATCCACTCTTCTATTTCTGCTGCTTTTGCCATAGCAAGTACGGAAATAACCAGCTGTTCTGGACGAAAACAAAGAGAGCGCAAAACGTCTTCTGCAATTTGATTGGGCAAGCAAAGAAAAACACAATCACTAACATCGAGCAACGCTTGGTTATTTTCAGCAATCATAACCGTATCATAGGTGCGTGAAAGGCGCTCTGCTGTTTGTGCATTGCGAGGCGAAACAATAATGGAAGAAACATCAAAGGTGCTTGTCATTAAGCCATTCACCATTGAAGCACTGATTGTACCCGTTCCTAAAAAGCCAAGTTTCATTTCTATTTCTCAGTTTTATATTTTTAAAGGAATCTCAATCAACATTTCAGGTGTTTTAACTAACATAAACGCTAATTGAAGAAGCAACACATAACATAGCAAGAATAATCAAGCCCAAATAGATTTTAGGCTTGTCAAAGAGAACGGCAAAAGCAGAAAACCAACCAACAACAGCTGCGGCTAATGCAAATAAAAAACCTGGTTTATTCATAAGCACAATATGCATTGCCATTAAACCACCAATAATGAGCGCTCCAAAAATAATGAGTAAACCTGTTGCAAACTTTTCATAATCATCCATATTTTGCTCCTTATAGCGCTCAATTATTACACACTTTTTAACGCATATGCACATAAAAACGAAATGTTTTTTATTGAATATGGTTAAAACGGGGGGTGTCTTTTATTGATCAGATGTAAAAAATGCAGGGATATGCTGTGGCCAACGCCAAGGTAAAATTGCAACCAAATCAAAGCGCACAGACAAAAGGGCATAATCTTTTTGCCGTGCGAGCCAAATATCGGCAGCTGCTTCAATTCGCCTTTCATTCATTCGGGAAACCGCTTCCATTGCTTCAGCCAACGTTGAACGTGCTTTAACTTCAACGATTAACACAAGATTTCCGCGTCGTGCAATTAAATCAATTTCCCCACATTTTGTTTTAAAACGCCTTTCGGCAATGTGAAACCCTTTGCAACGTAGCCACCAAGCTGCCAATTTTTCTGCACGTACCCCTCGATAAAAAGACTTTTGTCTGCGTTTTTTTTGCATCATTTTATGCATTTTTTAAAAAGATTAATCGCTGAAAAAGTTCCTGCTTTTTTAAACCGGTTTTTTTTGCAACAAAAGCTGCCGCTTGAGCAGCAGAATATGTCCGTGCGCGTTCTAGTAGCATTTCATCAATTTCTTGATCACTTATCACATTTAAAGAAGAAGATGATTCTCCTACAACTACAACAATTTCCCCACGAATATGTGCTTGTTTTCTGTAATTTTCCAACAAGTTCCCCAAATTGGAAACATCTACTGTTTCAAACTTTTTTGTTAATTCACGACAAATGGCAGCAGGTCGATCAGCCGAAAAAAGTGTGACCATATCCTGTAAAGTTTCAACAAGACGATGCGGTGATTCATAAAAAATCAAAGTTGCTGGAATCTCTTTTAATTGTTCCAACCGTTTTCGGCGTTGTAGCTTTCGTGCACTCAAAAAACCTGCAAAAAAAAAGCTATCAGTAGGAAGCCCTGTCGGTATAAGAGCGGCTAAAAGAGCGGATGCTCCAGGAATAGGAATGATTTTATGACCAGCTTTACGGGCCTCTTCCACCAATCGAAATCCGGGATCAGAAATAAGTGGTGTTCCGGCATCTGAAACAAGTGCTACTGTTTTGTTTTCTGCTAAAGCCGCTAAGAGCTTTGGACCCGCTTTTTGCGCATTATATTCATGATAGAGAAAAGTTTTTTTTTGAATACCGTAACGTTCTAACAAAACACGTGTTACTCGCGTATCCTCACACGCTAAAATATCAATTCCTGCAAGCACTTGCAAAGCACGAAGCGTAATATCTGCAAGATTTCCGATAGGTGTTGCCACAAGATAAAGCCCTGATTCTATAACGGGTGCAGAATAAGCATGCGCACCTATAAAATATGCTTTTTCACACATGCTCTTTTCTTTTCATTAAATTCTCCTCACCACAAGATTTTTATCCATACTCATAAGCCATTTTGGCTTATTTTTTACCAGCACATTTTTTATCATTACAAAGGCTTACCTTACTCGAATAATCGATTACACTACAATAAGATAATTTCATATTTAACGTCTTAATTTAACATTATTATCTATTTTGATCCGCGTTATTTTTTCCAGTAAAACAAATTCCAAATGTAACCAATATTCTATCAGCCCCATGATTTTCTATAAAGTTTTTCCTTCGAGAACCAAAAAACAATTTTACCCATGTTATCATCTCATGCTTGGTTATGCTCTTTTAAAAGCTAAGCATTTTAGATTATTTTCATAATGCCGATTTTTCAAATATTCTATTGATATCCAAACTGTTTTTCTGAGCAAATGTAAACAGCCTCTTTTGAAGCACAAACAGTTAACTGGCAGCTGACTGTATTGTTATTGATTAAATATAAGCTCTTATCAGCAAAATACTTTATTTTTTCATATTCTCTATAGCTTTAACAGTATAATGAGTACCTTAGAAAAGTTTAAGGCTAATTTTTATCTTAAAGATTTGATTTATAATGGAAAATTTATTATTTTGCCTATTAATTAGGAGCTTTAAATATCGTAACATTATCTCAGCTCTTCTTATAGTCATTAATTAAAATTATTTTCGTGCATCTTGAAACCTTCTCAAAGCAAAGATTATCGCATCATTGGGGATCGCAGAGAAAATGATGCTGCTAGCTTGTACTTTTTATCTCGTAAATATAGAACTGTTCGTTCACAGGAGTGTGTTATACCTTTTTCGGATAGTGTCGCGAAATAATTGTTTGATATGAGAGCTATCTCTTAAAAACAAGCCCATGATTGAACAACACAAGTCTGCTTTAATTTTGGATACCTTATTTTTTTGAAGGATATGCTCCTATAAAAAACTTAAGTAATAAAAGCGGGGACAATACGTTATTTCTTCTTTTTAGAGGATATTGTGATGCTTTTGAAAGTTTAAAAACCAAATGGACAGATGATAGTAAAGAGGAAAACAGGTTTTTTCCTTTCAGGTTTCATATTCTTGCTAAATGAAACTGTATTTTCGTTTCAGAGATTACTCAAATAGAATATGCAATATTTTTGCTCTAGCTACAAAATCTGGAACGGCGTGCAGAGCTTTCATTCATCTTAATCTTTCTTTTAAATATACCACTATGTTCAATTTGGATGTTGATTTACAAGCAACAGCGAAAGCACAAGCTTTATAAACAAACAACTCTATAAAACGCGTCATAGAGTGGTTATGAAAGCTATTTTGGTTTTTATCAGATGTTTTGCTAATAGCGATAGTCTCCATGGCTTGGTATCTGCTTATTCTTACGGTATTTGCATACATTCATTGCAGTATATTGGTAAAGGGCAGTATATTGGTAAAGGTTAGATGCAAGACGATTATCTTTAATGCAAAAATAAAAGGTTAATGTAAGATTTTTTCGTGTCATTATCATTAGAAACATAAAAAGGGCTTGAGCAAGCATGCTCTTTATCTCTTTATCTCGCAATGTTTTTTCTACATTTGTTTGTGGTTTTCTTGAGTGAGCATTACTTGCCAAGTGTAGGAGAAAAAATAAACTTGAAGTGTACCTCCGTAGGTTTTGCTCTTGGCTAGTTAAAACGATTGATGTTTCTTATGAGAGGGCTAAAAGCATTTTGGATCATGTGGGAGAGGGGGTAAAGTAGAACGGGCTTATTTCCTTTCAGATTTTCGAGAACCGCGGTTTTTCCTTTATTGCAGAATTTTCAAGAATATATTCATTATTGTTTTGCCATTTAGATAAAAAAATTTTGATAAAAATATGTTATGTTTTTCTATTGAAAAAAGTCATGTGGTGAAGAGAGTATTTTATATGAGAATAGAGTTCTTTTTACATTGTGAAAGAACGTATGAAGGAAGGTGATTGATAGATTTCTGATCTGGGAAATATTTTTATTCAATGTGTTTTATATATTACAATTTTAGGAAAATGAACAATGATTATACATTGGGGAATTACATATTGGGATAGAAGGGGCCCTCATTGCCTTGCGGACAGATCCAAGTGATATTTTGGTTTGGATCTTTGATATCGCATGTTTTACAATGTATGCAATTTGAAGCGTTGATCATATAAGTCAGATGATCATTATCCTCTAGCCACTCGTAGACAGCGGCGGGACAATAGCGTGTAGAGGGTCCTCCATAGATCGCATATTCAGAGTCTTTTTGTTTTTTTAATGAGGCTATTTTTAAATGACAAGGTTGATTTTTTTCATGATGCGTATTGGAAAGGGCAACACTTGAAAGGCGATCAAAGGTTACAACGCCATCTGGTTTTGGGTAAGAAATGGGTTGAAATTTTTCTGCTGGTTCAAGGCATGCATAATCTTCCTTTCCATGGGAGAGTGTTTTAAATAAGGAAAATCCGAACAGTTGTTGCCACCACATATCAAAACCAGCAAGTTTAATTCCATATTTTGTCCCATATTTTGCCCAAAGCGGTTTGGCATTTCGCACTTTATAAAGATCTTTTCCAATGAGCCCTTTTCGCCATTGTTCTTCGATTTCTTTAACCTCATCATGGGCACGCCCTTGTGCAAGAGCGGTAGCAATTTTATCGGCAGCTAATATGCCAGATAAGATGGCATTGTGTGATCCTTTGATACGAGGAACATTGACAAATCCAGCAGAGCAGCCAATAAGCGCCCCACCAGGAAAGGTGAGTTTTGGTACAGATTGCCAACCTCCTTCGCTGATAACACGTGCACCATAGGAAAGACGCTTTGCACCTTTAAAGATTTTATAGAGTTTTGGATGTGTTTTAAAACGTTGAAATTCTTCAAAGGGAGAAAGGTAAGGATTTTTGTAATCTAAGTGCACAACAAAACCGACAGAAATGATATTGTTTTCTTGGTGATAAATAAAGCCACCGCCACCGGTATTATTGTCTAAGGGCCAACCAGTGAAATGTTGTACTAAACCGCGTTGGTGTTTGTTGGGGGCAATTTCCCAGAGCTCCTTGAGACCAAGACCAAATTTTTGTGGTTCTCGATTTTTGCTAAGATTAAAATGTTGTATCAGTTGTTTTGCAATTGAGCCGCGTGCTCCTTCCGCAATCAGAGTATATTTTGCCAATAAAGCCATCCCAGGCATATAATTTTTTCCAGGGGTTCCATCTTTGTTAAGCCCCATATCTCCGGTGAGAACACCAATAATAGCTCCGTTATCTTTTTGGATGATGGGTTCTGTTGCTGCAAAACTAGGATAGATTTCAACACCCAACGCTTCAGCTTTTTTGCTTAGCCAGCGGCAGACGCTCCCAAGCGAAACGATATAACATCCGTTATTTGATAAGATTTTAGGGTGCAAAATATTGGGAAATACTGTGGACTTTTGAGGCTTTAGAAAAAAAAATTGGTCTTGTGTGACAGGGGTTGTGAAGGGATGGTCGTTATCATTTCGCCATTCTGGTAAGAGTGTATCGATACCAATGGGGTCAACAACTGCGCCAGAGAGAATATGTGCACCAACTTCGGTCCCTTTTTCAACAATTGTGACAGAAAGCTCAGGATTAATTTGTTTAAAACGAATTGCGGCAGAAAGCCCTGCAGGTCCTGCTCCGACAATGACTATATCAAACTCCATACTTTCACGTTGGTCATGCAGAGGTGCTTTCATGGCTTATAAAGCTTTCTCCAATTCTGGAATAATTTGGTGGAGATCACCTACAAGGGTGTAATCGGCAATTTGCATGATGGGAGCTTCTTCATCTTTATTAATGGCAACAATAATTTGTGCATCCATTATACCGGCTACATGCTGGATTGCACCGGAAATGCCAACGGCGATATAGAGTTCAGGGGCAACGACTTTTCCTGTTTGTCCAATTTGCCAATCATTGGGAGCATAGCCTGCATCCACTGCTGCGCGGCTGGCACCTAAAGCAGCATTTAATTTGTTTGCAAGAGGAAGAAGCAGGGACATAAATTTCTCTTGAGAACCAAGACCACGCCCGCCTGATATAATAACACGTGCTGAGGTGAGCTCAGGACGATCACTTTTGTTTGTCTCTGCTTTTACGAAAGAAGAAAGATTTGGATTGGGAGCTGGTGTTATTGTTTTAATGGGAGCAGAATTATTTTGGGAAGGCGTTGGGGTGAAAGAAGCGGTGCGAACTGTTATAATCTTTTTATAATCATTGGTGCGTACAGTTTCAAATGCATTGCCTGCATAAATTGGTCGTTTGAAGGTATTGGGTGAAAGAATGGCGGTAATATCTGAAATTTGCATAAGATCAAGAAGAGCTGCTACGCGCGGCATCACATTTTTCCCAGTACTGCTGGATGCTGCCATGATCACATCATAATCATTTGCTAACGTGAGGATTGTATCTGCCATAGGCTCGGCAAGTTGATGGGCTAAATAGTCTGCTTTTGCAATAAGAACTTGCCGCACACCATTAAGTTTAGCACTATTTTCCGCTATCGTTTGAATTTTTTCTCCGCAAACCAGAATATCGATATCATTACTGAGTACGCGTGCAGCGGTGAGTGCTTTTGCTGTTTCTTCTGTATTATGATCGGCCAATAAAAGAATTGCCATAAGTTTTTGCCCTTTTATGTGAGTGTTGCTTTTACTCTAGTGGTGAGAATATTAAATGCAGTTCTTCTGTTTTAAGGCTCTAACAAGTTCTACTACATTTGCCACTTTTATACCGGATTGACGGGGTTTTGGCTCTTCAACGCTTAAAATTGTTAAGCGTGCTTTCGTATCGACGCCAAGATCAGTAAGAGATTTTTGTTCAATGATTTTCTTTTTTGCTTTCATGATATTGGGGAGAGAGGTGTAACGCGGTTCATTGAGCCGTAGATCGGCGGTCATAACAATGGGAAGGGGAAGACAAAGGGTTTGTGTTCCATTATCAACTTCACGAGTAACTGTAGCATGCCCATTTTCTATGTTAAGATGTGAGGCAAAAGTTGCTTGTCCCCACCCAAGAAGAGCAGCGAGCATTTGTCCTGTTTGGTTGCTATCGTCATCAATTGCTTGTTTTCCTAAAAAGACCATATTAGGTTTTTCTTCATCAACAATGGTTTTGAGAACCTTAGCAATTGCTAAGGGTTCAAGTGTTTGATCCGTTGTGACAAGAAGTGCGCGATCAGCTCCCATTGCAAGTCCTGTTCGTAGAGTTTCTTTGGCTGCTTCTGGGCCAATTGAAACAAGAAGAACTTCTGAAATTTTACCGGATTCTTTTTGGCGAATGGCCTCCTCCACGGCTATCTCATCAAAAGGATTCATAGACATTTTTACGTGAGACAGATCAACGCCTGTATTATCAGGTTTGACGCGTATCTTGATGTTATAATCAACAACACGTTTGACAGCGACAATTATCTTCATAATGATCCTCTTTGTTTGTACGTCATAAGTTTATAGCAATACTCATAAGAAACCAAATTGTTTAGAATGAAGTCTCAATTTATAACTTGTGTTCTCTTTCATATAAGCTTTTTTTACGTTTACTTGTACTTTCTCGTCGTCATTTTCAATCTTCATATTTTTGCATTGCCATAATTGCCCTATTTGCTTGAATAAAAAGTAAAAAAATCAATTTGTCTTGTGAGAATATTTTTTTAGTTCCTTATGCTTTGTTTATGATGGTGCAATAGGTCCTTTATGCAATGAAAAATTAAGTAAAAAAGATAAAAATGGGGGAATGATTTTTCTCTTCAAATCTTGAATACAGAAAAATTAAAGATCTTTCTTTCAAATATTTTAGATAAAGATTGGGGAAAATATTTCTAACAAAAAAGTTTTTGGGAGTTCTTAAAGCTCTATTTACTAAAATAGAGCACACTTTCTCATCATTTGTTGCGATTCTTTTCAAAAAGGTTAATGAGGGGTAGGCGTTTGTGAATACGAAGGGTCATACGATCGGCCAGGCGACCAAACAGGTTAGGAACGATAAAGTCTTTTCTTTTGTTGAACAGAAAGAGAGCATGGATACTTCTGTAGAAGTAACGATGTCGGATATTGCTCAAAAATTACGCACCGTTTATGCGCAAATGCAAATGAAGCATTCGCCTCGTTCTTTAATGCAGCAGAGTTCGGTAGAAGAGCATTTTAAATCTTACTTAGATGATATTAGTCGGGCCATTTTGGCTGAACATTATATACGTCGTCAAAGAGAAAAAAAGCTTTTCCAGTCTTTAGAGCAGATTAAAACAATTGTTCAAAGTTTGCAGAGTGAAAAAAAAAGCTTAGAAGAAGCAGCGGTAACACGACGGGTGTCTCGTTCAAAATCACCTGATTCTGTTGTACAAAAACTTGCTCACATGGAATGTGAGGGAAATCAAGAACGCTTATTACTTCAAAAGGTGCAAAATTTTTCGAAAGAAAACAGCATAATTTCACTCCAAACAAATGTTGAAAATACGGTGCAGCAAGAAGATAGAAGCCCTTTGCCCAGTGATGCTCTGAAATCTTCTTTTAAAAAGGTTGAGGGGGTAGTGGAGCATGCTGTGATAGAAGAAAAAGGTATGATGGGTGCTCAGGCATCTAATCATTGTATTGAGAATGATTTTTCTTCTTTAAGGACGCAGTCTCGGGAACATGTGTCGTTTTTATCTTATTTGCTAAAAAAAGGTGTTCTTTGTTTTTTAACCGTTGCATTTATGGTAGCGATAACGTTATGTTTTTATAGCTTTTTAAAAGGAGCTCGTTTTTTTTAATTTTTATGATGTTGATGTTAATAGATGTGAAATGTATTGCGCATTCGTGTTTGTGCGGAAGCTATAGCAACTAAAATTATCCTTTTAAACACGCAACAGAGATTATTGGAAAAGAGGATAATTGGAGAAGGATTCTCTAATTGTAAAAAAACCTCAAATTATCTTGAAGGTTCTGTAAGTGAGTATTTATTTACCAATTGCTGAAATGTCACTCAATATGCTGATCTTGATTGGTATGGGAGTCGTTGCTGGTTTTTTTTCAGGACTTTTTGGAATCGGTGGTGGGTTTCTCATCACGCCGTTATTGATTTTTTATAATATTCCTCCTGCTATTGCTGTTGGAACAGGTGCTAACCAGATGATTGCGTCATCTGTAACAGGAGCAATTACACATTTTAGAAGACGTACGCTCGATATTAAACTTGGTATTCTTTTGGCGATTGGAGGAGGGATTGGTTCTTTAATCGGGATTCAGGTTTTCTCTGTTTTGAAAAAGTTAGGTCAATTAGACTTAATGATTTCGCTTCTTTATGTGATTCTTCTTGGAAGTGTAGGAAGCTTGATGATCGTTGAAAGTTGGTATGATATGATGCGCAAGCGTAAGGCAGGAAAAGCCAATATTCGTCTTGCTGGTCGACATAATTGGATTCATCGCTTACCCTTAAAAATGCGTTTTCGGACATCTATGATATATGTTAGCATTATTCCAGTTTTAGGGATTGGTCTCATTGTGGGGTTGTTGTCTTCTATTATGGGAATTGGTGGGGGGTTCTTTATGATACCAGCATTGATTTATCTTCTGCGTGTTCCAACCAGTGTGGTGATTGGGACTTCACTTTTTCAGATTACATTTGTGTCTTCTTTCACGACAGTTTTGCAAAGTATGACTAATCAGTCCGTTGATATTGTCTTGGCTTTTTTGTTAATGCTTGGAGGAAGTATTGGTGCGCAATATGGAACACGGGTTGGACGGAAGTTAAAGGCTGAACAATTGCGTATGGCACTTGCATTTTTAGTGTTGATTGTGTGTATGCGTCTTGCTTTTCAATTATTTATACGCCCTGATAATCTTTTCTCTCTGGATATTCTTATGAGATAAAAATGGGTAGATTATTTTCTTTATACATCATTACAGGTTGCTTTTGTTTTATTTCTTTTTCTACATGGTCACATGTTGGGACGCCAGCTACATTCATTGATCAAGTTGACCACGAAACTGTCCAAATTATTGTAACAACGAATACGATTACTGTGGATGCAAATTTTGCTGGTCGTGATCTTTATATTGCTGGTGTTTTGGAAAATATTGATCCGTTATATTCTCGACAGAACCGTTATGATATTGTTGTAAGCTTGGAGGGACAAGATCGGACAATGGTGATGCGAGAAAAAAAACGCAATGCCGGTGTATGGGTCAATACAGATTCTCTTATTTTTAAAAAGGTTCCTCTTTTTTACTCTATGGTCACAACACGTGAAATTGACGATATTACGAGCATTGAAGATTATAAACGCTTAGGGTTAGGATTACTCTATTTGCCATTGCAGACGGATGAACAAGATCAGAAAAAAATACAAATCTTTCGCGATGAACTTATAAAATTGCAAAAAGCTAAAAGCCTTTATTATGAGGAAGTGGGTGGGGTTCGTTTTGGTTCTGACACACTTTTCACAGCGCATTTTCGTTTGCCAGCAAATATCCCGGTTGGACATTATAAAGTTCGTGCTTATCTTTTTCGTGATGGACAGTTTATTGATAGTGCAACAACGACTCTTGAAATTGTTAAAGCACATATCACCTATACAATTTTTTATGCAGCGCACAAGTATCATTTTTTATATGGTATTGTTGCAGTGATTATTGCTATTACTACAGGATTTTTGTGTCGTTTGATTTTTCGAAAAGATTAACGCAAGGAAAATGTTAAGGCTTTTATTTTTTATGAAAAATTCGTAAGATAAGAAAAATAGGCACAACAACAATAGCTCCTGTCATAGTTATATGAAAGAAATTTGTAAGCGTTATAAATCCTGCTTCCCATAGTGATTGAAAAAAATCGACTATTTTTTGTATGAGGTTTCGAGGTGTCCATCCCAAAAAATTCATTACGATACCAATGAAGAATGAAAGGATAAGCAATTTTAGACTAACGCGGCTTGATTTTTCTCCAAGAAACGCATGAAAAGAATCTAATAATTTTTTTTTTCGCTTCATTTTAATATACTTTCAAAGATCGTGTTTTTTATTGTATTATCATGGTACAGCGATGTTATTATCATAAAGGAAAAACATTTTTTTATTTTTTCTTACTTTTTGAGTTTATCACCTTAGTCTGGTTAACGGTGCTGGTTTTTGAAATATACACATGTTTTATTGCATTTTTTGCGATATTTTCATGGCCCTTTTTTATTAAATAAAGGGATATTCTTTCGTTTCTGAGAATTTGTAGAGAAATTTTATAACGTTTCGATATTTCACATCAGAGTGAGAGTTCTAGTATATTGAAGATTTTGTAACGAACTTATTATTGTCGTGTATAGAAATAATATTTCAAGACAGTTTACTTAAAAAAAGACTATCTATTCTAATAAGGGTGTGCTTATATAAGTATTATATTTAGATATTTCAACCTTGGTGCATTGAAAAGATCTTTTTTTCTGAAAAAATGTAAGCAATGATAAGCAATGAATTGAGTGTTGTTAAAGGAGCAAAGATATTAAAAATACGATATTGAAAAAAGTTTTGTTATGTATATCCGCGTGAGGGAATGTAAGAGGTTTGTGGTGCCCGTGCTCCTTTTATTTGGAAATAAGATATAATTAGAAGCCGTTATTTAGTGGGGAATTATGGAAAAATTCAAAATTCCTCTTGCAGAAGGGGTAGAGGTGTTTCATGTTAGCCGATGGGTGAATTTTTCTGTTTTGTTAAAATATCAAATTATTATTAGGGTTCTTCGTTATTAAGGCGCTTGAGTTAACAGGGGAGAGCCCTTTGATGGCATAAAAACGCTAGAAGAAAGAAGTGACAAGCTTGCCTGATAATAGAGAAGAAGTCTTTGTCTTATCGCGTTCAATGGTAGACGTTGTAATATTATCAATAGATTTGTGATGGGTTATGTCATTCATCATATATTAAATTGCTTTTCGGTGCATATTGGGGGCTTGTTAAGTATGGACAGGAGAAAAGGTTGGAAAGTGGTGCTGTTTGAAAGTTTTAATACTTTGTTTTAGGGGCCTATGGATCGTCTAACCTTATGATTAAGCATGTTCTTGTTGCGTGGGAAATTTATATAATAAACTTTATTTAAAAGGAAAAGTTATGAACTTGAAGAAAAAAATATTGAAAGGGAGCAGCTTTCTTGTTTCTGCTTTTATTGCACTGGGGGTAGTTGGACAACAGGTTTCAGCAAAAACACCGGCTGATACCCTTGTGATGGCTTGGAATCTTGATGCAATCAGTACGTTTGATCCTGCGCAGCTCAATGATGTTTATGGAAGTGAAATTGTTCGCAATGTTTGTGATAACTTGGTGAGTACTGCGACAGATGATCCTGCTAAAATGGTTCCTGCTTTAGCAACGCATTGGGATGTTTCAGGTGATGATCACAGTACGATGATTACTTTTCATTTGCGTGATGGTTTGAAGTTTAATAATGGCAGATCAGCCAATGCCAATGATCTTGTTTGGGGTATGAAGCGGGTTGTCAAATTGAAGATGGGTAATGCGGCAATTTTTAATGAATATGGAATTGTAGAACAAAATGTTGATGATGCTTTGCAAGCTCCTGATAAGAAAACAGTTGTGATGAAATTTGATAAACCTTATCCAGCAGAACTTATTCTTAATAATATTGTTGCAAGTCCTGCAACAGCTTTGCTTGATCGTAACACGATTATGAAACACGAAAAAGATGGTGATTTGGGAAATCAGTATTTGAAGAGTCATGCTGCTTGTGTTGGTCCTTA
>NZ_JBHIOE010000015.1:0-31091 GCF_042195335.1 Bartonella sp. CL25QHWL | reverse complement strand
ATGGAGCAAGCCAAGGGTAAAGCCGAGGTTATTATAGCAAAACAACGCCATGGTCCGACAGGAATCGTTCCCCTTGCCTTTCAACCCGACTTTACATGCTTTAGTGATTTGGAAAAATAGGAGCAGAAAAATGCGTTAAAGAGAGCTTTAAATACCCTTTGAAAGGTCTTTGAAGACCCTTTGAGAACATCTTTAAAACTCTTTGAGAAAAAATAAATTGGTACAAAACCTAGTGTCAAAATATACAAAACCCGCTGGCAAGCTACACAAGCTACAAGCAAGCTACATACATACAACTGGCTGGGGAACTTGGATTCGAACCAAGATTGACGGAGTCAGAGTCCGCTGTTCTACCATTAAACTATTCCCCAATAAGCCAATTTTACCATTTCTAGCAGATTCTATAGTGTAGGCAAGTGCAAAAAATCTTTAGATTATCAATAATAAAGAGCGATAGGGATATCATTATAATCCCAGTAGTGGCGGTCTCAATGTTTTAGCATATAGCAATAAGCGAATAAACACATATAAATAGAGCACACCGTGAACGGAAGCATCACAAACTCTTGTTGAAATATTCTCTATATAGGCATACTTTGTTAAAAGACAGCTACTAAATCATGGAGAATTAATGAGTAATATTTCCACTTATCCTGTTCCCCCAAACCTACAGTTGGTATATGTCTCAAATGTAGAATATTCTACCGCTTTTTACAAATTCATCTTCAAAAAAGAACCTGTGTTTACTTTGCCACGCTATGTTGCATTTGCTTTTTCGGGGGATGCACTCTTTGCTCTCTGATCTGGGGGCGATACGCCTGAGGAAAATGCACCTCGTTTTTCAGAAATCGGCATTATGTTGCCTAAGGGAGAGGATGTAGATAAGCTCTATGCGGAATGGAAAGAGCAAACCACTGTTGAGATAAATGTTTTGAAGGAACCGTATACTGATGTATTTGGACGTACCTTCCTAACCAAAGATCCAGACGGACATATTATTCGTGTTTGTCCACTAGATTAAAAAGCCTGAGATCCGATGTTTAATCGTCTGAATTATAATACCTGAATTATAATAATTGTCTGTTTCCAAAACCTATAAGCTATGCACGCTAGGAGGCTTACTTACGACGCGTGGCTTATCCGTTCGGTGCTGTTCCATTATATTCAGCCCCACAACTTGCCTGTTCCCACAGGCGGCCTCATTGGCTTGGACATCAGTCGGCGTTATTGCATGGCCAGTGATCAGTATCTGTAAATCATAGAAGCTATCCCTCATCGCCTTATGTGGAGTCTTTTGTTGGAATGGGAGGAATATTCTTTACAAGGAAATTGATATCTTTATGAAGTTAAAAAGGTACTGTACATAAAAACTAATAAAATAAATACATTAAGTGCAGTTATTTTGTATAAACCCACTTAAGAATCCATACTTTTATGCATGTTTGAATTGATCATTTTTTATATAAGATTGCCATGGATGAATAGACCATAAAAAGCAAATCATGATGTAAATATTATAACGCATGGGTGCATTCAAATGAAATGAAAAGCGGTTATCATTCATAACAGGTCATAAATTTTATGATACGTTTTTATCACAGCACAAATCACATTGTTTTAAATTTCAGTCGTTTGGAATTATCGATAACATAAATTGTATACATTTAAGAATGGGATGTGTTTTGCTCTTTATTTGAGTGCAACCTTAAAAGGAATAATCGTTTGAAACTATCATAAGCTTATGGATTGAGTTCATAAAGATTGCATAAAAGAATTTAAAGACAAGATCGTTTTTAAAAACGCTTACTAAAAAGTTAGTAAATGATAGGCAGGCATTATATGGATACTATCATCACAATATAGAATGAAAATCACAATGTTATGTCTTATGAAACTGAAAACCTTTTAATGATATAACGCAAGCAAGCGAGCAAAAAACGTTTTAAAAGTTACAGTTTAAAAATACGAAACCAAATGAGCTCCCCCCAAATTGGGGGGCACCTATTGAAAAAAAGATGAGGCAGCAAAATTCAAAACCATTGTAACATCTAAGGCATGGGATTTTATTCAATTTTGAGTCAAAAGCTATAATGTTTAAAGATGGCTCTATTCTAAAGATAATGCCTCCAAAATTGGATTGGTTGATTTTGCCAACTCAAATTTGAGCTGGTTAATTTGCAAAGAAGTTACATTTGAGTGCAAAATGAAAAGATACTTATGAAAGCCTTATTGAGAAAACATTCATTTAAGATGCATTTTCTTTTGATTGGATTGATAAAGTTACTAAGCTTTTATAGGCTCTATAATGCTAATGAATGATATCAAAATCATAGCTATCATTTACGTTTCTTTTGATAAGTTTTCATATTTCTAATAGAGCACTTGCAATATGATACGTTTTGTATATATGCATTCATTACTCCATTGTGGATGATTCATTCGAATCTTATAATCAATATCTGAAAGCCGCGTCATATCATTTGGCACGGCTTTCTTTTTTGAATTCTCTTTAGATAGGTTTATAGCTATTAGATAAGGCGTTCCCATAAACATAGCCAGATATACGTGTATTACTATGGAAAGGATTTATTTGCGAGAGGATTACCAGACGATGTTTGCTTTGCTTGTGCAATTAAAGAGAAAGTCAATGATGTGCCTCAGATCCGAAAAATCTTTAGCCAATTTAAGATAAAAGAGGTTGGCACATCTTATACATGTGGTTCAAAGAATCCGCACCGGCTCAAGAGCTTATCATCTCAAATTGCAATTTTTAGAGGAAGAGAAAAATATGCATTAAAGGGATTTTAAATAACCCGTGAACGTTTTTGAAGATCCTTTGAAAAAAATAAATTGATGCAAAACCTGCTTTCAAATTATACAAAACCCGATGACAAGCTACAATCATTAAATACTGGCTGGCATTAAATACTGGCTGGGGAACTTGGATTCGAACCAAGATTGACGAAGTCAAAGTCCGCTGTTCTACCATTAAACTATTCCCCAATAAGCCAATTTTACTATCCCTAGCAGATTCTATAGTGCATGCAAGCGCAAAAAATCTTTATGATTATCGATAATAAAGAGCGATAGGGATGTCATTAATTGTTTTGATTTGAATATCGACATCGTAAATGTCTTTAAGAATTTCTGGTTGCATAATTTCTTTTGGAGTCCCACAATAGGCCGCTTTCCCATTTTTCAATGCAACAATCATATCTGAGTAAGATGAGGCAAAATTAATATCGTGCATAACAATAAGAATGGTTTTTTTCAGTTCATCAGCTGTGCGGCGTAACTGCTTCATCATAGAAACGGCATGTTTCATATCCAGATTGTTTAATGGTTCATCTAAAAGAAGATAATCAGTGTCTTGGCAGATAACCATGGCTATAAAAGCGCGTTGACGCTGACCACCAGAAAGCTCATCTAAAAAACGGTCTTTTAAATCTTGTAAGCCGAGATAGCGTAGCGCACTGTCGATAAATTGTTTATCTTCATGTGTATACCAGCCTTTTGAATAAGGATAGCGTCCGAAACTTACTAAATCGTACACGGTTAAGCGAAAAGACAAAGGATTTTCTTGACGCAGAATTGAGAGTTTTTGAGCCAAAATATCGTGGGGCATTTTATCAATATCAAAGCCGTCGATATGAATTGTACCATTATGGTGTGGCAAAAGACGTCTTATCAGCATTAAAAGAGTTGATTTTCCGGAACCATTGGGCCCAATGAGAGAAATAATCCCCCCTTTTGGAAGATGAAGGCATAAATTATCGATAATCAATCGTGCTCCGTAAGCCTTGGAAAGATGATTGATCTCAATCATTTTAGTTTTCCCTTCATCAGTAACATTAAGAAAACAATACCCCCACAAAACTCAATGATAAAACTTAAACGCCCTGCCATATGAAAAATTTGTTCTAAAATAAATTGTCCCCCCACCAAACAAATAATCGCTAACAATATTGCAATCGGCACAACAACACTGTGTTTTGCTTGAGGAGAAAGTTCATAGGAAAGGTTGGCAACTAACAGTCCAAAAAAGGTGACGGGGCCTACTAATGCGGTGGAAATGGATACGAGAATGGAAACAAAAATAAGGACAGCTGTCGCACTTTTGTGGTAATTAACGCCAAGATTGAGGGCATTTTCACGTCCCAAAGCCAAAATATCAAGAAGATGACGGGAATGCCATCCAATCAGACTCACAATGAAGACAATGATTGTGGCAAAGCTTATTAATGGTGTATTGAATTTATTAAAATTTGCAAACATAATATCCGTTAAATTCATCATTTGGTCTGGATTTAGTTGCAATTGCATAAACATCCGTAAACTGAAAAAAAAGCCGCCTAAAACAACACCGATTAAAAGCGTCAAATGAAGCCCTTTTAGGCTTCCTGAAAAGAGCCAGCGAAAAAGGCTTATTGAAAAAAGAATAAGAATGAGGGCTTCAAGAACAAGCTGTCCTTCTTCATTCAAAAAGGGTAAAGAAAGAGAGCCTACAAAATACATTAGGGCAGTCTTTATTAAAATATAAAGCTGATCAAATCCCATAATTGAAGGGGTAAGAAGACGGTTATTAACGATTGTTTGAAATAAAACCGTAGAAACGCTTATTGCGTAGGCAATAAGAAGCAGAGAGGAAAGTTTTGTAAGACGAAATTTCCATGTATAAACATTGATATTCCATGTCATGTAAAGACTAATGATAGTACATGCTATGATGATAAGTGTTGTTAGTACACATATTGTTTTTCTTCTTCTATCCAAGACGCTTTCTCCAGCGTAAAAGCAGTATCATAAAAATAAAACTACCGATTACACCCATTATGGTGCTGATGGGAATTTCAAGAGAGGGATGAATTATTCGTCCTAAAAGATCACAAATCAAGACCAATCCTGCACCGCTGATGGCCACCCAAGGAGCGGTATAGCGCATATTATCTCCCATGAAACTTGAAACAATATTTGGAATAATCAACCCAACAAAAGGAATACGGCCAATGGTACAGACAACAACAGCAGTGATTGAGGCGACAATAAAAAGACCAAAAAACATGACAACACGATAATTCAATCCAAGGTTGTTGGTTAAATCTTCTCCCAAACTTGCAACCGTAAAGCGATCAGCAGTACAATAGGCTAGAATACAAAGGGGAAGGGATAACCATAAGAGCTCATATTTTCCTTCAAGAACCATCGCAAAACTGCCAAATAAGTAAGCTTGAAGAGAAGGGAGTAACATTTCATAATCTGCAATGGCATTGGTTAAAGAGCCAATAATATAGCTTAGCATAATCCCTGTAAGGGGTACAATGAGAGCAGATTTTAGAGGAATGCGTCGCAATAAAAACATAAAAAGTAAAGTGCCTGCCATTGCAAAAATTGTCGCAACGACCATTTTTCCTAAAACAGGAATATCGGGTAAAAAAATCATAATAAAAAGAATGCCAAGGGAAGCAGATTCAATGGTTCCAGTGGTTGATGGCTCGACAAAGCGATTGCGTGTCAATAGTTGCATAATCATACCTGAAAGTGCAAGTGCTGCGCCTACTAAAAGGATTGCAATGGTACGAGGAAGACGTGTTTGCCAAAAGATAAGCCAGGCATGGGGATCTGCTGCGAATAGGTCAGAAGGTGTGACATCAGAATAACCAACAAAAATGCTGAGGATAGACAGGAAAATTAGAAGTGTTATGGTTATCCAGTAATTCTTCACGTTAAATCATTTTCTAACAAAACCTACAAAAAGCAAAGACTGCTTAATAAACAACCTCTGCTTTTAAATTTTATTTATATATCAAGCAAGCTCTTTTGTACGCTTATTTGCTCTTTGTAAAGGCTTCATTGATCTGCTGTGCGGTTTCAATGAGTGCCGTTAAACCACCATTTGCACGATACCAGCTCCAAGAGTCCAAATAAATAATTTGGTTTTGTTTGCTCGCTGTTGTGCGGTGAACAAGCTCATTGTTGAGCAATTGTGCTGCGGATTGTCCTTCCCGTCCAATGGCTGCATCGCGATCAATCACTAACAACCAATCAGGATTGGTTTCAAGAATGAATTCAGGAGAAATGAGTTGTCCATGTTTTTGCACGGTAAGTTTATCGGTTGCAGGGGCAATTCCAAAAGCGGAGTGAAAAATATCGAAACGTGATTTTGGTCCGAAAGCACTGA
Source organism: Bartonella sp. CL25QHWL (assembly GCF_042195335.1). NCBI lineage: Bacteria > Pseudomonadati > Pseudomonadota > Alphaproteobacteria > Hyphomicrobiales > Bartonellaceae > Bartonella > Bartonella sp. CL25QHWL. Next base: position 24,913 of record NZ_JBHIOE010000015.1, on the reverse strand, counting down.
TTTTTCCACCAGAAGTCATGAGTATGAGCCCAGTGCCTTTTCCTTGGGTATTTTTACGGACTTCAGCAAAAGCTTCATTGAGTTTTGCAATTTCCTGTTCTGCTTCTTGTGTTTTGCCAAAAATTTTTCCAAGGATAGACACATTTCGTTTAATATCTTCAAGAGAATTTTCGTTTTCTACTGTTAGATCAATTGTTGGAGCTATTTTGGATAAATCTTTATATTTTGCTTGAGTTCTGGAGGAAATAATAATCAAATCGGGTTGAAGAGTGGCAATTTTTTCATAATCTGGTTCAAAAACGGTTCCAATTCTTTCATATTTTTCATCATTAAATTGTTGCAGATAGGAAGGTTTTTTTCCTTCTGGAAGGCCGATAACGGCTTTGATACCAAGGCGATTCATATTATCTAGCGAAGCAAGATCAAACACAGCAACCTTTTGCGGAGAAGCGGGAACAGAAGTCGTGCCTGAAACATGATCAATCGTTACATTTGTCTGGGTACTGGTATTTGCAATACTCGTATGAGTCCACAAAACCGTTGCAAAGCTGATGGCAACCAGTAAAACAGAAGTCATCCATTTCATATATTTTATCATCGTGATTTTATCCTTTTATCTGATATTACAAGGGGTTGTGCAATTAAAAACTTAACTTTGGTATTTTTATGCACAAAATGAAGCGTAAATAAATAACACTATGTTGTAAAGTTGACTTACATATGTTACAAATCGTTCACTTACCTCATTTTCACTTAATTCTAGTGTTTTTGCAACATTATTTAGAAAGTTTGACATATGATCAATGTATTTAAAAAGCGTACACGTTTGTACGCACTGACAACAAGTGCTTTCTTCTTTTTACAAGGTGTAGATGCTTCTATGGGGAGTGGTAGTTGGTTTACACTACCTTCAATTTCATTGCCATCATTATCATCATTATCATCATCATTATCATCATCAATATCATCTTTAACCTCTTTAGGTGGAGGATCGAGCTCAGGAGCTACAACACCACCCGAAGGAGTGGAGACTCCTGGAATAGCACAATCTAGAACCGGTGATTCTGTTGATAGTGGTTCTGTTCAGGATCAGGCTCGGATTGGGCCTGTTTTAAGTTCTATTCGACCTATTAGTGCTTGTCATTCTAGAAAGAATAATGTTTTTGTTCCTGGCATGATACGGAATATTGCAGGGAGTAGTGTTCGTATTGCGGGTGGTGCAGGTGCTGTGCCTAATGTTGCGAGTGGTGCAGGTGCTGTGCCTAATGTTGTGGGTGGTATTTCAGATGGTGTGGGTGCTGTGCCGGGGGTCCCAGGTTCAGGCGTCTTATCTACTCGGATAAAAACAGTAGAAAAAACAGTAGAAAAAGTGGCGCAAGAAGGTGTACCAGTTGGCTTCGGTGGCCCATTAGCTCTTGTACAAGATACATTATCAGGTAATATAGCAGGAGCAGGAGGAGGATTAAACACTGTAAGTCAACAAATAACTATATCAGGTGTTCCGAGTGGCGAAAATATAACGAACCTGCCTGCTATTCCAGGTGTTGGTCCTGGTACTATAACAAATGATGCTTTGAGTAGCATGCCAGGTGTTCCAGGTGCAGGCAGTGTACCTACTAGGAGAGCAAGAGCAGTAAGAGCAGAACATGTGGAAGCAAGAACAGGTGGGGGGAAAGCACGTGCCGGGTTTGCAGGTGTACCAAGTGGATTAGATGGAGAGTTGGTTAGAGGATTAGATCTTCCAAAAACTGTAGATGTGTGGAAATTATTTAATATTCCGCGAGGAGATAATTCAAGTGGTGGTGCTCAAACCCATTTTCCAATGGGGGAAGAGGTGCTAATCGTACAAAAAGCGAGTGCAGATGCTCTTGTTGGTATGCCAGGTATATCACGTCCTGTATTGAATTCTTTACCAGCTGATGTATCAGGTAATATAATCCCTGGTGTGAGTGTATCTGTGCCAGTTGGTGACGGTGTTGGGGCTATAGAATTTATAGATTCTGTGGAGGCCGGTAAAGGATTAGCTGATTTACTCAATGGTGATCAGCGAATATATGGGTCTATTTCCTGTAATCAGTCCGGAGTATATACTCTAATAGGGGGGGCGATTATAGCGGATCAAGGTGAAAATGCTGTAAATGTGGAATCTCCTTCTGATGATGGGAAAGTAGTTGTTAATTTGGAAGAAGTATCCATTGAAAGTATGAAGATTGAGAAAGAACTTTCTGAAAGTTTATCTTCGGCGGGTATACAGAATGATAAAGTAGATATAGAGAACATAAGTAGTTTATATAGTCTTGATCCGCTTTATGCTGGTGTATATGTCAGAGATTCTTCTCAAAATATGAATGCAGAGGTTAATTTGAAAAACTCAAATATTCAGGGTTTTTTTATTGGGCTTCGGGCTGAAGGGACTGGAAAGATCACGATGGTGGGGGGAGGGATTAGAGATACGTATATAGGTGCTCTTGCTAGTGATGGTGGGCAGATTTTTTTAAAGAATGTAGATATTAATGTTAAAAGAATCGGCTTAGTTAGTTTGGGTGCATCTGTTATAGGGATGAAGTCTGGGGCAATTAATGTAAAAGAGGGTGGAAGAGGAGTTATCTCTGCAGAAGAGGGGATTGTTCTACTAGACGGGACGGCTATTACAGTTGCTGAGGAACCAAAAACTCAAGAAGCAGATGCTTCAGAGACGAGTATAGGGTTATTGTCACTTGGGGGTACTGTTTCCTTTAAAAATGGAGAGCTTAAAGCTTCCAATACTATTGCTTTGTTGGTAAATGATAACTCTGAGAATAATATCTATGGAGTTTCGGATGCACTAGATGTGGAGGATGATGATAACGATGATGATAACGATGATGATAACGATGATGATGTAACTTTGAAACAGCAGAAACTCGACACTGGTGACGTTGTTGGTGAGGTGATCTCTATTGAATCTGAAGATAGTGCTGTACTTGATAGTGTTAGTTCCGCGTTTTTTGAGGTTTTATCCTCTGTGGAGGATTTTTTAGGGGAGGATGCCGATTCTAATGCATCTTCTGGAATTGCTGCTGAAGATTCTGCAGATGTGTCGGATGCAGATTCTAGGGTTATCAAGTTAATAGTTTCTGATATTCAAAATTCAACTATTAAATTGACAGGTAAGTCTCGTGGTGTATTTTTTGGTGATGTACCTTCGAATGTGAGGGAAGAAAATAGTCAAACGAGTGTGAGAGAAGAAAGTGGTCAACATGGACAACAGAGTCTAGTAGAGGGTGGAACAAAAGATAATAGAGATAGTTTGCATGCAGTTCTTTTGAAAAATACTTCTCTCAAAGTTCCTGATGGTGTGGTCGTTTATGCTAACAGTTTGGATGGGTACGTCGTTGTAAAAGATGACTCAACTCTTTCGGGTGATTTAGTGTTGAAAGCTGAAGAGGGAGCGCATTTGTCGGTTCTTGTTGAAGACTCTGTCGTCATGGGGGGAGCTCACGTTGATAAAAAATCTCAAGCTAGGCTTTTTCTATCTGGGGGATCAGAGTGGTATTTAACAAAGAATCTGCATAATAGTTTGGAAGATTCAGATACGGGTTGTGTAGATTCATGTCTTTCATCTATGAAACTTGTAGATAGTAATGTTAGATTTTTTACTTCTTTGAAAGATGGAAGTACATCTAAGAAAGATATTGAGTATCGAACTCTTCGCATAGGAAATGGGAAGGGAACAGTTTATAGTGCTTCTGCCGCTTCTGGTGCTACAATTTACTTCAATGCAAATTTGATGCCTAGCAATACAGAAAAATCTACAGAAAAATCTCAAATATCTGACAGATTGTTGATTCATGGTGATGTTTCTGGGAAAACAATGGTAGTTGTGAATGATACTTCTGATGGTATACCACAAGAGGATACACCTCATAGTATTTCAATTATTCAGGTTTTTGGAAATGCAGAGAGGGATTCTTTTAAGCTGAAAGGTGATTATATTACACGAGAAGGGTTGCCTTATAAGTATGTTCTTCGTGCTTATGGTCCAACTATTCCTCCGAAAATGCAGTATTTCGATAATACATTACTTAAAAATAGTGGAAGTGTTTGGGATTTTCGTTTAGAAAATGAATATTTTATACCTCTCGTTTCTGCTTATACTGCTACTGCTAATTTTCAACCTGTTTTTAAAGTTAAGCCAAAAGTTAAGCCACTTGTTGCAGTTGCTTCTCCTAAAACTGAAGTAGATACTAATGCTGATACTGATACTGGTGAAGTAAATAATGAATTCACAACTTCTCTTGTACATGGAGAATCTGCATCTGTAGTCTCTGTTCAAGGTAATTCACTTTTGAGATCTGAAACATCTGACGGATTTTATGAAGATGATGAATATAGTGAATATGAAGAAGATGATTTTGAGGTATTTGTATTGTCTGAAGATTTATTGTCTGAAGATTTATTGTCTGAAGATTTAATGCGTACCGTTTCACCTGTTACTCCATCTTCGTCATCTGTCACTCCTCCTGTATCCGGAAATTTGGCACCTTTAGTACCTCCAAGAGTTAATTTAAGTGGGAAATCTGATACTAGTAGGGGGCTTGTAATATCTGCAGATGAAATTTCTGTAACACCTGAGTATCATACTGTATCTAAGAGGCCATTACCTATAAAGTCAGCTGCTGCTATGAGGTCTTCTTCTCCATCTGCTATACCTTCTAATGGAGCTGCTGCTATACCTTCTAATGTAGCTGCTGCTATACCTTCTAATGGAGCTGCTGCTATACCTTCTAATGGAGCTTCTGCTACATCTTCTAATGTAGCTTCTGCTACATCTTCTAATGTAGCTTCTGCTACATCTTCTAATGTAGCTTCTGCTATGAGGTCTTCTTCTCCTGTGGTTTCTGAGATATCTGCTATACCTTCTAATGGAGATTCTGCTATGAAGCCTTCTGCTTCTGTAGTTTCTGAGACACCTGCTATATCTTCTAATGTAGCTTCTGCTATGAAGCCTTCTGCTCCTGTAGTTTCTGAGACGTCTACTGTATCTTCTAAAGGAGCTTCTTCTATAAATGCTTCTGCTTCTGTAGTTTCTGAGACGTCTACTGTATCTTCTAATAGAGCTGCTGCTATGGAGCCTTCTTCTCCTGTGGTTTCTGTAAAGCCTGTTGCATCTTCTAGAGCTGTTGGACGTGTTCTTATGATTAGTAATGCTGGTGGTGGAGATGTTTCTTCTAAGAAAACGGTTTCTTCTACGTGTGATGCTATACAGAATAATGGTGTGAAGGCGTTGCAAACTCCTTATTCATGTAGTGATGGTCAATCTCGGACAATAACCAACCTTACATTGAAGGCAAGCGATAAAACTCAGCATCCTATGCATGTAAAAAATCAGGATACGGTTATTAAGTTAGAGGGGGCCACCATTAGTGGTGCAGATTTTTCTGATAGAAAAAATAATGTTGATTTTAATGAAATACATGCCGTGAGTGCTGTGCTTGCAGAAGATAAAGCAGAAGTTATTTTGGATAAAAAATCAAAAATCCAATCTTCTGTGATTGGGCTTGAAGCGCAAAGTGGTGGAAAGGTTAAGATGACTGGTGGGACAGTCGATGCGCTTTATGTAGGCGCTTTGGCGGGTTCTGGATCATCTGTTAATTTAAAGGATACGAAAATTAACGTGACGGGGGATTTGGCTGCGGCTGGTTTGGTAAGTCTGGCTGGTAAGGTGTCTATGGACTCTGGGGCTATTACTTTGGAAAAGGGAGTGGCTGTGAGGTCAGAAGCTGGGGGAAGCGTTGAGTTAGACAAAGTTAATATTACTGCGAAAAAAGGACAGGGTAAGTTAGATTCCGCAGATAACTTTGGGCGTGCAGCTTTTCTGTTGAGTGATAATGCTTCTGTTGATTTTAAGAATGGGAATGTTGTGACTGATGCTCATGCTTTGTGGATTATGAAGTCTGATGATAATGTGGTTGAGACCGGCTCTTCTAGGAGAAGGAGATCTTCTGAGGTTCGTCCTACTACGAATCATGCAAATATCGAGTCTTCTATTGTTACAGTGGAAGGTGATGGAACCTATGGTATATATTTTGATGGGGGAATACAGAAAGAAGCGAGTCAACAAAATCGGAGTGAGGATTTAGCAACTGAGAAAGCAATTGTTGTTAAGCGGAGTACTGTATCCAAACAGGAAAAAACGCTTGTAGGCATAACAGGGACAGTTTCGTTGAAAAAAACTGATTTTGAAGTTGCAAGTGGTATAGCGATCTATGGTAATAATTCTGGTGGTCATGTTTCAGTAGAAAATAAAACAACTCTTGTTGGTGACTTGTTGTTGAAGGCTGACAATGATTCCAATATATCGGTTTTGGTTGATAGTTCTATTGTTAAAGGCGATGTTCGCGTTGATAAAAGTTCTTATGCAAAATTAGATTTAATTAATCAATCAGAGTGGATTCTAAAAAGAAGTGCACAGAGGAATTTGGGTACTCCAGATTTAGGATGTGTGGATTCATGCGTTTCTTCTGTAAGTCTTGTAAATAGTACTATTGATTTTGCATCTTCGGAATCTGAAGGAAAATATCAGACTCTCCATATTGGAAATGGGAAAGGAACAGTTTATGCTGCACAGGGTAATGCTGCAATTCATCTCAATGCACGTTTAAATCCTCATGATCCGAATAATCAGCAAGTCACTGATCGGCTTGTAATTCATGGTGATGTTTCTGGAAAAACAAAAATACATGTACGAGGTGATGCGGGCAATGTAGGAGATGGTAAAGCGAATGCCAAGATTGCTCATACTGTTTCAATTATTCAGGTCTATGGTCAAGCAAAGAAAGACTCTTTCCAACTCGATGGCAATTATGTTGCACTGAGAAACTCACCTTACAAATATACTCTTCGTGCTTATGGTCCAGAAGCGACTTCGAAACAGGAGCATGTTCAGCAGAAATTTGTTAAGGATGGTGGAGAATTTTGGAACTTCCGTTTAGAAAATCAGTATGTTAAGTCTGTTGGATCTGCTGCCCTTCCTGAACAATTTGTAAGGTCTGTTGTTCCACAGGTTCCAACTTATCTTGTCTTGCCTAATAGCGTATTCCACGCTGGTTTGATGGATATTAGCAATCAAAATAAGCAATTGGAGACGTTGCGGATGACTTCTACAGGAATGGTAGAGGTTCGTGAAAATCCCGCTTTATACTTGCGCGGCTATGGTGGAAGTTACCGTTATGCTTCAGATCTTTCCGCACTTGAATATGGTTATGACGGCGATCTTAGTTATAATGGTGTAGAGGCAGGTGTTCTGCTGCAAACTATTGAAAATGCTGACAGTGCTATATCCTTTGGCGTTATGGGAACTTATGGAAAACTTTCTCTGCAGCCTTTGAATGTTGAGCAAAGCCAGAAGAGTGCATTTGATAAATGGACTGCTACGGTATATGGTAGCATGCAGCATAATGCTGGCTTCTATGTCGACGGTCTTTTATCCTATGGTCTGTTCAAAGGTGATGTTCTCACCCTTGCACGGGGTAAAACAGCAACATTAAAAGGTAATCCTTTGAGTGTTTCTTTAGCTGGTGGTCAGACAATTGCGACAGGATATAAGGGTTTTGTCTTTGATCCGCAGGTTCAGGTTGTGTATCAACATCTCCAGTTTAATAAAGCTCGTGATATTGACAATTTTGATATTGAAATGGGTAACCTTAATCAGTGGGTAGCACGTGTTGGTGGACGCTTAACCAAGATTCCTACAGGTTCTGAAGGCGTGAATGCTATTGCTTTCTATGGTAAGCTTTATCTTGCTCATGGTTTTGAAGGAAAACAGTCTGTGCATTTCAATGATGCTTTCAAGTTAGGAGCTTTTGGTTCCTCTATAGAGGCTGGATTAGGTTTTAATGCCAAATTGTTGCCACAGTTCTCTCTGCATGCTGATATTCTCTATCAACATAAGCTTAATAAGGCTGGTTTTTCGGGAACAAGTTTTTCCGGAGGAGTACGTTATCAGTTTTAATATAAGGTACACTATGTACCTTATTAGAAAAGGCAGCACATTGTGCTGCCTTTTCTCTTTATAACAACTTGTGTTGTTCTTAAAAAATCTCGTCTTCTTTATTAAGCAAAAAAGACATAGTTTGTTTTATGCATGAGAGCACTTTTCTCCGCTAAAGCGAATTTTCTTAAAATTTATGCTACTACTGATGCGATAGAGTGCTTCGCTTTTATCGGCTTTTAAAGCGTTCAGCAGACCGGTATGCGTTACGTTATCCTTTTTGGTACTGTATTGATATTATCTAATATAATATTTGATGTTTTCTAAAGCTCGTTTTTGAGCGTTTGTTTTCTACTGATTTAAGTCATTGTTTCATTCATCTCCTTGTGGATTAATTTTTAAAGTTCACAAGGTTTGATTGTGTTTTTAATTAATTGCACGCACCGGTTTTATTTTTTCTTTACACGAAATACAGAATGCATTATACACTTATAAAGTGTGTTTTGTAACTATTCTCTTATAGGTGGTTTTGGCGTAGAGCTTTTGCCAAATTTATTGGGATAATTCATTGCACAGTTCAGATGAGCATGAGGCATGTTCTTTTGTTACACTTTTCGTATTTTTGAGGTGTGCAATGGGGTGTTTTGTAAGTGCTTTTGTTTTTAATGAGAGGGGAAGGAAAGTTTCGAGGGAACTATGATTAAAGTTTTTAGAAATCATGTATGTTTATGTGCTTGTACAACCGCTATCCTCTCTTTGCTTCAAAATGGAGCAATGGTTGAAGCAAGTGTTAAAGGGCATTATAGTACGTCTTCTTATGGTATTAGCAATATCGAGACCGATGTTTATGTCGTCCCAATTGCCCCCACTGTTCCAAACAGCAGTTATTTTATCAGTAGTGTTGATGGATATCCTATTAGGGATAATTTTTCTAACTTTTTCAGTGGATACAGTGAGGAAAAAGAAGGTGTATACGGCCGTGAAATATATGAAAATAATAAGCTTATATTACATGATGGTGCATATTATATATGCGATAATTGTGAAAAAGACAAAATTGATAATCGGTCTTATAAAGCTGTACGTGGGGGGAAACCGTCGAGCGTTACTGCTATAACGGTGAAAGGAATAGGTACAGAAGTTTGCGGGAAGGGTGTAACGGTTAGTAGTCAAGTTGCTGATAAAACTTTTCTAATGGGGGTGCATGTATTAGAGAACGGTAAGATTGTTTTGGAAGATCCGATTATCAAAGGCACAATTATAGCCCTTCGTGCGAGTAATGGCGTGATTGAGGTAAAAAATGGAAAGATTGTGGAGAACCATGAGGGTGTTGATGCAGCAGAGAAATCGTTTGTTCTTTTAGAAGATACAAAAGTTAAGACCGCTAATGGGAATGCAAGTCTTTTAAGTTATGATCATTCAGAAATTTGGATGTCAGGTGGATCAGTTGATTTTATGAACAGCCATGGGATTTCTTCGATGTTAGGTGGAAAAGTAAATCTCGAGAATGTTAAAATTACTGGGAAAGGTAAAGAAAAAAATTCGGATAATCATGCGGTTTTGCGTACGGATTTAGGGGGGGCTGTTAATTTAGAGGGTACTATTGTTAGTACTGGTGGGGGTGTCCATGGCATATTATTAGAAAATAAAGTTAATTCTATTCCTCTTCAGGAAGTTAAAAATTTATCAAATGAGGATTCTGATTCAAAGATTCCTGTGACTGAAGTTAATATGAAATCCTCTTCTGTTACCGTAAATGGTAAGGGATCTTATGGTATCTATTTTCGGGGAGAGAAGCCATGGAGTGAAGGTGGGGATAAAAAAGAAGAAATTTCATCAGAGGAAGAAAAAGTTCCACCACGATTAGAAGTTGTTAATTTGGATAAAACAGAGTTTTCTGTTTTAGACGATGCGGCTCTTTATGGTAAAAACATGATTTCTGGTGCGGTGGGGTTGGTACACAGCACTCTTCGTTCAGGGAATTTTTTATTAAAAGCTGAGGAAGGTGCTTCTATAACAGTTTTGGCGGATGCTTCTACTCTTGAGGGTCGCACACACGTTGATAAAAATTCTAATGCTGAGCTTTATTTGGGAGGTCATTCTCAATGGATTTTACAACAACCGTTGCAAAAAGATCAACACGAGGCTGCACATGATTCTTCTATTTCACTCGTGAGTCTTATGGATGAGAGCTCTATTAATTTTAAAAGACACGAATCTTCTTCTGTTGATGATTATCAAACCCTTCGTGTGGGAAAGGGAAAGGGTGAAGTTTATAAAGCACAGGGCGGTGCCTCTATTTCTCTTAATACATACCTGAATAGTGGTGGTGCTCTTGATCATCAAAAGACTGATCGTGTTTTAATTCATGGTGATGTTTCGGGAAAAACAAAGCTCCAAGTGCATGGAGTTGCAGGAAGTCCAGGAGGATATACGGGAAAGGGGGGGAATGCTGAAGGTATTTCAATCATTCAGGTTTCTGGAGAAGCAAAGCAAGATTCTTTTCAGTTGGAAGGTGGTTATGTAGCATTAGATAAATTGCCTTATCAGTATAAGCTTTATAGTTATGGTCCAGGGTCTCATTTGGGAAAAGCAAACATGGATCAAAGATTAGTTGAAGGGAACGGAGAATTTTGGGATTTTCGCCTTGAAAGTAGATCGATAGATTCTGATGTTAAACCTAAACCAGATCCTGACCCAATTCCAGGACCAGAACCTTTTCCAGAACCAGCTCCGGAGCCTCATCCTCGTCCTAAGCCGGGCGTTAAGGCTGTTGTTCCGCAGGTTCCGACTTATCTCCTTTTACCTAATGCCTTACGTCATATTGGTTTGATGAATGTTAACAATCAAAATAAGCGATTAGAAGCTTTGCGAATTGCTTCTGGGGGCTTATTAGAAAGTCGTGAAAAACCTCTCTTTTTTGTGAGTGGTTATGGCGGCAATCATCGTTATACTTCAAATCTTTCTGCGCTTGAATATGGTTATGGCGGCGAGTTTGATTATAATGCACTAGAGGCTGGTGTTTTGCTGAAAGCAATCGAAAATACGTATGGTTCCACTTCTTTTGGAATTATCGGGGCTTACGAGAGATTTTCTTTGCAACCTTTGAATGTTGAGCAGAGTCAAAAAAGTACATTTGATAAATGGTCAGTTACAGCATATGGTGGTATGCAGCATGATGCGGGTTTTTACGTTGATGGTCTTGTGTCTTATGGGTTTTTTAAGGGTGATGTTCTAACAACCGCACGGGGCAAGACGGCAACATTAAAGGGAAATCCTTTAAGTGCTTCATTGACTGCTGGTAAAACATTTATGGTAGGAGAGGACGGTTTTGTTTTTGATCCTCAAGTTCAGGTTGTTTATCAATATCTTCAATTTAATAAGGTGCGTGATGTGGACGGCTTTGATATTGATTTAGGAAAGCTTCATCAATGGATAGGGCGTATTGGGGGGCGTTTAACAAAGAGGCTGGTCGCTACTGATGAGGCTCAAGTTATTTCTTTCTATGGCAAGCTTCATCTTGCTCATGGTTTTGAAGGAAAACAATTTGTGCATTTTAAAGATGCTTTTCAGCTAGGTGCTTTTGGTTCTTCATTAGAAACTGGGTTAGGTTTTAATGCCCAATTGTCTCAAAAATTTGCGCTTTACGGCGATTTGGTTTATCAGCACAAACTAACGAAAGCTGGTTTTTCTGGAACGAGTTTTTCAGGTGGATTGCGTTATCATTTCTAGTGTTGTTCCTGTTTTTGATTAATCTTTCAAAAAGCCACAAGTTGTACTTGTGGCTTTTCTCATTCTCTATTCATCTTGTGTTATAGCATTTTTACGAGAGTGTGACTTTGCATATCTTTAATATGCTTTTAGGTTGGACTTCTTTCATTTTTTTGAAAAGTCTGAAGAGTTTGTACGTTATTGTTTCAAAATGCGTATTTCAGAGTGATTGTTATATTATTTATAATATTTTGATTTATAAAGATATTTTTTAATTTAGGGCGCTGAAATATTTTCAATGCTCTTATGATGAATCCATAAAAAGCATTCCTTTGTCTATTATATGTAAGATTGGCAAGTGGATAATCATTTAAGAAAGGGTCAATATAATTTTGGGAATTATGTTAAGAGGAGAGGATTTACAATATTAGAAATTGGCAAAGACAAAAATGCTACTCAGGCGCAATGAGGGCTGTATCCGATGAACTTTATATTATATCCGCTGTCGTTGTGAAATGGGGATGGAAATAATGAGATATATCTGAGAAAATTGGTGAATGAGAAACACAATGATATATTGTTTTGTAAAATATGTTTTCTTTAAAGGAATTCGATAAATAACAGGATGAAGTCATGTGTCATCTTCACTTTTTAAAAGTACGGCTCTGAATGCTTTCGACTGTTGTAAAGTTGAATTAAAAGGAGATAGTAAAATCGGAACTGATTTTTACATGTTCTTACCCTTTATTAGGCTATCTTGCCATGAATATTGCCTAAAAATGCATATGTAAACTCTTGTTTCTCAATTTTGGCATATGTTTTGTCTGCTTACAAAGTACATATTGTTTCAATATAAGATCTATCGTGAGGATGTTGATTATGTCAGCTCTGGGGGGTGATTAGACAGCAGTTAAGTAGGTGTTTTTAATGCATGTTAACTGATTAAGGGTGTTTTTGAATAACAACTTTAAAGGTGATTTTTCTGTCGTTTTTCAGTTATATTTTGCAAATTATTTGTAAAAGCAACAGATTTAGATTGTATTTTCGAGTAATTTTTTAATTTCATATTTACATAAAACACAAAAAATATTAATAATCCTCACATATTAGAACCTAAACGTGTTAAATATTTTTCTATTAGTTAAATTTTTAATACGTTATGTATATCTTTGGTAAGAAGAGGGGGGGATTATGGTGGAATTATGGTCAGTTTATTTAAAAATCGCTTCTCCTTATGTACTTTTACAACAGCACTTCTTTTTTTTACACACAATGTTGATGTTTTTGCACACAATGCTGCATCTCAAATTTCCTCTGGAAAAACGCAATCTTCATGTGATCAGAATGCAGAATTTTATCAGTGTGGTGATGGTGGAGAGCATGAAATTAATAATAAAGTTTATTCGCTAATGGATAAAAATGTTAATGGTGTTCATGGAGCCATAGAGGCGTCTAAAAGTGGTACATTTATTCGTGGCAAGAATATAACTGTTAAGGGTATTTTGGATAAAAAGAATAACTCGGAAAACAATTTTTGGAAATATGGAGTAAAGGCATCAGAAAAAGCGGGCGTCTTTCTGAGCGATTCCACGTTGAGTGGTGTTTTAGTGGGGGTGGAAGCTCATAGTGCGTCCTTCACAATATCCGGTGGATCGATTGATGCAATCAAAGTGGGGGCTTTTGCTGGAGGAGAATCTCAAAGTGGAGTTTATTTAACGAATACGAAAATTAGCTTAGGGAGTGTTGGGGTTAAAGCAGGAGAAAAAGGATATTTTATTTTAGAGGGTGTCTCTATTACCGGAAAAGGTAGTACCGGCAAGGATGGTCAAGGGCTGAATGCAGATCGTCAGAATGATAATGCTGCTTTTCATATATTTAAAGATGGTTATGTTCAGTTTATGAAAGGTTCTGTTGATGTTACTGATGCTCATGGGCTTTTATTGCAGGGAGATAAAGCTCCTCAGATTAATATTGGAGATTCAAATATTACAGTGAAAGGTAATGCATTTTATGGTATGCGCTTTGAAAATGAGGCAACATTAGAGGGTTTGTCAGAGGGAAAAACATCGTTCATTAATTTGAAAAAGACGCGTTTTGTAGTTCCAGATAGTATAGCTGTTTATAGCAGTCAATCTGGAAAGTCTAAAATATCTTTAAAGGAAACAAAGCTTTTTGGAGATTTGTTGCTGAAGGCTGATCGTAACTCTTCTATAAAGGTTGTTGCTGATGCTTCTGCACTTGTCGGTCAAACTCAGGTTGATAACAGTTCTAAAGTCGACCTTATCTTGGGAAATAATTCACAGTGGGCTTTATTGCAACCAAGACAGAAAAAATTACAAGATCCTAATTATAGAGGTGTTTCGTTTATTTCATCGGTACGTCTTTCTAATAGTTCTATTACTTTTGAAAAACCGAAATCCGGCACTGCTCATGCCTATCAGACGCTTTATATTGGAAAAGGAACAGGTATTGTTTATCAGGCTTTTGGTGATGCTTGGATTCATTTGAATGCACGTTTAAATCCTAATGATACAAGTGGTCATCAAGTAACGGATAGGCTTCTCATTCATGGTGACGTTAAGGGAAGAACTATAGTCCATATACAAGGGGTTGCAGGAGGCTTAGAAGAAAAAAACGAAAAAGCGCATAGTGTTTCAATTATTCAAGTTTATGGAGATGCATTGCCTGACTCTTTTCAATTGAATGGACAGTATGTTGCCTTAGAGGGGGCGCCTTATAAATATGTACTTCGTTCTTATGATCCAAGTGCTACTAGAGGGGATGAGCATGTTAAACAGAAATTTGCTTTGAATGGGGGGAAATTTTGGAATTTTCGTTTAGAAAATGAATATGTTCAAACATCTGCTGATGATAACGACATTCTTACGGTTTCTAAACGTACACCTCCTGCACATGTTTCTGTTGAGGATATTATTCCCGAATCTTCTGGTGATGTTGTTCCGGTGTCTTCTGGTGGTGGTGTTCCGGTGTCTTCTGGTGGTGTTGTTCCAGCGTCTTCTGGTGATGTTGTTCCGGTGTCTTTTGCGGATAGTCTTTCTAAGATTGAAAATGTTTTCCCATCTGGACGAGGTGTGAGATCTGTTGTTCCTCAGGTACCAACTTATCTGCTTTTGCCAAATAGTTTATTCCATGCTGGTTTAATGGATATCAGCAATCAAAACAAGCAGTTGGAGATAGTACGGACTCATCCTAGTGGAATGTTGGAAATTCGTGAAAATTCTGCTTCATTTTTGCGTGGCTATGGTGGAAGTTATCGTTATGTCTCAGATTTATCTGCGCTTAAATATGGTTATGGGGGAGATCTAGGGTACTATGCGCTAGAGACAGGTGTTTTGCTACAAAAAATTGAAAATGTTGACAGTGCTATATCCTTTGGGGTTATGGGGTCTTATGGAAAGCTTTCTCTACAGCCTCGAGATGTTGCACAAAGCCAAAAAAGTACATTTGATAAATGGACTGCTACAGTCTATGGCAGTATGCAGCATGATGCAGGATTCTATGTTGATGGTCTTTTATCCTATGGTCTGTTTAAGGGAGATGTTCTGACAACTGCACGGGGTAAGACTGCAACATTGAAGGGTAACCCTTTAAGTGTTTCCTTGATGAGTGGTCAGAAAATTGCCACAGGATATGAAGGTGTTGTTTTTGATCCACAGGTTCAGGTTGTTTATCAACATCTTCAATTTAATGAGGCCCGCGATATTGATAATTTTAATATTGAGATGGATAAACTTGATCAATTGATGGTGCGTGTGGGTGGTCGTTTGAAGAAGACTCTTACTGCACCTGAAAAAGATCGTGATGTTTCTTTCTATGGAAAGATTCATTTTGTCCATGATTTTGGCAAAGAAAGAGCTGTGCGCTTTAAAGATTCTTTCCAATTAGGGGCTTTTGGTTCTTCTCTAGAGGCTGGATTAGGTCTTAATGCTCGCTTGTCTCAAAAATTTGCGCTTCATGGTGATTTGGTTTATCAGCATAAGTTGAGCAAAGGTGGTTTTTCTGGAATCAGTTTTTCTGGTGGATTGCGCTATCGTTTTTAGGTGATCATCTTGGGGTAAGTTGTTTAAAAAGCCACAAGCATAGCTTGTGGCTTTTTATTATTTGTTTGCAACTTTTTAAATAAGCTTTTTAAAAAAATGTTTTTTTTTGCATGAGCGAGTTTGTTTCTTTTTAGAAACAAGATAAGGCTTTCTGGTTTGCAGTTTTCGCTTTTTATGCTGTTTTTCTTCTTTGAGTGTATTTTTATTAAATTCTCTTGAAACCATCGCTTTGGGGTAGAATTTTTATTTCTATTTATATTTTTACGCGTATTTATAAATAATACAATTTTAAATTGTGATATTTTGAGATTCTGGCTTTACATAAAACATGTGGTCGATATATAAAATACAAAACGTATTTTAAATTATTACGCGTAACCAAAGTTATTAAACAGAACGCGTTTTTTTTGTTTTTAGGGAAGGGGAAGAAAGTTTGTAGAAAATTATGTTTAAAAATCATCTCTCTTTATGTCATTTTACAACGGTTATTTTTTTCTTTGTATACAATACTGATGCAGGTGAGACTTCTTCTGAGAAGAAGCAATATTCATGTAACGAAGGTGCTTCATTTTATCGCTGTAATGATGGTAAAACGCATGAAATTTCCAAGAAAACTTATCAACTTACAGGTGAAAGTTCTGATGCTGCCATAGAGGCATCAGGGAAAGATACAGTCATTGAGGGAGAGGCTATAATCATTAACGGTGTTTCGAATGCAAATTTCCATTCAGAAACAAACGCTTGGACAACAGCTGTAAAGTCCTCAAATGGGGGAGGCGTTGTTCTATTTGATTCCATGTTAAATAACGTGTCGATAGGGGGCGATGTTAATGAGGAGGGGGCTTTTGAGATGCAGGATGGGGTGATTAAAGCAACCAGAATGGGGATCAGTGTTGCGGGTAAAGGGTCGTTTGTTTCTTTGACCAAGACAGAGATTAAGACATCTTCTGATGCGATAGGTCTTTTGAGTCATAATGGTGCAAAAATTTATATGAAAGAAGGAAAAATTGATTTTACCAGTGGTATTGGTGTCCAAACAGGAGGAGATGGAGAAATTAATTTAGATGGTGTTTCTATTACGGGGAGGGGAAAACAGGGGACAAATACAGGTAATCATCGTGAAGCTTCTGCTTTTAGTATGCTGCAGGGGAAAGGCTCTCTTAATTTCCAGAAGGGAAACGTTAATGTCATTAGAGCGCATGGTATTGCCTTGGAGGGGAATGATAATAATACTGCTCATATCAAATATTCCAATGTTTTTGTGAGAGGGAATGCATTTAATGGCATGCGCTTTTTTTGGGAAGCTGTCTTAAATGATAAAAAAACAATTATGCCTGGAAAAGGGACTGTCTATTTGACAAAGACAACCGTTATGGCTCCAGAAAGTACGGCTATTTACAGCCGCCAATTCGAAAGTTTTGTTAAACTCTCACAACATTCAACAGTTTCTGGTGATTCACTCCTGAAAGCTGTTGAGCATTCCAATGTAAAGATTGAGGCTGATGCTTCTACCCTTGTAGGAGGCGCACATGTTGATGGAAGTTCTACGGCTAAGATAGAGTTAAAAAATGGTTCAAAATGGATTTTATCGCGACCAAGATATGACAAATTGCAAAATTCTGATGCGTCTGGTTCTAATTTAGGGGACTATTCCTTCATTTCATCGGTCAATCTTATGGGTAGTTCTCTTATTTTTAAAGAACTAAAATCCAAAACGACTGATGGTTATCAGACACTTCTTATCGGAAAAGGATCGGGGACTGTTTACCGTGCACAAGGCGATGCGCTTCTTTATCTTAATGCATATTTGGATAAAGGGGGAGCTCTGCAAGAGCAAAAAACTGACCGGCTTTTAATCAATGGTGATCTTGAAGGAAAGACGACAGTCCATGTGTATAGTGTTCCTGGAAGCTCAGGGGCATTGACGGGAGATGGTGGTAATAATCAGGGGATTTCCATTATTCAGGTTTATGGACAAGCTGCTGAAGATTCTTTTCAGTTAAAGGGGGGGTATGTCACACTTGAAGCCTCCCCCTATCAGTATCATCTTAAGAGTTATGGTCCAGGCTCTACTTTAGGGGCAGCAGATTCAAATCAAAGAGTGCTTAAAAACTCTGGAACATTTTGGGATTTCCGCCTTGAAAGTCAATTTGTTGATTCTTCCTCTCTTGATTCCACTAAAGTTTTTCCTGTTCTTGATTTGGTTGTCCCTCCTTCTTCTGATGATATTCCTTCTTTTCCTAAAATTCATCCTAATATTACTGGAGGAGAGGATGGTTCTATTGATTCTAACTCTAGGCAAAAACCTCAGGAGCCAAGTCTTTCTTCTCCAGTAGATTCTCCTGATCGGGATTTCCATCTTACGACCACACCTAATGTATCTGATGTTTTGGTGCTTGAGATCCCCAATCCTCCTTCCTCTTTTGCACCTGTTATTCCCGCTATTGCTGAATCTAATTCAGTTGCACCACCTGCGTCTAGTTTTTCTGTTCCGGCATCTGTTTTTGAGCCTTCTTCTCATTTTGAGCCAAATGTGAGAGTCGTTGTTCCCCAGGTTCTGACTTATATTCTTGTGCCAAATACCTTATTTTATGCTGGATTGATGGATATCAGTAATCAAAACAAGCAGTTGCAATCGCTGCGAACTGTTTCTGGTCGGTTATTGAAAAATGATGGAAATCCCGCTTTGTTTTTACGCGGTTACGGTGGACATCATCGTTATACTTCAAATTTATCTGTACTTAAATATGGTGATTATGGCGGTGAGCTTGATTATAATGCACTAGAGGCAAATATTTTACTCAAGAAAATCGAAAGTGCATACAGTACGACATCTTTTGGGATTATGGGGAATTATGGCAAGCTTTCTTTGCAGCCTCGAAAGGTTAAACAAAGTCAAGAAAGTATATTTGATAAATGGACAATCACGGCATATGGAAGCATGCAGCATGATACGGGTCTTTATATGGATGGTCTCTTTTCTTATGGTTTGTTTAATGGAAATGTTCTCACACTTGAGCGAGGTAAAACAGCTACATTGAGAGGTAAGCCGCTGAGTGTTTCCTTAACTGCTGGTAAAACGTTTATGATCGGCAGCCGATATTTTATTTTTGAACCACAAGTTCAGTTTGTTTATCAAAATCTCCAGTTTCATAAGACTCGTGATATTGATAATTTTAATATTGATATGCGAAGCCCAGATCATTGGGGGATGCGTATTGGTGGGTATTTAACGAAGACACTTACATTTACTAAAGATGCTCATGTTCTTTCATTCTATGGTAAGCTTCATTTCATTCGTAGTTTTGATGATAAACAATTTGTATATTTTAAAGATGCCTTCCAGCTTGGTTCCTTTGGGTCTTCTTTAGAAGCTGGATTTGGTGTTTTTTCGCAATTATCTCCAAAAATTATTTTTCATAGTGACCTGATTTATCAGCATAAATTTACGAATGCCGGATTTTCTGGAACGCATTTTTCTGGTGGATTAAGCTATCACTTTTAATTGTATTTTCCTTTAATATATCCTTTGTGGAAAATATAAGTACAAAGCATGGTTTTATAGTGTTATTTTCTGATTTTTGACTTTATGTATAATACAAAACAACTTATTATGACGGCACATAATAAGAATAATAAGTAGATGAACCAGAGGTGTCTTTTCGATTTTTTATGAAGATAAAATAAAGAAAGTTTAGACTAAATTATGATTAAAGTATTAAAACGCCATGTGTGTGTTTTCTTACGACCTCTATTTTTTCTTCGCGCACAATATAGATGTGAGTGCAGAAGGTTATAAACCCTCATGTAATTCTCTTTTTAAATCGTATTCGTGTGATACAGTTGGTGCTGCTTGTACTTTTGGAAGTCGTAATAAGTTATATATGAGTGGATTGGATAGGAAGGACTACAGGTGTTATTTTTACAATACAATCTCATAACATAGTTATTAAGCCAGAAAAAAGTAAAGGGGAAAAGGCGTTTCAGGAATTGGTGGAATTTTAGAATTAAATAGATCTGAGAAGATTACATCAGCAGTGGTTGTGTCAAAAGACGATAAAACTTCTTTTAAAAAGAGTTCTATTATAGGAAATAGCGAAAAGAAAAGTGGTAGAAATGCCAAGTTATCTCAATCTGTGTTTGGTGTGAAGCAGAGCGGTTTTTTTCTTTGATGAAGGTAAGATTCAGGTTTCTGATGTTCATGACATAGCGATTGAAAGTGCAAAACCGGTTTTTAAGGAAAGGTGATTTGAGTTTCGAGATAGTTCTATGTCTTTGGTTTCTTTTGAAAACTCAGAGATCATTCTTCAGGGACAAAGGGTTCATAGTTTGCATTTTAGAGGAAGTACTTCTCAACATGAATATCAAGAGGGAGTGCTTCTTATAAGTTTAGGTGAATTTCGATTTAAAAAGACTGCTCTTCATGTTCTTGATGGTACGGCTATTTATAGTAACGATGCTAGGAGGTATCCTTATATTACGGCATCAGAGGGGTTCGCGTATTTTTTGCTGATCGGTTATTAGATGTCAAAAATAATTCATTTGTTGCGCTTGGTGCCTATGCGTCTTTTCTTGCAGGAAGGGCACATGTTGAGAAAGGTTTTTATGGTAGTGTTGAGTTGTTCAATCAATCTCTATGGACTGTAAGAGCAAATAAAAATGCGCTTGAAAATAATCATAAAAAAGTTCCATATTGTGTAGGTTCATCTGTTTTCTTTGTAAGGCTTATTGATAGTTTTATTTTCTTTCAGAAACCAAGAAATGATTTTTATCAGACACTTCGTGTTAGGAGATTGGATGATGATTATGGTTTAAATCATGCTTACGTTGTAGGAGAGGACGCACGCTTATATGTTAATGCATATCTTACTGCAAATGGTAAAAGCAAGGGAATAAAAGCTGATAAACTTCTTATCTATGGTGATGTTTATGGAAAAAGTAAGGTGCATATTGTCGATGTTACAGTGGCTTCAAAAAAAATAAAGAACCAGAGCAAAGGTAAGCAAAAAGACGATAAAAAAGACAGCCTCAGTGTTTCAATTGTTCAGGTTTATGGAAAGGCTGCGGATGATTCCTTTAAATTAACAACAGATTATGTTGCTCTAAGAGGAGCGCCTTATCGATATAGTGTTCGTGCTTATGGTCCCAATTTTTCTCATAGACAGGTAAAGGTGGGGATGGATCCGTTAAAGAGAAAAATATTGAGTATAATGGAGATTTTTGGGATTTCCGACTTGAAGCTGAATATGTTCAGAAACTTTCTCATCTGCATCATATGCGGTTGGAAAATGATGTGTCTCATTCTTTAAGTACTTATACTCATCATAATAATGTTTTAGCTGATCATGATGCTTCTGTTCTTTATCCTGAAGAGGGCATTAAAGCTGTTGTTCCGCAAGTTTCAGCATATCTATCGATGCCTCATGCTTGTTTCAGGTTGGTTTGATGGATATGAACAATCACAATAAACAGCTGGAAACATTGCGTATTGCTGCTGGGACTTTAGGGGAAAAAGGTAAAAAATCCTGCACTTTTTGTGCGAGGTTACGGTGGAAGTTATCGTTATGTTTCTGATCTGTCTGCGCTTGAATATGGTTATGGTAGAAATTTGAATTATAACGCTATAGAGGCAAGTGTTTTGCTCAATGCGATTGAGGATACACATCACACTTTAAGCTTTGGAAAATGGGGAATGATGGAAAAAATTCTCTACAACCTCAAGATGTTGAAGAAAACAAAAAAGTACATTTGATAAATGGTCTATTACACATATGGCAGCATGCAGTATGATACAGGCTTTTATATCGATGGTCTTTTTTCCTATGGTTTATTTAAAGGGAATGTTCTCACGCAAGCAAGAGGTAAGACAACAACATTGAAGGGAACACCTTTGAGTGCTTTATTGATTGCGGGTAAGTCATTTATGACAGGACATAAAGGGGTTATTTTGATACCGCAGGTTTAGGTTGTTTATCAAAATGTGCGGTTTGATCAGGCGTTTGATATTGATGGTTTTGATATTGAAATAGGAAAACTTGATCAGTGGATGATGCGTGTTGGCGGGTCTTTAAGAAAGACGCTTGCTGCTTCTGAAGAGGCTCTTGTTGTTTCTTTCAATGGCAAGTTTCATCTTGCCATGAGTTTTGGAGGAAAACAACGTGTACAGTTTGGAGATGAATTCCAATTAGGGGGTTTTGGTTCTTCTCTAGAAGCTGGAATGGGGGGTAATGCTCAGTTATCTTCAAATTTTTTATTGCACGGAGATTTAACCTATCAGCATCGTCTTAGTAAAACTGGTTTTTCAGAGATGATTTTTCATGCGGTTTACACTACGCTTTTATGTATATTCTGAAATATAGAATAACATTTACATAAATATAGAGTATTTTATGAATTGCAAAGCAAGTATTTATTTGTTATACTTAAAACTATTCATATGTTTAACTTAACATTATTTCAGATCTCATTCACTTTTAAATAAAGCGGGGGAGAAGGATTTGCAAAAGAGTTATGGTTAATATATTTAAAAATTATAGGTTGACTTTTACAACAGTTGCTTTTTCTTTTTTTTGGGTTGTAAATATTAATGCTGGCTTTCATGCTTTTGCAGCTCCCTGTGATGAAACAGGGAGCTTTTATACGTGCAGTGATGGTAAAAAACATACACTTGAAAATAAAACTTATAATTTAAAAAGTTCTCAAGAACATGCTCCTGATTCTGCTCCTATTAAGGCTATATATGTAGAAAAAGCAGGTACAGTTGTTGATGCATCTCAGATAAATGTTTATGGCGATGATTCAGGTCAAATATTGACATATGGTGCATATGCAAAATATGGTGCGCGTCTTAATCTAAAAAATTCAAATTTTAAGAATGTACGTGCTCTTCATGCTGAAAATGCGGTCATTAGCATGACAGATGGATCAATTACGGAAACTTCTCACGCTATGTATGCATTGGGTGAAGAAGCGGATATTGCTTTAGTGCGTGTAAAGATTGAGATTGAGCCAGACAACCTGCAAGATATCGGGTTTGTGAGTAGACTTGGTGCAAAGATTAGGATGTCAGGCAGTACTGTTACATTTAATGGGAAAGGTAGATTTTCATCATTTTATGGGGGAGGGTATAATTTCGATAGTACTATCATTAAGGGTAAAGGAAAACAAAAAACTACTATCGTCGATGAGGAAGGTTTTGATAAAATACCAGAAGCTTTCGATGTCTCTCAAGGAAGTAATGTTCAATTGAGTAATAGTTCTATTGAACTGAGTGATATGCATGGTTTTTTGGTGAAAAATTCTTCGGTTGATGTGAATGATAAAGAAAAGTTGTTGTGGAAAGCATTTAGTTCATCGGATGAATTTAAGAAGACAAATATTAAGATTAACAAATCCAATGTTTCTGTGCTGGGTAAAGGAGTACATGGTCTGTATTTTTATGGATTAGAACCAGAGGAAGGGTTTAGAATAGCTGATTCAACTAATGAAATGTTGTTACAAGGCAGAAATATCATTATAGGAAAGGCATTTGTTCAGTTATCAAAGACAAACTTTACAGTTCCAGAAGGTATCGCCATTTATAGCACTGGGACTGATGGTTTTGGGGCTAAAGCTACCCTTGAACTATTGGACGATACAAAAATCTCTGGTGACTTATTAATAAAAACTGAAAAAGATTCTTCTCTTCTTGTTCAAGCATATTCTTCAACCCTTATAGGGGGAGTGCGCATTGAAGATAGGTCTCGCGTAGATTTACAGTTAAAAAATGGTTCAACATGGTATCTTACTAAAAGTAAATATCAAGGTTTAGAAGAAAAGGATGTTACGGTTTCATCGCTTTCTACTTTGAGTCTCCTTGATAGTACGCTTGTTTTTGAGAAATATGTCTCTCAAGATTATCAAACATTGCATATTGGAAAGAAAATATACAATAAAGAAGATGTTTATGCATTAGATGATATTGGTAAAACAGCGGGTGTGGATGACGTATACAATAAAGTATACAGTGCGGAAGGTAATTCTCGGATTAAGATGAGCACATTTATGAATAATGATGGTTCATTTGATCCTCAAAAAACTGATCGCGTTTTAATCTATGGTGATGTTTTGGGAACCACGCTCATTGGAATGGAAAAATTTCAAAAAGCTTCAGATACAAACGTGATTGACGGAAGTCATCAAA
The DNA here is from genome assembly GCF_042195335.1 of Bartonella sp. CL25QHWL. Classification (NCBI taxonomy): domain Bacteria; kingdom Pseudomonadati; phylum Pseudomonadota; class Alphaproteobacteria; order Hyphomicrobiales; family Bartonellaceae; genus Bartonella; species Bartonella sp. CL25QHWL. The sequence continues at coordinate 987 of NZ_JBHIOE010000015.1, read as the reverse complement.
GTGTTTCGATTATTCAGGTTTTTGGAAAAGCAAAGGAAGATACTTTTAAGCTTTTGAATGATTATGTTGCGATAAATGGATTTCCTTATCAATATAAACTTCGTGCTTATGGTCCTGGTTCTTCTTCTGGAGAAGCAAGTCCCGAAAATAGATTGGTTGAAGGGGAAGGAGATTTTTGGGATTTTCGTCTCGAAAGTGTTTACATTAATCCTGAATTAGATCCTTCTGAATCTATTTCAGTTCCGTCTATTAAGCCTACGTCCACAGTTTTACCACCTAAATCTGAAGAAGAAACTATACCTTCTGAACGGCCATCAGAGACTATTGCGCCTGAACAACCTCCTTCTGTTAAGCCACCGCTTATACCATCTACACCTTCTTTGCCTGAAACATCTGAGCCGTCTGAAACATTTATTCCTACGGATTCTACTCTCACTCCTTCTGCCCCTGTTTCGCCTGTACTTCCCTCTGTCCCCTCTGTTCCAGAGGACGCTTCTTCCGTGCAACCTATGCCTGCATCGCTTGTTCCAGTTGAAACTTCTACTGATGAGGTTTTGCCATCTAAGCCCTCTGTTTTAGAGGATATTTCATCGACGGATTCTGTTCCCACTCCTTCTGTGCCTGTTGAACCTAGAGTTCCTTTTGTACCAACTGTTCCAGAGTCTCCTTCTACTGATGAGGTTCTGCCATCTGAGCCCTCTATTCCGGTATCTCCTTCATCTCCAGATTTTGTTCCCACTCCTTCTGTGCCTGTTGAACCTAGAGTTCCTTTTGTACCAACTGTTCCAGAGGCTCCTTCTACTGATGAGGTTCTGCCATCTGAGCCCTCTATTCCGGAGGACACTTCATCTACAGATTTTGTTCCCACTCCTTCTGCCCCTGTTGAACCTGTACGTCCTTCTGTACCAATTGTTCCAGAGGACCATTCTTTTGTGCAACCTATGCCTGCACCGTTTGTTCCAGTTGAAGATTCTACTGATGAGGTTC